>WOZO01000065.1 GCA_011620315.1 Sideroxydans sp. | reverse complement strand
TACGCCGCCACCGCACGCGCTTGCCCGCCCTACTGCATCCAGCCGATGCGGCTGGCAGCGAGCGTCGAAACGTTCGGCGAACTGGAAGTGCTCGATCATCTGCAGCACATCGCGGCAGGTGACGCGCGCCACATGCTGATCGACTCGCGCACACTGGACTGGTACAAAAAAGTCACCCTCCCCGGCGCGGTGAACGTGCCCTACGCGCAGAACATGGCCGACCAGCCGACCGATCTGCCCGGTGTGAAAAAGACCTTGCTGGAACTGTACAGCGTGAAAGACAAGCAAGGCAGCTACGACTTCAGCAGCGCGCGTATCCTCGCCATCTTCTGCAACGGCCCGTGGTGCGGACAGACGCCGAACTACATCCACACCCTGCTCTCGCTCGGCTATCCCGCTGAAAAACTCAAGTGGTATCGCGGCGGCATGCAAGACTGGTGCTCGCTCGGGCTCACCGTCGTTTGATCACCACAAGTCCCCACCCAAATTCTTTGGTGTAGAATCACCCGCACACAGCCACTACCCTACCAGTTATGCCTACTGTTCTACGTCTGTTGAATTGGCCTTCCACTTCTACTCTGACGAAGGCATGGAACCGCCACATATTCATGTAGACACCGGATGCGGAGAGTGCAAGTTCTGGCTGGAACCTATACGTTTGGCACGCAGCCGCAACATCAACCCCATAGAGTTGCGGCGCATTGAAGCCGCCGTATTTGAACATCAGGAACTGCTCAAGGAGAAATGGCATGAGTTCTTCGATCACTGAATTGGAGCATTGCGCCACCCGCGTCTGGGTGAGCGGACGCATCGTTTTCATCGAACTCACCGATGGTCGGCAGATCGGTTTCCCCGCTGCACGTTTCAGACTGCTGAGCAAGGCAAGTGACGAACAACTCAAACAAGTCTCGCTACGCGCGAATGGCACCGCGTTGCGCTGGAAAGAACTGGACGAAGATATTTCCGTCAGCGGTATCGTAGAAGGGCACTTTCAGCTGCCACTACCGATGGCAGCATAGCAAGGCTGGATCAACAAGACGAGGCGTCCATATGTCCGCCTCTCTTATTCAGCACATGAACATCACCTCAAAGTCAGCAAAAAGATGTTCTCCTGCATCCTCGTCACACCGCGCGCCTTGAAGCGCGGCTGGCGATCCAGAATGTCTTGCTGCGCCAGCAAACGCACCGCCGCATACGGGCTATACAAAGCCTGCACCTCATCCACCGACACCGCGAACGGCGGCCCCGGCATCTGCTCCTGCGGATAATCGAAAGTCACCAGCAACACCTGCGACCCGGCCGGCAGAATATCCACCAGATGCCGCGCATGGCGCGCACGCATCTCCGGCGGCAACGCCACCAGCGAAGCGCGGTCATACACCGCGCACACCTGCGCCATGTCCTCTTTGCTCAGATCGAAAAAATCCGCGCACAAGATGCGGATGCCCTCCGCCTCGCAGCATTCGAATTTATCCGAGCGCGAATGGGCCGGCGACTTGCCCTGCCCGGAAAAGAAATCCCGCACCGCGATCACGCTCAGCTCCACCCCCAGCACGCGATACCCCTGCCCGCGCAGCCACAGCATATCCAGACTCTTGCCGCACAAAGGCATGAACACCTCCCCGCCCTGCGCATGCAACTCGCCCCAATACTGCAGCAGATAAGGATTCACCTAATTCTGATGAAACCCGATCTCCGCCCGCTCCCACCGCTCCAGCCAGAATTCCTTTTTTATTTCCACCTCCCCTATCAACACCGGTCGCCAACATGCTCCGCCGCAACCCACCGAATCCATGCACTACTGAGCCTCATAGTCAGCCCAGAATACTCATTACATCAAAGTCCGTGGTACGATCAAACCAAGAGCGACAATAACGTGACGCCAAGTCAAAATTTCCAACGAGCGCCAAGTGAGCCAGACATGTCGAACATACAGATACCCGCCCAAACAAAACAGATCAAGGAACAGAGACAGTCTGTGAAACGACTGGCAATCATCCTGATTGCATCGGTGTTCATCGTCGAAGCCTCCGTCATGGGCATCATGACCTGGCTGCCCACATCCTCCAGGGTGGCTGCTTCGCTGCTCGACGCCACACTGCTCTCACTGCTGCTGTTCCCCGTCTTCTACTATTTGCTGCTGCGCCCTCTGGTGCAGAATATCGCACGGCACAAGGTGATCGAGGCAGACCTGCGCATCGCCGCCGTCGCCTTCGAGATCAAGGACCCCACCATCATCACCGACGCCGACGGCAACATCATCCGCGCCAACCAGAAATTCCTGACCAAGACGCGCTACACGATGGACGAGATCGAAGGCAAAAATCCGCGCATCTTCAAATCCGGCATGCACGATGAACGATACTACCAGCAACTCTGGAACACCCTCCTGCAACAGGGCTGCTGGAGTGGTGAGATACGCATCAAGACCAAGGAAGACCGCATCCTCCACCCGTACTGGCTCACCATCACCGCCGTCAAGAACGACAAGGGCGAAACCACCCACTACATCGGCATCTACAACTTCTGATTCATCACGCAATGTCATGCGAATAGCATTTACACTCGCATCCCCACTCCCCTAAAGTTCGCCCCGACTTGCAGATTCGCTCAACGCGCATCGCCCCACACGCACGGCGCGAGGCACACAGCGAAATCCCCGGAACAGGAGGCTGGCGCAAGACGAGATTCCCGCACGGACGGGAAAGATGTTGGCATTTAACTTGTTCACAAATGGGGAAGCCATGCAGAGCCACTTCAATGCAATCAATATTCTTCACGGGTGAAACCGTTGTCCCCGATCACTTCGTTCCACCTAACCGTCCGCCAGTTGCGCTTCGCTAGCGGCCAGCAGCGGCGCCATGCGCAGGACCGGCTTGAGAGATGCCATGTCGCGCCTCCTCATCCCTTGGGCGCGGTCGGCGTGGAAACCGCATGGCGCGCGCCGTCTTCCACGATCTCCACCGTGACGGTCTGGCCGGCCACCAGGCGCGTGCCTTCGGGCAGCGGGTCGAGC
>WOZO01000117.1 GCA_011620315.1 Sideroxydans sp. | reverse complement strand
CGTCGATAGAGACCGGTACATGAACGACACGACCGGAACGGTGAAGGAGATGGAGTTTCCCGACGAAGAGTGGGTCCAGAACCACCTGTTGGGGAATATCAACAATAGATCGTCTACGTGGCAGCGCCACTGGATGCTTGAGGATCGATATGGAAGTAACATTGTTCTGTTGCCGTGACACCCAACAAGCGGATCCAGCCGATGTCTGGCTCGTCGCTTCGCTCCTCCCCGGCCGCGGCTGATCCTTATCGTTGGGCCTCTGTGCACACATGGTCGAGGTTTTGAGATGGCACATATGAATAAACATCCGGGCGCACACTCTGCCGCGGTATTAGCAGTGGTGCTGGCCACATGTCTGGTCATGCCCGCATTGGCCGAAACGACGCAGCAAGAGCACGTGCATCAAATGTCGCATGACGTGATGCCATTCGATATGTCCAAGACCGTGCACATCTTCAAGATGACGGAGCAGGGCGGGGTAGAAAGTGTTGTCACAAGGAAAGAGGGAGAGATTGATCAGATTGCGCTCATTCAACAGCACCTACAGCATGAAGCGGGGCAGTTTCAGAAGGGGAATTATTCCGATCCTGCGAAGCTGCATGGAGCAGACATGCCTGGACTTAAGGAACTCGAGGCAGGAGCCTCTCACATTGAAGTAACGTATGCCGCTCTGCGAAATGGCGCTGCAATAACGTTTACGACAACGGATATCCATCTGCTGACGGCTATACACAGATGGTTTGGAGCGCAGTTATCTGAGCATGGCGCTGACGCAAAGCCGGAATGAGCGAGCAGTGGCCCAACAATCGGTTCCAGAGGACGTCCCCGCTTCACGGGACCGCCTCTGAACCTGGGCGTTAAGCATTTTCAGGACACACAATGACTGATTGCTGCAATGACAAAGCTTGTGAGATCGAGGCGCTTCGCAATCGCCAAGGCGCGACGCTCAAGATAGTGCTGGGTATCAACGCTGTCATGTTCGGAGTAGAACTCACAGCAGGTTTGCTCGCCGGTTCAGTCTCTTTGGTCGCGGACTCGCTGGATATGTTGGGTGACGCTCTGGTTTATGGCTTCAGTCTCTATGTTGTCGCGCGCAGCGCAAGGATGAAGGCTATCTCCGCGGTATTCAAAGGCGGCATCATGGCGGCATTTGGTCTGTTCGTTCTTGGGCAAGCCATTTACAGAATCATTGTTCCACAGATTCCGGTGTTTGAGGCCATTGGGGCCATTGGTTTGCTCGCGCTTGCTGCGAACAGCTTGTGTTTGGTCTTGCTCTGGCGACACCAGGCCGACGATATAAATATGAATTCAGTCTGGTTGTGTTCTCGCAACGACATTGTTGCGAATATATCGGTTTTGTGCGCCGCCTTCGGTGTGTGGCTCACAGGTTCTGGCTGTCTAGACATTCTGGTGGGCTTGGCGCTGGCCGTCCTTTTCCTTCGGTCAGCACTGTTTGTATTGCGGGGCGCTACCACAGAGCTTCAAGTAAGCAATGCCTGACCAGGTGACCTGCCCCCTGTAGCCGTACCACTCATTCGGCAGGAAGTCCGGTTGCAAGGGTAATCGATTCATTGGTGGTTTGCATTGCATCGACAGCATGCTGTCGATGCAATGCGGCAAACTTGGCTGGCGGCATGCGCCGACAGCTGCTGTGAGGTCTCGCCTCGTTGTAGTCCTGGCGCCAAGCGGCGATAGCCGCTCTGGCTTGGGGTAAGGTCTCGAACCAATGCTCGTTCAGGCACTCGTCCCGGAACTTGCCGTTGAAGCTTTCTATGTAGCCGTTCTGCATCGGCCGCCCTGGCTGAATCAGCAGATGACGAATGCCATGGGCCTGTGCCCAGGCCATGAATGCTCTGCTGGTGAACTCCGGACCATTGTCGGTGCGCACCGCTTTCGGCTAGCCGCGGAAGATGGCCGCCTGATCCAGTAGCCGGGTCACGTACTGGCCAGAGATGCCGAAGTCGGTGGCGAGATCGACGCACTCATGGCTGAAGTCGTCCGCCACCGTCAGGCACTTGATGCGCCGGCCGCTGGCCAGACTGTCGCTGACAAAATCCATACTCCACACTTCATTGACGACCCGGGCGATCTGGAGCGGCACGCGCTCGCTCGCTGGCCGCTTGGCCTTCTTGCGTTTGCGTACTGCCAGCTTGGCGACGCTGTACAGCCGATACAGGCGTTTGTGATTCACGTTCGGAAACTCCGGGCGGAGCAGATCATGGATGCGCCGATAGCCAAACCGGCGCCTCACCTGAGCGATGTCGATGATGGCCGTGCTCAGCGCCACGGTTGTTTCGTCCAGCACCGGCGGGTTTCGGTAACTGTCTCGGGAGAGCCCCACAAGACCGCATGCGTGGCGCTCGGAGAGATCGAACTGCTCGATCATCTTGCCGATGGCCTCGCGCTTGACTTGTGGGGCTAGCGCTTTACCCCGAAGACGCTCTTGAGGGCATGGATGTCCAGATGCGCTTCGGCCAGGAGCTTCTTGAGCTTGCCGTTCTCGCCTTCCAGTTCCTTCAGCCGCTTGGCGTCGGATACGTCCATGCCGCCAAACTTGGACCGCCACTTGTAGAACGTGGCATCCGAGAAACCGCCCTTGCGGCACAACTCCTTGATCGGCATCCCGGCATCGGCCTGCTTCAGAAAACCAATGATCTGTTCTTCGCTGTATCTGCTCTTTCTCATGCCCGTCATTCTCCATAAATTGACGGACTTCTCTACTTTCAGCTGGTACGGCGGGCAGGGGGCAGGTCACTTGCAGCGCCCGCGCAGTCCTTCCTCGCGCATCAGCCTGGCCACGCGCTTGGGGCCCACGGCGTGGCCGCGGGCCCGCAGGGCCCGAACCAAGCGTGGACGCCCGTAGGTGCCGCGGCTGCCCGCGTGGGCCGTGTGCAGATCAGCCCGCACTGCCCCGTCGGCATCCGGTCGCGTCCGGCGTTGCCGGTGCAGGTGGTCGTGGAAGCCGGCCACCGACACTGCCAGCACGCGGCACAGCAGCCGAACCGGATAGTGAGTCCGTTCACGAGCGACGAAGGCGTACCTCACTTGGACTCCCTGGCGAAGAACG
>WOZO01000134.1 GCA_011620315.1 Sideroxydans sp. | reverse complement strand
CCGTTCCTCTCGGCTCGGGCTTCAGTGGCGAGTGATTTATCGAGTTGTCGCCAACGTATTGCAGATTCAAGTTATCCATGTCACCGCCCACGATTACAGGAGGCCATGAAATGAAAGAGTTTCGTCCCGCGAAAAAGCGAGTTGAGGTCTCGGTGGGAGAGTCTGTCCGTATCCTGCGCGAACTCCAAGAACTGAGCCAGAGCCAACTGTCCGAACTCACGGGCATTCCGCAAGCCACCATCTCCGCCATTGAGAACGGCCGAGTAAATTTGGGTGTTGAGCGCGCAAAAGTTCTTGCCCGTGCTCTCCAGTGCCATCCCGCCGTACTTGTATTCCCCGGCTGGGAAGTTCCGCTTGAGCGCGCCGCATAACTCCACGTTATGCCTCCTGGCGAACACAGCTTGAACGAGACGTTTCCTGAGATGCCTCCTCTCGGGGGTGACTACTATGTTCATCGCACTCCCCAATGGCTATTTGTATTTTCATGATCTCTAGTTTTTGGAGATTGATTCAAAGTTAAGCACGATCCGCTCAACCGGATAGTCGACGCCATAAAGCTTTATGCCCCCATTACCTTTTGCACGTCTGGAGTGGATCTCAAAGGCACTTCCATGACGCTTATTGAGCGTATTTCGAATGCGCAGATTTACGTGATGCAACATGCCCGCCCAGTCATCCTTCCCGAAGCCTTGGGAAAATGCTTTTCTTGCTGCCTCATAATCCGGATGCATGGTGTCATTGGACAGGACAGCCAAGTAGATGGAAAAATATTCATCCATCAGCTGGTTGCCCTCCCCTAACGTGTCCTTCCAGCTGATCCAGCCTTTATCTCCCATCTGATACTTCGCTGCACATGCCATGAATAGAAAGCAAGCTCCCGTGGAGCCAGCTTCACGTCCACTCCACCGCATGTGAGCTGTCGATTCGTGATGTCGATCTTGAGCGTGTTACTTGGTAAGTTTTGTTGAACTGCCAGCACCGCATCGGTATAGCTGGCCTTGCCGGCCAATAGCTCCGAGGGCATTCCGTCACGCAATCTCACGAACGGGATCTCTGCCAGCCATATCTTTGCATCTTCAGTCGTAACCGGTCGTTCATCGACCAGCGCTCCGACCATGCTTCTGGCATAAAGCGTTTGCGATGTCGGCGGTTTATAGAAGAATTCCCGGTGGCCTTCGAATTCGGGCGACACCAATACATGAGAAAGTCTGTCCTGTTCGCGTCCATAGAGCGACAGACCATACCCAAGATAGAAGCCCATGGTCTTGCGCCCCCCCGCCAGACAGGCATGGATCGCACACTCAGGATCTTGTGTGAACGAACGCAGCCAGGCCACGATCTGGTCGGCAGCGTTCTCGTTGTCTTCGGGGGATACAATGTCCTGCAAATGCCGACCACTCAGGTCGGTCAGTATCTTGACGTTCTCGGGCGGGAACGCGATCTGGCCAGTCAACCCATAGTCACGGCAAAATTCATGGAACTTGCCTTTGGTTTGATCCAGCAGCTGCAAGCGGATGCGGTGCGCCCCTTCCGTGGTCGTTACGACATGGACTTCGGTCGGCACGAACGGACGGGCGCCTTGGCTCAATGCATAGAGCGTTTCGGTAAGTATCTGCGGTGTTGTCCCTGCTACAGCAAGTAATACACGACGTTCAAATTCGCGTGGTTCGCGTTGTGATGATTGCAACGTACGACTCCCGTTATTGTTATTGGTAATTCCTGTAGCGGACTGGAATGTAATTCAGCGCCGCGCGCATGGTCAATGTTTATTATCGTTTCTCTCAGTCATCGAACATCTAGGACTATGAGGAGAAGGAATCGTCAAAGATCGATGATGAGAATGTATCGTCGAATAGGGATGATGAGCTGTCATCAAACAATGACGATGAATCATCGAATGATGAACTGCTCGTGCCGTAAGCATTACCTTCAATATCGAGACAGCCAACCATGGGCAAGCCGGAGGCCGGGTTGATACTGCCGCACCCCATATTGTCGTCATCTAACAGTGATAAGCCTGAAGTCGTGCTTTCCCAATCATCATCAGAGAACAAGGATGTGGCCGTTGTACCGGCCAACAAGCTCGATGAATCTTCAGAGCCGTCGCTATCATCTTTGCTTGTATTGGTACCGGTGCCGCTTGCCGCTGATAACAGTATCAGTATGGCAAACGCGAATCCGATGATCAAAAATGTCGTAGTCATGTGGATCTCCTGCCTGTAGTTTTCAGGGGAGGATTCTAGTGAATAGATTGCGCCAGTCCGACCTGACAAGCTTGTCGATGCCTGTGAACTGTACAAAAAAATGGGCCAGCATCGCTGGCCCAAGATTCAAGTCTTCGGTTTTTCAGATCATGACTGCGCCTCTGACGCCTCATCAGCTTTCTTCAGATGCTGTGTGGCCTGCAGCATGTGATCGATCGCCACATCAGCGACCTGCCCTTGGGGAATATCGAGCCGATTCGCCAACTTCCTGATGTTGGCTACACGTTCATCCGTCCCCTTGATGATGCCCAGCAGCTCCTCCTGCATTCGCTCGCCCTCCTCGACTTTCTTTTGCTGGTTGGGTTGAAGCAGTTTCTGCGGCTCGCTGGTCAGTTTGTGCTTTGGCTCGAATGGGTCATCCAGCCTCACTCTCAGGTATTTTCCCAGAACAGTCTGGATACAGTCCTGACAGAAGTCCCCTTCTACCGAATTCCCATCCCCAAAGACACTCCCGAAGCCGGCCCTGAATGAAATGACGAAGCGTTCCTGCCACTCCATCAGGTCTGCTTCCTGGTCCATGGCTTTGCCACAGCGGTCGCAAGTGCAAATGAGTCTTTCAACAGTTACGGGTTTGTATTGCAACATATCAATTCCTTTCTCAACGATTAAAGAGCGCTCGCTCGAGGCGAGCGAATACGAATGCCTGCCTTGGCAGGTTTCGTCCGTTGGAATTGAGATGTGCGAATATTAGTGCGAATGAAAGGCTTCTGGCATCACACAAGCTTGTGATGAAGCGCCATCTATAAGTGTTGGGCTGCTAGTGCAAACGGTGCTGAATCGTATTTTAGGGATGAGGGGATGTTGCTTTTTTGTCACGTCAAATCCCGTCAAATTTCAACCAAATTTCAGGGTATTTGACGGTATTTGAAGGTATAAATAAGTACCGTAAGTACTTGGTGCGAAAGGAGAGACTCGAACTCTCACGCCTTGCGGCGCTGGAACCTAAATCCAGTGCGTCTACCAATTCCGCCACTTTCGCATTCGAAGCCAGACGGCTTCGAGGGGCGCGGATTATAACCGAGCGATTCTCAATTCGCAGCGCAATCGACTACAGCCCGACCGCGCGCTTCGCCCGCAATCAATTGCTCGCATGCTTGCGGCAACTCACTCAGCGTGATGGTGTGTGCGATCTTATCCAGGCCATTCGGTCGCAGTTCTGAAGCCAACCTGCCCCACAACTGTTTGCGTAGCGGCATCACTGTTGCGGCCGAATCCACGCCGAGCAGTTTCACCCCGCGCAGTATGAAGGGGAACACCGTGGTGTTTAGCGCCGCGCCGCCGGCATTGCCGAAACTGGCAATAGCCCCTTCCATCTGCATAGTGCGCGCCAGCCAGGCCAGCGTGTCGCCGCCCACCGCATCCAGTGCCGCCGCCCACAAACCTTTTTCCAGCGGGCGGGTGCTTTGCATATCCACACTGCTGCGCAGCAACACTTCACTTGCGCCCAGACTCTTCAGAAAATTCTGTTCGCTTTCCTTGCCGGTCAGCGCCACCACGTGATAACCCAGTTGCGCCAGCATCTGCACCGCCAGACTGCCCACGCCGCCGGTCGCGCCGGTGACGATGACCTTGCCTTTGTCCGGCGATACATCGTTCTGCTCCAGGCGGTGGATCGCCAGCGCCGCAGTGAATCCCGCCGTGCCCAGCGCCATCGCTTCGAACAGCGTCAGCCCGACCGGCAACGGCACCAGCCAGTCTGACGGCACGCGCGCATATTCGGCAAAGCCGCCGTCATGCGCCACGCCCATGTCGTAACCGGTGACCAACACCGCATCGCCCGCCTTGAATCGCGAATCCGCCGAACTCTCAACGATCCCCGCCGCATCCACCCCGCCCACACAGGGGAACCGACGGATCACTTTCCCCGCGCCAGTCGCAGCCAAAGCGTCCTTGTAGTTCACCCCGGAATGGTGGACGCGAATGACGACCTCGCCGCCATCGAGGTCGTCCAGCGTCAGATCGACCAGTCTGCCCTGAGACTTGCCGTTCTCTTCAAAGATGCGGAAAGCACGGAACGCAGTCATCACAGATCCAGCAATACCAGCCCCGGCATCTCCAGATATTCCTTGATCGCGACCAGGAACTGCACCGCTTCGCGACCGTCGATGATGCGGTGGTCGTAGGAGACGGCGAGATAGTTCATGGGGCGGATGACGACCTGGCCGTTCTCCGCCACGGGGCGATCCTTGGTGGCGTGGATGCCGAGGATGGCGCTCTGCGGCGGGTTGATGATGGGCGTGGACAGCATGGAACCAAATACACCGCCGTTGGTGATGGAGAAGGTGCCGCCGGCCAGCTCTTCCATACCGATCTTGCCGTCCTTGGCGCGCGCGGCGAAGTCGGCGATGCGGCGCTCGATATCCGCGAACGATATGCGATCCGCGTCGCGGATGACGGGCACCACTAGGCCGCGCTCGCTGCCGATGGCGACACCGATGTCGAAATAGTTGTGGTACAACACATCCGTACCGTCGACCGATGCGTTGACGACGGGGAACTTCTTCAGCGCATGCACCGCCGCTTTGACGAAGAAGGAAGAGAAACCGAGTTTCACACCATGCTTCTTCTCGAACGCATCCTTGTAGCGGCTGCGCAATTCCATCACCGGCTGCATGTTCACTTCGTTGAAGGTGGTGAGGATGGCGGCGTTTGCCTGCGATTGCAGCAGGCGCTCGGCGATGCGCTGACGGATGCGTGTCATGGGCACGCGTTGTTCTGCGCGTTCTACGCTTGAAACAGTTGCCGGCACTGGCGCTGCGGCAGCTGCCGCAGCAGGCTTTGCCTGCACTGCGTTCAACACATCTTCCTTGGTGACCAAACCGTTCTTGCCGCTGCCTGTCAGGTTGCTGGCATCGACATCATGTTCATGCGCCAGCTTGCGGGCGGAAGGTGAAACAGCGGCAGGCGCAACTGCTTTGGCGGCGGGTTCTGCTGCCAGAGCCGGCTCTGCGGTCTCGGTGGCAGCGGGTTTGGCTGTAGCAGCAGAATCGATCTGCGCGATGACCTCGCCGCTCACCACTTGCGAGCCGCTCTCCTTGAGGATGCGGCTGAGCACGCCGCTTTTGATCGCGGGCAGTTCCAGCACCACCTTGTCGGTCTCGATGTCGATCAGATTCTCGCCTTCGCTGACCTGCTCGCCGACCTTCTTATTCCAGGTCAGCAGTGTCGCTTCGGAGACGGACTCGGATAATTGCGGGACTTTGACTTCAATGATGCTCATAGTGTTGTACTCCTGGTCTGTTCTTGACGTCCAGATCGGGGCGGAAGGCGGCCTCGATCACTGCTTTCTGTTGTTCGTTATGGATGGCGAGATAGCCTGCAGCCGGCGATGCCGACGAAGGTCTCAGTGCGTAATCGAGGCGCATGCCTTTGCGCATCTGGCGCAACAGGTAATGCTGGATGCGGTGCCATGCGCCCTGGTTGCCCGGCTCTTCCTGACACCACACGACCTCGGTCGCGTTCGGATAGGCGGCGACCTGCGCGGCGAACTCGTCGTGCGGGAACGGATAGAGCTGCTCGATGCGGATGATCGCCATGTTGCGGATGCCGCGTTCCTCGCGGCCCTTGACCAGGTCGTAATACACCTTGCCGCTGCAGGCGATGATGCGGCGCACCTTGTCCGTCTCCAGCGCTTCCACTTCCGGAATCACCGCCAGGAAACCGCCGTGCGTCAGATCTTCCAGCGGCGAAGAGGCATCCTTGCTGCGCAGCAGACTCTTGGGCGTGAACACGACCAGCGGCTTGCGCGTCGGGCGCACCATCTGGCGGCGCAGCAGATGGAATATCTGCCCCGAATTGGACGGGATGCACACCTGGATGTTGTAGTCGGCGCACAGTTGCAGATAGCGCTCGATTCGCCCGGAAGAGTGTTCCGGCCCCTGCCCTTCGTAGCCGTGCGGCAGCAGCATGACCAGCCCGCACAGTCTGCCCCACTTCGCTTCGCCGGAGGTGATGAACTGGTCGATGACGACCTGCGCGCCGTTGGCGAAATCCCCGAACTGCGCCTCCCAAATAGTCAATGTCTCGGGCTCTGCTGTCGCATAGCCGTATTCGTAACCGAGCACGGCAGCCTCGGACAAGATGGAATTGATGACCACGAAGTCGGACTGGTCGGGTGCCAGATTCTGCAGGGGTACGTGATAGCCCTTGTCCCATTGCGTGCGGTTCTGGTCATGCCACACCGCGTGCCGGTGGAAGAAGGTGCCGCGTTCGCAATCCTCGCCCGACAATCGCACCGCATACCCCTCGGTGAGCAAGGTGGCGTAGGCCAGGTTCTCGGCCATGCCCCAGTCCAGCGCCAGCTCGCCCTTGCCCATGGCAATGCGGTCGGTCACAATTTTCTGCACGCGTGAATGCAGCTTGAATCCTTCCGGTACCTCCGTCAGTCGCTCGGCCAGTTGCTGCAGACGCTCGCGCGAGACACCGGTGTCGAGCGGAATGTTCCAGACCACATCACCACGGTACTTGGCCCAGCTCACACCGTACTCGAAATGGTAGTCCGGAATCACCTTGGCGATCGGGTTGCGCCCTTCGTCCAAGGCATTGCGATAGTCGGCGACCATCGCCTCCGGCTCACCCGGCTCGATGACCCCCGCCTCCACCAGCTTCTGCCCATACAAGGCACGCATGCCTGGGTGCTTGTTGATGTAGCCGTACATGAAAGGCTGGGTGACCAGCGGTTCATCTTGTTCGTTGTGCCCCAGTTTGCGGAAGCACACCATGTCGATCACCACGTCCTTGCTGAACTGCTGACGGAAATCGAAAGCCAGTTCGGTCACCATCAACACCGCTTCCGGGTCGTTACCGTTCACATGGAAGACAGGTGCCTCGACCATCTTCGCCACATCGGTGCAGTACTGCGAAGAGCGCGCATCCTGCGCCAGCGAAGTCGTGAAACCGATCTGATTATTGATGACGATGTGGACGGTGCCACCGGTCTTGTAGCCACGCGTCTGAGACAGGTTGAACGTTTCCTGATTCACGCCCTGCCCGGCAAAGGCGGCATCGCCGTGCAGCAAGATCGGCAGCACTTCCTTGCCCTTGACGTCCTTACGACGATGTTGGCGAGCGCGCACCGAACCTTCCACCACCGGATTCACGATCTCGAGATGGGAAGGATTGAAGGCGAGCGTGACGTGCATCGGCCCGCCCGGCGTGTCGATGTCGGACGAGAACCCCTGGTGATATTTCACGTCGCCGGAGGTCAGGTGTTCGTGATGGATGCCTTCGAACTCCGCGAACAGGTTCTTGGGCTGTTTGCCCAAAGTGTTCACCAGCACATTCAGGCGACCTCGGTGCGCCATGCCGATGACGGATTCCTTGACGCCCTGCTTGCCTGCGCGCTGCAGCAGGTGATGCAGCAGCGGTATCAGCGTCTCGCCGCCTTCCAGAGAGAAACGCTTCTGTCCGACATATTTGGTATGCAGGTAACGCTCCAGTCCTTCTGCGGCGGTGAGATGGGAAAGGATGGCGCGGCGTGTCTCGGCGGGATAATCCGGCAACCCCTGATCGCCCTCCAGTCGCGACTGGATCCAGCGTTTCTGCGCCACATTGTTGATATACATGTATTCCGCCCCGACGCTGCCGCAGTAGATACGGCGCAAGCGTTGCAGAATGTCGCGCAGCGTCATGCGCGCTCCGCCCACCAGCGAACCGGTATTGAACAGGGTGTTCATGTCCGATTCGGAGAGGTTGTAATAGGCAGGATTCAGCTCGGCGACCTCGGGCTTCACGTGGCGCGCCAGCGGATCGAGGCCGGCAGCGCGCACGCCGAGGAAGCGGTGCGCGTTGATCAGTTGCAGCACAGAAGCCTGCTTGCGCATCTCGTCGGTCTGCGCGACGGAAGGGTGGGCGGCTGCGGCGGTGTCGAGCGCCAGACCTTGCCGGATCGGCGTATGGGCAACGTCCGCTTGCGACCCGGTTGATTGCAGCCTGGCGAAATATTCGCGCCATTCCGGCGGCACACTGCCGGGATCGCGCAAATAGTCTTCATACAAACCTTCAATAAAGACATTGTTGCCGCCGAACAGCGGCGAACTGTCTTGCATCGCTTGCAGGTAGCTGCTCTCGGGTGCGGTCATGACTTGTCCGATCAGCGCTTGTTCACCGGCACGAAATCACGGCGCACCGCGCCGCGGTACAACTGACGCGGACGGCCGATCTTCTGCTCGGCGTCGGCCACCATCTCGTTCCACTGCGACACCCAGCCGATGGTGCGTGCCACGGCGAAGATCACGGTGAACATATTGGTCGGGATACCGATGGCGCGCAGCACGATGCCGGAATAGAAGTCCACATTCGGATACAGCTTGCGCTCGATGAAGTACGGATCGTTCAGCGCGGTCTTCTCCAGTTCCATCGCCAGCTCGAACAGCTTGTTGTTCTCCAGCTTGAGTTCCTTGAGCACTTCGTAACATGTTTCGCGCATCACCTTGGCGCGTGGATCCATGTTCTTGTACACGCGGTGACCGAAACCCATCAGGCGGTATTTCTTGTCTTTCACGCCCTGCACATATTCCGCCACGCGCGACACATCGCCGATCTCTTCCAGCATCTTCAGCGCCGCCTCGTTGGCCCCGCCGTGCGCCGGGCCCCACAAGGCGGCGATACCGGATGCGATACAGGCAAAGGGATTGGCGCCGCTGGAACCAGCCAGTCGCACGGTGGAAGTGGACGCGTTCTGCTCGTGGTCCGCATGCAGGATCAGGATACGTTCCAGCGCGCGCACCAGGATGGGGTTGGGCACGTATTCTTCCGCCGGCGTGGAGAACATCATGTACAGGAAGTTCTCCACATAGGAGAACTTGTTCTTCGGATAGACGAAGGGTTCGCCCACGTTGTATTTGTACGCCATGGCCGCGATGGTCGGCACCTTGGCCAGCAGGCGGTGTGCGGAAACGGTGCGGTGTTGCGGATTGTTGATGTCCAGCGAGTCGTGATAGAACGCCGACAACGCGCCGACCACGCCCACCATCACCGCCATCGGGTGCGCGTCGCGGCGGAAACCGTTGAGGAAGCGCGCCAGCTGGTCGTGCACCATGGTGTGCCGGGTGATGTTGCGGGTGAATTCATCCTTCTGCTCCGCACTCGGCAGTTCGCCGTTCAACAGCAGATGACAGACTTCGAGGAAGTCGGATTTCTCGGCCAGTTGCTCGATGGGGTAGCCGCGGTAATACAGCAGGCCCAGGTCGCCATCGATGAAAGTGATCTCGGAGATACAACTGGAAGTGGAAAAGAATGCCGGGTCGTAGGTGAACAAACCGACTTTCCCCAAGTTGCGGATGTCGATCACATCCGGCCCCAAAGTACCTTTCAGAATGGGCAATTCCAGTGTGCGCCCGTCATCCAGCGTCAAGGTTGCAATACGATTGGTTTCCATATTCATCTCTTCCCCTCTCAAACCTGTTTTAACCATTCCAGCACTTCGCGCTGACGCGCCTGTTCCGGCTCTTTATCACCGCGCACCAGATCCCACAGATCGGTGTCCGGCAGGTCCAGCAATTCATCAAAGGCAACTCGCTGCGGCTCGTCCATTTGCGCATAACGATGCTCAATGAAACGCCCCAGCAGGATATCCATTTCAAGCATGCCGCGCCGGCAACGCCAGCGCACCCGCTCCAGAAAGACCGGATCGACGGACCGCATCAGGATCGCATCCTTATACCATCCTCTTTACCATCATGTCCTTGATCTTGCCGATGGCTTCCGTCGGGTTCAATTCCTTCGGACAGACGTCGACACAGTTCATGATGGTATGGCAACGGAACAAGCGATACGGGTCTTCCAGATTGTCCAGTCGCGCCGCTGTATCCTGGTCGCGCGTATCGGCGAGGAAGCGGTAGGCCTGCAGCAGACCGGCGGGGCCGACGAACTTGTCCGGGTTCCACCAGAACGAGGGACAGGACGTCGTGCAGCATGCGCACAAAATGCATTCGTACAATCCATCCAGCTCGACCCTGTCTTTTGGCGACTGCAGACGCTCGGTCTCGGGCGGCGGATCGTTGTTCACCAGATACGGCTTGATCGAATGGTACTGCTTGAAGAACTGTGTCATGTCCACGACCAGGTCGCGGATCACCGGCAGCCCCGGCAAGGGTCGGATCTCGATCGGCTGCTTGAGCGACGATAGCGGCGTGATACAGGCCAGCCCGTTGCGCCCGTTGATATTCATCGCATCCGAACCGCACACCCCTTCGCGGCAGGATTTGCGAAAGCCCAGACTGTCATCCTGCTGGCGCAGCAACATCAATGCATCGAGCAACATGGCATCGCCTGCCTGCAGGTCCAGATCGTAGTCCTGCATGTAAGGAGCGTTGTCGGCTTCCGGGTTGTAGCGATAGATTTTGAACTTCATCGCCGTCTCCTAGTAGATCCGCGCCTTGAGCGGGAAGGTTTCGACCGTCAGCGGTTTCAGACGCACCGGCTTGTAATCGAGACGCCGGTCCTCGCTGAAGTACAGCGAATGCTTGAGCCAGTTCTTGTCGTCGCGTTCGGGGAAATCTTCGCGCGCATGCGCGCCTCGGCTTTCCTTGCGCGCTTCCGCAGCGGTCATGGTGGCTTGCGCCACTTCGATCAGGTTATCCAGCTCCAGCGCCTCGACGCGCGCAGTGTTAAAAACCTTGCTCTTGTCCCTGATCTCGGTGGTCTTCACGCGTTCGGCGACCTCGCGTATCTTGGTCACGCCTTCCGCCAACAGATCGGGGAAGCGGAACACGCCGCAATGTGCTTGCATCACTTTGCGCATCGCATCGCCGACATCCGCCACACGCTCGCCGTTCTTTTGCTCGTCCAGTCGCGCCAATCTCGCCAATGGACGGTCGGCCGCGTCGGCCGGCAACGGCTTGTGGTTCGGATTGGTTTTCAGGTCCTCGATGATCTGGCGCGCAGCGGCGCGGCCGAACACGATCAGATCCAGCAGCGAATTGCAGCCGAGCCGGTTGGCACCGTGCACCGACACGCAAGCACATTCGCCCACCGCATAGAAGCCCTGCACCACCACATCCGGCCCGGTGCCCTGCGGCGCGACCACCTGCCCGTGATAGTTGGTGGGGATGCCGCCCATCATGTAGTGCGCGGTGGGCACGACCGGGATAGGTGCTTTGGAAGGATCGACATGCGCGAACTTGAGCGCGATGTCGCGGATGCCCGGCAGACGGTGACGGATCACCTCGTCGCCCAGATGGTCCAGCTTGAGCAGCACATGGTCGCCGTGCGGACCGCAACCGCGCCCTTCCTTGATCTCGGTCGCCATGGCGCGCGACACCACGTCGCGGCTGGCCAGATCCTTCGCGGTCGGCGCGTAACGCGGCATGAAGCGCTCGCCGTCCTTGTTCACCAGATAACCGCCCTCACCGCGCACGCCTTCGGTGATCAGCACGCCCGCGCCGTGCACGCCGGTCGGGTGGAACTGGAAGAACTCCATGTCTTCGAGCGGGATGCCGGCGCGTGCCGCGATGCCGAGGCCGTCGCCGGTGTTGATGTAGGCATTGGTGCTGGCCGAGAAGATGCGCCCTGCACCGCCGGTGGCGAACAGCGTGGCGCGCGCTTCCAGGATCATCACTTCCGAAGTCTCGATCTCCATCGCCACCACACCCAGCACGTCGCCGTCCTGGTCGCGGATCAGATCAAGCGCCATCCACTCCACGAAGAAGTTGCTGTTGGCTTTAACGTTCTGCTGGTACAGCGTATGCAGCAAGGCATGGCCGGTGCGGTCGGCGGCGGCACAGGCGCGCGGCACCGGGTTCTTTCCGAAGTCCTGCATGTGACCGCCGAACGGACGCTGGTAGATTTTGCCGCTGTCGAGCCGGTCGAACGGCATGCCGAAGTGTTCCAGCTCGTACACCACTTCAGGTGCGGCGCGGCACATGTATTCGATGGCATCCTGGTCACCGAGGTAATCCGAACCTTTTACGGTGTCGTACATGTGCCAGAGCCAGTTATCCTCGTTCACGTTACCCAAGGAAGCGGCAATACCGCCCTGCGCGGCAACCGTGTGCGAACGCGTGGGAAACACTTTGGAAAGTACGGCGACCTTGAGACCTGCCTGCGAAAGCGTCAGCGCCGCGCGCATGCCCGCGCCGCCCGCACCGACCACGACCACATCGAATGTTCTTTTCGTTAATGCCATCAGAGACCCCAGAGGATTTGCACTGCCCAGATCGCGTACAGGATCAAAGCCAGTATGACCAACACATGGATCAGCAAGCGGACACCGGCCGGCTTCACGTAATCCATCACGATGTCTCGCACGCCCACCCAGGCGTGATAGAACAGACTGAGCAGAAACAGCAGGGAGAACGAACGCATCAGATTGCCCGAGAACAACTCGGTCCACACGTCGTAGCCGAACGCCGGCTGCAACAGCGCCCAGACCGCCATAGCCAACACATAGACGGCCATCACCACGGCGGAGACACGCTGCGCCAGCCAATCGCGCAATCCGTAATGGGCGCCGGTCACGATACGGTTCACCATATTTTCACTCCCAGAACAACGGTCAACGCCAGACTCACCACCATCACCCAGCGGCTGCTGGCGCGCGCAGCGGACAGCCCGTGCAGCAGATGCAGATCGATCACCAGATAGCGCAGTCCGGCGCAAAAGTGATGCAGGAATGCCCATGTCAAACCGATCAGCAGCAGCTTCGCCAGCGCATGATCAAGATATTCCGCAAAGTTGGTGAATGTCTCGATGGAGCGCAAACTCTGGTCGAGCATGGCGAGCAAAAATGGCAGGGACAGAAACAGGAGCGCACCGGAAACGCGGTGCAGGATGGATACGTAGCCGGGCAAGGGCAACTTGATTTTGTGCAGTGCAAGATGTTTGGGGCGTGATTTATTCATTTCCTTTTCCACTACCAAAATCGAGTGCCGCAATCTTACACCCGAAGTAACGACTTTGAGTATCAGTACAGCCGATCCCGATGAGTTATAAACAAACACCAGTACATATAACGCTCAAAATGATATGCAATCGACCTTGCTATAACTTTACATTTGGAGAGAATGCAGACTCATGACTGCCTTCAAAAAACTAAAAACAATCAGGGAATTCGAGAAGGCACGCATGCCGCACCTGCGCTCTCACGAGGATTTCGATATCGTGATAGAGGTCGGCTACCACGAGGAAATCGGGAATCCATTGACTCTGAAATGCCTGTTGCTGCTCGACATCACCTCAACGTCCACCACCCAGCGCAGGGTGCATGCATTGGTCGATGCAGGCATTCTCACGCGCACCCGCAGCACGAGCGACCGGCGCAGCGTGCTGCTCGGCGTGTCCTCGCAGACGCGCAAACTGGCGGATCGCTACGTGCAGATAATGCACAGCCATTCGTCCGGAAAGAAGGCCTGACATGCTCAGCCGCCTCTCCGAATTAAACAGTACCGAAGAGATCAAACAACAGATCCACCAAGTGTTAAGCACTTTTGGCGGGGTGGAGAGTATCCATATCTTCGAACCCACCGCCGGCAACACGCAACGCATCGCCCTCGCCACCATGACCAGCATGGAGTTGGCCAGCCGTGCCTCCAGTTCACTTGGACTGCGCGCGTTCGGTCACAAATCGCTCATCATCCCTCTCGTCCCTCCCCGCAGCTGAACGCTTCCTTCCTCTGCGCGCGGAACACTGGCAGAATGCCGGGCACACCCACCCTGCAGGAGGAAACCATGAAAGCACCCGTCCGTGTCACCATCACCGGAGCAGCAGGCCAGATCGGTTACAACATGCTGTTCCGCATCGCGAACGGCGACATGCTGGGGCGTGAACAGCCTGTCATCCTGCAGTTGCTGGACATCACGCCCGCGCAGCAGGCGCTGCGCGGCGTGGCGATGGAGCTGGAAGATTGCGCCTTCCCCATGCTGCAGCAAATCATCACCACCGACGACCCTCGCGTCGCCTTCCGCGATACCGAAGTCGTGCTGATGGTCGGTGCCCGTCCGCGCAGCAAGGGCATGGAACGCAAGGACCTGCTGGAAGCCAACGGCGCGATTTTCTCCGAACAAGGCCGGATCCTGAACGAGGTCGCCGCACGGCATGTGAAGGTGCTGGTGGTCGGCAACCCGGCCAATACCAACGCGCTGATCGCCATGAAGAACGCCCCCGACCTTGACCCGCGCAACTTCACTGCCATGATGCGTCTCGATCACAACCGCGCCATCACCCAGGTTTCACTGAAGCTGTTCCAGCCGATACAGGACATCAAGAAGATGGTGGTCTGGGGCAATCACTCCGGCACACAGTATCCGGATCTGTCGCACGCCGAAATCCGCGGCCGCAAGGTGATCGAAGTGTTGAAGCAAAACAACTGGGAAGACTGGATCGAAAGCGATTTCATCCCCACTGTGCAGAAACGCGGTGCAGCAGTGATCGAAGCTCGCGGACTCTCCAGCGCCGCCAGCGCGGCCAATGCGGCTATCAGCCACATACACGATTGGATGCTGCGCTCACACCACAACGACTGGGTCACCATGAGCGTGCCGTCCGACGGCAGTTACGGCATTCCAGAAGGCGTGATGTACGGCTTCCCGGTCACCTGCCGCAACGGGCATTACGAGATCGTACAGGGACTGCCCATTACCGAGCTGGGGCACAAACACATGATGGACAGCCACAAGGAGTTGGTGGAAGAACGTTCGCATGTGACGCATCTGCTGGGATAAAAATCCCGCAACTCTGCCGCCCCCTCGATACTTCACAGGG
>WOZO01000151.1 GCA_011620315.1 Sideroxydans sp. | reverse complement strand
CTGAGAGGATGCGGATTTACTGAATCGAATTTACAGCAGATTTTGGACTTGACCATAGATCAACAGACTATTCAAGTTTTGCGCCTCACCTATTGCTTGAATCCGTTCGTGTCATTTCGTGTCTTTCGTGGACAACCAAGGTTTATAAAATCGACCTGACTTGCCGGATGTGAACATGACTGCTGCCAGCACGCTGTCAGCAGGATGTGGTTAGAATCCGGGCCTCTGCTTCGGAGGTTGCGCATGAAAAAGTCACACGAGATATGCCGTTGCCAGTGGGTCGATCCGGGCAAGCCGGATTACGTCGCATACCACGACAAGGAATGGGGCGTGCCCGTGCACGACGACCGGGTGCTGTTCGAATTCCTCACGCTGGAAGCGGCGCAGGCGGGCTTGAGCTGGTACACCGTGCTGCGCAAACGCGAGAACTACCGCCGTCTGTTCGACGGCTTCGATGTGCAAAAGATCGCCCGCTATGGCGACGAAAAGGTCGCGCAATTGATGGGCGACGCCGGCATCATCCGCAACCGCGCCAAGATACTGGCCGCGATCAACAACGCCCAGCGCTTCATGGAAGTACAGGAAGAATTCGGCAGCTTCGACGCCTACATCTGGCGCTTCGTCGATGGCGCGCCCATCGTGAATACGATACGCACTCCCGCAGACTATATGGCGACCAGTCCGGAATCGGATGCCATGAGCAAAGACCTGCGCCGGCGCGGATTCAAATTCGTCGGCTCGACGATCTGCTACGCGCACATGCAGGCGACCGGCATGGTGAACGACCATGCGCTGGATTGCTTCCGCAGGAAAGAGATACTGGCGCTTTGAGCTGCGGCTGGCATGAAGCAAATCTCCGAGCTGCCAAACTTCGGCCCCAAGTCGCAGCAGATGCTGGCGCAGGCGGGCATCCATACCCTCGAACAATTGCGCGTGCTCGGTGCGGTGCGCGCCTATCTGCAGGTGAAACGCAGCAGCAATGCCAGCCTCAATCTGCTGTGGGCGATGGAGGGGGCGCTGACGGGAAGGCATTGGCAGGATGTGGCGAGGAATGACCGCCTGAGTCTGCTGCTGCAACTGGAAGACTTGGAAAAAGCATCGCGCGCTTGAACACTCCTGCCACCACGCTGTCAGCAGCGGGTGCGTAGCATCCTCCTTGCCGGATGTCCCGGTACCACAACAAGGAGAAGAACAATGTCCGACACGATAGAACTGGTGCGTTTCTGCTTGAGCGAAGGCAAGACCGCGCCCGATTGGCTCAAGGCCAACGAAAAGATCAACGACTGGATCAAGCAGCAACCCGGTTTCCGCTTCCGCAGCCTGTCCGAGACCGAGGACGGCGAGTGGATCGACATGGTGTATTGGGAAAGCCTGGAGGCGTCGAAGGCGGCGGGGGAGAAGTTCGGTCCAGAATTGGGCGCGACCTGCGAGGAGGTGATCGATATGACCAGCGTGGTGGTGAGCCACAGCAAGGCGCATGTGATGCAGCGCGCATAAGAGAAAAGTCGTCTGCCGATAAGCGATAATGCGGCGTCCCGGACGCGGAGCCAAGAGGCGTGCATGGCCACCACACAAAACACCATCGACTTTCTGCTCGACCAACTTTCATCGTTGGGCTCGGCATCCGCCAAAAAGATGTTCGGCGAATACTGCCTGTATCTATCCGGCAAGCCGGTGGGGCTGGTGTGTGATGACCAGCTTTATCTGAAGCCGACCGAGGCGGGGAAGGGCAAACTCGCCAAGGTGGTCGAAGGCTCTCCCTATCCCGGAGCCAAGCCGCATCTGCTGATCACGCCGGACCAATGGGAAGACGCGGCATGGTTGTGCGATCTGGTGCGGGCGACGGACAGGGAACTGCCGTTGCCCAAACCCAAGGTCAGGAAAACAAAGAAATAAGCCATGCGCAAATCCGAACGCCTGTTCAAGCTGTTCAAGCTGGTCACGCTGCTGCAAGGTCGCCGTACCGCGATCACCGGGCAGTCGCTGGCGGACAAGTTGGGCGTGGGCATTCGCACGGTGTATCGCGACATCCAGGCGCTGGTGCTATCCGGCGTGCCTATCGACGGCGAGGCGGGCGTGGGCTATCGCCTGCGCAAAGGTTTCGACCTGCCGCCGCTGATGGTAGACATGGATGAAGTCACTGCGCTGCTGGCGGGCAGCCGTATGGTGCAGGCGTGGACCGATCCTGAACTGGCCGAGGCGGCCAGACGCGCCGAAGCCAAGATACTGGCCGTGCTCACGCCCGCCATGCTCAACGAGATATCGCGCCTGCCCTACCGCATCCCGAACTACTCCTACCCCGAACGCGAGACGCACGGACTGCTGCGCAAGGCTTGCGAGTTGCGGCTCAAAATTAAGATTCTCTATCGCGACATGAAGGAGCAGCAGACCGAACGCACGCTGTGGCCGCTGGGCATGGTGGGCTGGGGCGACCGCTGGACGCTGCTGGCCTGGTGCGAACTGCGCGACGAATACCGCAACTTCCGCTTCGACCGCATCCAGCGTATCGACTGTCTGCCCGAGCATTACCCGCAACATCCGCAGCGCAATCTGGAGCATTACCTCACCCGGATCATCGGCGTCGAAGACGAACAAAAACCCGCCTGAACCCGGATCCATGTAGCCCATCATTCCGGCGAAGACCGGAATCCAGCGCATTAATCAAAATGCAGTTTGGTTTTGACCCGCTTCTCGGGATTGTTTCAATAACTGTATTCCGGCCTTCGCCGGAATGACGGAATTTATTTTTCAGTTTGCAGAAGTGCGATATGGAAAAACTTCCACGCGCCAAACTTCCTGACACACAGCAGAAGCGGCTGGCTGGCTTGTTGAGATTAACCTATTGGGTTATATTGCGGCATGGAGAAGAAACGTCCCCATTACTCACTGGATGCGATCCGGCAGATCGTTGTGGCACGGCGGGTCAACGCATTCACGGCCACCGCACTGGTGGGGGCAGCGCAGCTCGGTTTGTCGCCGGACGAGGCAATGGAGGTGGTATTGGGGATGAAGCCAAATGCGTTCTTCAAGAGCATGACCACCCATGCCGACCACACGATCTGGCAGGACGTTTACCACGTTGCGTATTCCACGCAACTTGGACACTCAGTCCAGAGCAAACTGGACAGTCGGAGC
>WOZO01000143.1 GCA_011620315.1 Sideroxydans sp. | reverse complement strand
CTTCGCTTCGGACTACAGCTTAATCTACTGTCTCAAATTCGGGGGCCACTATAAGGGAAGCACACCGTCACCTGTAGTCCGCTGTGTCCGAAGGCATGACCGAACTCGACTGTTGCGCCGTGCAATGCGGCGATGCGCTGCACGATGGAAAGCCCCAGCCCAACACCGTCCTGCGCCGCGCGATCCAGACGGTTGAAACGTTGCCCCAATAACGGCAGATCGTCCTCCGCTACACCGCAGCCGCTGTCAGAGATGGTCAGCATATTCTGCGCGACCGCTATCGACACCTGTCCGCCCTGCGGGGTGTAGCGGATGGCGTTGTCCAGCAGATTTCGCAGCAGGATGCGCAGCAATTCTTCCGACGCCGGCACCGATGTTGCCGAGTCTGCATGCAATTCCAATGCGATATGTTTATCCAGCGCCAGCGGGGCGAGTTCGGCGCTGCACGCGCGCGCCAGTTCTGTCAGGTCCAAGGGTTCGAGCAACGCGGGCGCGCTCAATTCATCCAGCCGCGACAGCGTCAGCAATTGCCCGACCAGATGCGACATGCGCTCCGTGCCTTGCAGGGATTTGTGCAGGCATTCACTGCGCTCCGCATCGCTGCTGGCCAGTTGCACGGCTTGTATCTGCGCTTGCAGCGCGGCGATGGGCGTGCGCAGTTCGTGCGCGGCATCGGCGGTGAAGCGGCGTTCGTTCTCAATCACGCCGGCCGTGCGTGTGAGCAGGCTGTTCAGCGCGTTTACCACCGGCGTGATCTCGGCGGGCGTCTCCCCCAGCTCGATAGTGCGCAACTGTTCCGGTTGCAGGCGTTGCAACGAGGCGGTGAGTTTGTTCAGCGGGCGCAATCCGAAACGGATGGCGATGAATATGAACAGCGCCAACAGCGGCAAGCCGAACAGGAAGGGCGTGACGTTGTGCCAGGCCACCTCGCGCGCCAACTCGTTGCGCACCTTGTCGTTCTGCCCCACCAGCACTTCGACGCGGCGGCGATCATCGCGCAGGTGATAGAAGCGCCAGTCGCTGCCGTTCCATGTTCTGTTCTGCAGTTTTTTTTCCGGCAAGTCCATGCCGTTCAGGTCCAATTCCTCATCGGAGCGCAGCAACACTCTGCGCTCGCCGTCATCCTCGCTCCACACCTCGAACACAAAGTTTTGCTGGTATTTGTGCGCGGACGGTATTTTGCGCGCGGCGTGGTCGTCGTCCAGATCGGTCGCGACCGAGAGCAGGCTGTGCGCAAACTGCACCAGTTGCGCATCGAACAGTTCGTCTGCTTCGTGCAGCGCGTTCTTGTGGCTCTCGACCCCTGCGATGATGCCGAACAGCAGCACTGCGCCGAGCAACAGCATGGTGAGCCTTGACTGGATGGACATGCTGCGTTGATTCATGACGGGTGCCTCACGGTGTAGCCGATGCCGCGCAGGGTGTGGATGAAATCGTTGCCCAGCTTCTTGCGCAGATGGTGGATGAATACCTCGATGGTGTTGCTGTCGGCACCGTCTCCCCAGCCGTAGATACTTTGTTCCAGTTGCGCGCGTGTCATCACGCGGTCGGCGTTCTGCATCAGCAGTTCCAGCAGGCCGAACTCGCGCGCCGATAGCTCGACTGCTTCGCCGTTGAGCCATGTCTGGCGACTGTCCGGGTCGATCTCCACCGCGCCCACGGCGAGGCGGGCGGTGGCGCGTCCGCCAGTGCGGCGGATCAGGGCGCGCAAACGCGCGGCGAGCTCTTCCATGTCGACCGGCTTCACCACGTAGTCGTCCGCACCGAGGCCGAAGCTCTTGAGTTTGTCCAGCTTGTCGTCGCGCGAGGTGAGCATCAGCACCGGCGAATGCAGACCGCGCTCGCGCATCTTTTGCAGCACGCTGTAACCGTCCTCGCGCGGCAAGCCGATGTCCAGCACGACGGCGTCATAGGCCTCGCTGCCCAGCGCATTCAGCGCCTGTTGTCCGTCCTGCATCCAGTCCACCGTGAAGCCCAGATGGCCGAGGCTGTTGCGGGTGCCGTCGCCGAGCAGGCTGTCATCTTCCACCAGCAATATTCTCATCGTCGCCAATCATCCGTTCATTAAGGAGGGGTTAAGGATCGTTTGCCACACTGCGCACCGTCCCAATCCTACAGGAGCACATTATGACCGCGCAGAAAGTTTGTATCACCCTGCTGATGCTGGCGGGGGCAGCACCGGCACTGGCTGAAACGCCGCAACAGATCCAGGCAAGCTACATCGCAGAGGCCGCGCACGGCTTCAAGCCCTCCGCCGAGCGCGGACGCGAATTGTTCGTCAAGCAATGGGGTATATCGGAACGTGCATCAGCCTGCACCAGCTGCCACGGCAAAGACATGCATGCGGAAGGCAAGCATGTCAAAACCGGCAAAAGCATCGAGCCGCTCACACCTGTCGTGAACGCAGAACGTTTTACCGATGCAAAGAAAGTTGCCAAGTGGTTCAAGCGCAATTGCACCGAAGTGGTGGGCCGTGAATGCACCGCCACAGAAAAAGCGGATTTCATTCAGTTCGCAATCGAAGGTGGCAAAGTATGAAGCGCATCCTCCCCTCGCTGGCATTGCTGGCCGCGACACAGCTGGCATTCGCGGAAGGCGGCAAAATGCAAGCGCCGCCCAATGCGCTGTGGCAGGAAGAGTGCGGCAGTTGCCACACTGCATTCCCGCCGCGATTGCTGACCGAAGACAACTGGAAGCAGCTGATGTCCGGTCTGGACAAACACTTCGGCGACAACGCCGAGCTGAATGTGAAAGACCGGCAGGCGATCAAAGATTACCTGACGCGGCATGCCGGTACAGGTGCGCGCCACAGCGCAGCCAGCCTGCGCATCACCGAGACGCCATGGTTCACGCGCGAGCACCGCAGCATCTCGCCCAAGGAATGGGTAAACCCGCAAGTGAAGAGCCGCGCCAATTGCACCGCCTGCCACCAGTCTGTGGCGCAAGGCCGCTGGTCCGAACACGACATCAGTGTGCCGGGCAGGGGGCGCTGGTCTGGCGATGACGACGATGATTGATCGCCGGCGTCCCGTGGAGAAATCAACCTGAAAACCTCAATTAGTCCACGAAAAACACGAAAGTCACGAAATAGATCAAGATTGAGTCCTTAAACTGCTGTAAATAATTTAGCGGTAGCCACCGCTTCGATTC
>WOZO01000052.1 GCA_011620315.1 Sideroxydans sp. | reverse complement strand
AATTTTCAGCGCGCACAACCCTCATAAAGTGGTCAATTTTCAGTGCGCGGCAACACCTCGGTGCAAACAAAAGTTAGGGGCGCTTCTGAAAACGTGATTTATTCAGCGTCTCCTTAGGTTAATCTCATGTTCCAGCAGATGGTTCAGCGCGTGTTCGAACGTGCCGGGCAGCAACTGCCGCTGCAAGTCCACCGCAAGAAATCGCGGACTGGTGTCGATGTGTTTGTAACGTGCCATTCGCTTCTCCAAAATATCGCCGTCAGCTTCGACCTTGATATTTGTTTTCGTTCCCGGCACGATGCGGGCATGAAGAAACTTTTTCTACAGCTTCGTTAGCCACCCCGCTCCTCCCGCCGCTTCAACACCCGCCACATCCACCATCCGAGCAGGACGATCAATGTCGAACCAAGCAGCAATGGCCAGTACACCGGCTGGTTCCATGCATGACGTTTCTGCCCGCGCTGCGCTGCATCCACACGCCAATACTTGAGCTTGTTGTTGGCCATGATGTTGGGTTTGATGTTGTGCAGCCAGCTGTGTTGCAGCACGTAGTTCTTGGGGTGATAACCCCATAGCCATGGCGAGTCGCGGCGCAGGGTATCCAGCATGCGGTCGATGATGGCCTGACGCTCGGGGCTGTTCTCCATGTTCTTCATGCGTTCGAACAGGCGGTCGAATTCCGGGCTGCTGTAGTTGCTGGCGTTCTCGCCGCTGAATTTCACCTTGCCCTGCGGGCCGTGCAGCAGGAAGAAGAAGTTCTCGGGATCGGGATAGTCGGCATTCCAGCCGTAGTAGAACATCTGCGTGTCGCCGCGCCGGATCTTGTCCTGGAAGCGGTTGTAGTCGGTGCTGCGCACGTCGAGTTGCACGCCGAGCTTGTCGAACTGTTTGCGCAGCCAGTCCAGGCGCGATTTGCTGCCCACGCCGGTGGCGGTGGTGTCGAGGTGGATCACCAGCGGTGTGCCGGTCTCTGCATCCACGCCGCCGGGATAACCGGCTTGTGCCAATAACTTCTGCGCTTCCGCGATAGGTTTGCGTTTCGCCTCGCCGTTCACACAGTCGTACACGTAGCGATTCACGCCGTCGCAACCGTCGCGATGGCCGAAGATGCCGGGCGGGATGGGCGACTGTGCGGCGATGCCGCGACCGTTGGCGAAGATGGAGATGAATTCTTCGAAGTCGACGGCGATGGCGATGGCGCGCCGCAGTTTGGTGGCGCGCGGTGAATCGCCGCCCACCACCGGATCCAGCCAGTTGAAGCCGGTGTACATGGTGGAAGTGGCGACCGAGGTGGAGAGCGTGATGCCCTGCTGCTGCATCGCGTCGCTGACGTTGGTCTCGCCGCCGACGCCGACCTGCACCGCCTGGTCGAAACTGTCCGAGCTGATGCCGGAGGCGTCGTAATAGCCTTGCAGGAATTTGTTCCAGTAGGGGATGGTCTCTTTCTCCAGCGAGAACACGATCTGATCGATCAGCGGCAATTGCTTGCCCGCGTCTTTCAGCAATCCCGTCGCTGCATCGCCCTCCTCGCCCTCGCGTGGATAACGTTCACTGTCGTAATACGGATTCTTCGTCAACACCATGCGCTTGTTCGGATCATGCTCGGAAAGATAATACGGCCCGCTGCCGATGGGCCACCAGTCCAGCGTGAGGTTGCGTTCCTTCATGCCGGTCTGCGCGTAAAAACGTACCGCCTCCTCCGGCATGGGCGCGAAGAACGGCATCGCCAGCCAGTAGGCGAACTGCGGATATTTGCCTTTGACGGTGATGCGGTAGGTGGTGGCATTGACCACTTCCACACCGGGCAATGGATACGCGTTCAGATCGAGGAAGGCATCCGGCTTGGCCTTGCTGGCGGCCTGCAGGCCGGCCGCATATTCCTTAAGGCCGACGATGTATTCCATCATCACCCCGGCGATGGGCGTGTGCAATTGCGGATGGACGAGGCGTTTGATCTGGTAGGCGTAGTCAGCGGCAGTGACGGTGCGCGTCCCGACCGCCGGAATGTCGGTCAGGCTGTGTACGTCCGCCAGATCGCGCTGCTTGAGGTACAGATTGGCCGGCACCAGCGCGGGGTGCGGCTGATAGCGCATATAGGGTTTGATGCGGATCTCGTACACGCTGTAGGCGATGCGCGCGTCCGGCGCGGTCAGCGGCAATTGTTTGTGGTGCGCGTCGAAATAACTCACGCGCGGCATGTCGCGGGCGGCCAACGACACCAGCAGGTAGGGGCGCTTCAGGTATTGATATTGCAGCGGAGGCGCATAGATCTGCGCGAGGAACTCATACTCGTTCTCGCTGTAGGCCTGCGCAGGATCGAGATGCTTGGGACGTTCGGTGAAAGCGGTGTAGAGGATGGACTTGCCATCATCGTCGCTTGAGTAGGGAGAGTTCCACAGCGCGCCGTCACAGGCGGTGAGCAACAGCAAAGACAGGGCTAGCCACAAGGATTTCATGGCGCGAGAGTTTAGCCGAAACACTGCGCTTCACGGTAACATTACACAACGATTCCAACGGGACACGAACATGAACACAGACTGGCAAGATTTCCTGGCGACCAACAAGGCGAACCTCGACGCAGGTGTAGTGCACGATTTCGGGGATGCGGCGGCAGAGCGTGAAGCAGCCGAGCGCGGCGACATCCTGTGCGACCTGTCGCAGTTCGGACTGCTGCAGGTGACAGGGGAAGACGCGCAGAGTTTCTTGCAAAATCTTTTATCGAACGACATCCGCGACACGGACAGCGGACGCGTGCAACTTTCCAGTTTCAACAACGCCAAGGGCCGCATGCTGGCCAGCATGCTGGTCTGGAAGGAAGGCGACGACTATCTGCTGCAGATGCCGCGCGGACTGTGCGAGGCGATGCGCAAGAAACTGTCCATGTATGTGCTGCGCTCCAAAGTGAAGATCGCCGACATCAGCGACGAGCGGGTGTGCATCGGCGTGAGCGGCGGCAAGGCGCTGTCTGCCCTGCAAGCGCTGAACGCGGATATGCCGACCGACAGCATGAGCGTGGTACAGACCAGCGATGCCACGCTGATCCGCCGCGATGCGCAGCGCATGCAGATCGTCGCCGCGGCCGCGCGTGCCAGCGAGATATGGAAAACGTTGAGTGCCGCTGCAACGCCAGCCGGCTCGCCCTGCTGGGACTGGCTGGACATCCGCGCCGGTGTGCCTTTCATCCTGCCGCAGACGCAGGAAGCCTTCGTGCCGCAGATGGTGAACTTCGAACTCATCGGCGGCATCAATTTCAAGAAAGGCTGCTATCCGGGACAGGAAGTCGTGGCACGTATGCATTACCTCGGCAAGGCAAAGCGCCGCATGTATCTGGCACGCGTGATGACCGATGCCGCGCCGCTGCCCGGCGACAAGGTGTTCAGTGCCGCCGACCCGGCCCAGCCCTGCGGCGAGGTGGTGAATGCAGCCCAGGCCGCGCACGGCGGTTTCGAGATGCTGGTGGTGGTGCAGACTGAAGCGGCCGACTCGTTCCCGGTACATCTCGGTGCGCTAACCGGCCCGCGTCTTGAATTCGAACCGCTACCCTACGCGCTGCCGTGAACCTGCCAGCCACCCTGTTCACCTCTGACTGGCTGTGGCTGTTCGACCTGCTGTTCGCGGCCTACCTCTACCCCGCGATGAAGTCCGCTGACTGGCGGCACTTGCTGGACAACCAGATCATGACCAACGCGTTGGTCGGTCTGTTGGTCGGTGCGTTCGTGTTCTGGCAATTCAACGCGGGCATCCGCCCCGGTTTCAATTTCCACATCCTCGGCGCGACGCTGTTCGTGCTGATGTTCGGCTGGCAGATCGCCAGCGTCACGCTCACGCTGGTGATGCTGGCTTCCTTCTTCAGGGCCGATGCCGACTGGATCGCACTCGGCATCAACGGCCTGCTGATGATCGCCGTCCCGGTGCTGTTCACGGAATGGCTGTTGCGTTTCAGCCGGCAGAACCTGCCGAAGAACCTGTTCTTCTATGTGTTGTGGAACGGTTTCATCTGCGCGGGACTCTCCATCGTGCTGAACGTGGCGGCGACGACCTTGCTGTTGCTGCTGCTCAGCCATTACTCATGGGCCGATATCCAGCGCCATTATCTGGTCTCCGCGCCCATCATCATGCTGGCCGAAGCGTTCATGACCGGCATGCTGATCACCGCCTTCACGGTGTTCCAGCCGGAGGCGGTGAAAAACTTCAGCGATGCGGAGTATCTGGACGGAAAATAGTTGGATCAGCGCTGTTTGAGTTCCAGCGTCATCTTGATGTGCGGCATTCCCGCATCCATGAACTGTTCCCCGACTACGGCGAAACCGAAGTTCAGATAGAACGGTACGGCCTGCACCTGTGCATCGACATCCACCTGCTGGTACTTGCGCGAACGCGCCTCATCCAGCAAGGCTTCCATGAGGGCGGTGCCGACTTTCTGATTGCGCCACGGTTGCATCACCGCGATGCGCCCGATATGACCGTTGGGCAGGATGCGTCCGCAGCCGATCGCTTCACCGGACAGACTCAGTGCCAGGGCATGGCGGCAAACCTCGTCGAACTCGTCCCATTCCAGTTCCTCCGGCACGCCCTGCTCGCGGATGAACACCGCTTCGCGGATCGCTCGCAACAAGGGTTCGCCGTCGTGCCATGACACCAGACTGACTGTGAAAGGATTGCCCATCCCCGCCTCCTTGCCCGTTATGCAACGATTTCCACTTGCGTGCCAACATCGACGCGCTCGAACAGTTCCAGCAGCTCGGCGTTGCGCATGCGGATGCAGCCATGCGAACCCGGCTTGCCCATCTCGACCTCGTCCGGCGTACCGTGGATGTAGATGTAGCGGCGCATGGTATCGCAACTTCCGCCACGGTTGTAACCGTGCTCCGTGCCGGACAACCACAATATCCTTGTGAGTATCCAGTCGCGTTCGGGATGGGTCGCGCCAAGTTCCGGCGTATAAATCTCGCCGGTCGGACGACGGCGCACGAACACCGTATCGACCGGCTGGTCGGCACCGATCCTGGCGCGGATGATGTGCCGACCGCGCGGCGTGCAGAAACTGCCGCGCTCCTCGCCGACGCCCTTGGCAGCAGTAGAGACAAGATAGCTGTGCAGCACAGCTCCGTGGTCGTCGAGCAGTTGCAGGGTCTGACTGGGAATGTGGATGCGTATCTTCATTGCGACTTTTGCTGCGCGCGGCGCATGGCGAAGAAATCGCTCAATACTTTGCCGCATTCTTCCGCCAGCACACCGCCCTCGATGCGCGCATGGTGATTCAGTCGCGGCTCGGTGAACAGGTTGAACACACTGCCTGCCGCGCCGGTCTTGGGTTCTTTCGCGCCGTACACCACGCGCGCGATGCGGGCATGGAACATCGCGCCTACGCACATCAGGCAGGGTTCGAGGGTGACGAACAATTCGCATCCGACCAGCCGGTAATTGCCGATATGTTGCGCGGCATCGCGCAGCGCCATCATCTCGGCATGCGCGGTCGGGTCGTGGCGCGAAATTGGGGAATTGAAACCGTGCCCGACGATCTCGCCGTCCTTCACCACCACCGCGCCCACCGGCACCTCACCCGCTTCCGCAGCCTGTGCGGCCAGACGCAATGCTTTGCGCATGTAATCTTCGTCCTGCATCCTGTGCTTCGTGCGTTTTGTACGGGGCAGCAACGTAGCACAGATAAAGTTGCTTGTGTGTGCTTGCCATATGCCGCCGTTTTGACAACAATGCAGGCCATCCAACGGAGTATTGAATGCCAAACCAGCCAGTCACCGATTTCACCCTGCCCGCCACCGGCGGCACCGATTTCACACTACATCCCATCCGCAGCAAGTCTCTGGTCATCTATTTCTACCCCAAGGACAACACGCCGGGATGCACCACCGAAGCGCAGCAGTTCCGCGATCTGTATGCCGAATATCAGAAAGCCGGTTGCGAGATCGTCGGCGTCTCGCGCGACGGCCTCAAGTCGCACGAGAACTTCAAGGGCAAGTTCACCCTGCCGTTCGAGTTGCTGTCGGACAGCGAAGAAGTCGCCTGCAACCTCTTCGGCGTGATCAGGCAGAAGAAGCTGTACGGCAAAGACGTGCGCGGTATCGAGCGCAGCACTTTCGTGCTCGATACCGAGGGCGTGATCCGCAAGGAATGGCGCGGCCTGAAAGCCGACGGCCACGCACAGGAAGTTCTCGCATTCGTTCAATCTCTATAAGGAAAACCATGAACGCCCGTAAAACCTCGTCGGACAAGACCACCAAGCTGTTTGTGCTGGACACCAACGTGCTGATGCACGACCCCACCAGCCTGTTCCGTTTCGAGGAACACGATGTCTACCTGCCGATGTTTGTGCTGGAAGAACTGGACAACAACAAGAAGGGCATGACCGAAGTGGCGCGCAACGCGCGTCAGGCCAGCCGCTTCCTCGACAATCTGGTCAGCGAATCGGAAGACAGCATCGATCAGGGTGTGCCGCTGGATGCCCTAGGCAACAAGAACGCCACCGGCCGCCTCTACCTGCAGACCGAATTCATCACCCATGAACTGCCCGAGAATCTGGCCAACGGCAAGGCCGACAACGCCATCCTGGCGGTGGTCGCCCACATGCACAAACACCAGCCCAAGCGCCAGGTCACGCTGGTGTCCAAAGACATCAACATGCGCATCAAGGCGCGTGCATTGGGTCTGTCGGCGCAGGACTACTTCAACGACAAGGTGCTGGAAGACACCGACCTGCTCTATGCCGGCACGCGCGAGTTGCCCGCCGACTTCTGGGAGACGCACGGCAAGGACATGAAATCCGGCACACAGGGTAGCCAGACGTTCTACAGCATCCAAGGACCGATGTGCCGCGACATGCTGGTGAACGAGTTCGTCTATCAGGACAATGCGGAGAACCCGTTCTATGCCGTGGTCGCCGCGCAGCAGGACGATACCGCCACCCTGCTCACGCTGACCGATTACACGCACAGCAAAAATGCCATCTGGGGCATCACCGCGCGCAACCGCGAACAGAACTTCGTGCTGAACCTGCTGATGAACCCCGAGATCGATTTCGTCACCCTGCTCGGCCAGGCCGGCACCGGCAAGACGCTGCTCACGCTGGCGGCGGGCCTGATGCAGGTACTGGAACAGAAGATCTATTCCGAGATCATCATGACCCGTGTCACCGTGTCGGTGGGCGAGGACATCGGCTTCCTGCCCGGCACCGAGGAGGAGAAGATGTCGCCGTGGATGGGCGCGCTGGACGACAATCTGGACGTGCTCAACCAGTCCAGCGACGAAGGCGGCGAATGGGGGCGTGCCGCGACGCGCGACCTGATCCGCTCGCGCATCAAGATCAAGTCGCTCAACTTCATGCGCGGCCGCACCTTCCTCAACAAGTATCTGATCATCGACGAAGCGCAGAACCTGACGCCCAAGCAGATGAAGACGCTGATCACCCGCGCCGGTCCCGGCACCAAGGTGGTGTGCATGGGCAACATCGCGCAGATCGACACGCCCTATCTGACCGAAGGCAGTTCCGGCCTGACCTACGTGGTGGACCGCTTCAAGGGCTGGGCACACAGTGGCCATGTCACACTGCAGCGCGGCGAGCGTTCGCGTCTGGCAGACCATGCGGGTGAAGTCCTGTGAAGCTGATCGGCTCCAACACCAGCCCCTACGTGCGCAAAGCACGTCTGGTGCTGCTGGAGAAGAACCTGCCGCACGACTATGTGGTCGATCCCCCCGGCGACCCGAACAGTGAGGTGTACCGCGTCAATCCGCTGGGACGCATCCCGGCGCTGATCCTTGATGACGGCGAATGCATCTTCGATTCCGTGGTGATCGCGGAATATGCCGACACGCTGAACGACACGCCCATCCTCATCCCGCGCAACGATGCCCTGGCACGCATGCGGGTGCGGCGCTGGGAGGCATTGGCCGACGGCATCATGGATTCCGCTATCGTGGTGAGGAACGAAGTGCTGCGTCCGCAAGAGAATCAACTCGCCACCACGCTGGCACTGCACAACAACGCCATCACCCACACCCTGCAGCACATCGCCGCGCAACTCGGCACGCGCGACTGGTGCGAGGGCGATACCCTCTCGCTGGGGGACTTGGCACTGGTGAGTGCCCTGGCCTATCTCGACCTGCGCCAGCCGGAGCGCGACTGGCGCGGCGCGCACTCCGACCTTGCCGCATGGTTCCTGCGCATGCGCGCACGACCGGGCATCCAACTTTCACTGGCAGACAATAAATGAGCGACATCGACAAGACAGAAGAAGAATGGCGCGAACAACTGACGCCCGAGCAATACGAGATTTGCCGCAAGGGCGGCACCGAAGTCGCCTTCAGCGGCGAATACTGGGATTGCCACGACATCGGCATCTACCGCTGCGTGTGCTGCGGCGCGCCACTGTTCGATTCCGAGACCAAGTACGAATCCGGCACCGGCTGGCCCAGCTTCTGGCAACCGGTCGAAGAAGAGGTCGTCGAATACAGCGACGAGGATCCGCTCGGCATGGGCCGCATCGAGGTCTGCTGCGCGAATTGCGGTTCGCATCTGGGCCATGTGTTCGAGGACGGCCCCGAACCGACTGGCTTGCGTTACTGCCTCAATTCCGCCTCTTTAGCATTGGACCGCGCATGAAAATCCTGTTCGACCTTTTCCCGGTCATCCTGTTTTTCATCGTGTTCAAAGTGGCGGGTGTGTTCGCCGCCACGGCGGCTGCCATCGCCGCCACCTTCGTGCAGGTCGCCTGGGTGAAATACCATCACGGCAAGGTCGACACCATGCTGTGGGTCAGCCTCGGCATCATCACCGTGTTCGGCGGTGCGACGCTGTTACTGCATGACGAGACTTTCATCAAATGGAAGCCGACCATCCTGTACTGGTTCTTCACCGCGACCTTGCTGTTCTCTGCCTTCGTGCTGAAGAAGAACCTGATGCGTGCGCTGCTGCACGAGAAGATGTCTCTGCCCGACCCCATCTGGCATCGGCTCAATCTGGCCTGGAGCGGATTCTTCGCCATGCTGGGTATCCTCAATCTGTACGTCGCTTTCAATTTCAGCACCGATGTCTGGGTGAACTTCAAGCTGTTCGGTGCCACCGGCATCATGCTGGTGTTCATCCTCGTGCAGGCGGCGATGCTGGCCAAGTACGTTGAAGAAGATCACAAGGAGCCATGACATGCTGTATGCCATCTTTGGGCAAGACGTTGAAAACAGTCTGCTGCTACGTCAAAGCGCACGCCCGGCCCATCTGGAACGTCTGGAAAGACTGCAAAACGAAGGTCGCCTGCTGCTGGCCGGACCTTTCCCATCCGTGGATGCGAACGATCCGGGCGCGGCCGGTTTCACAGGCAGTTTGATCGTTGCCGAATTCGATACCCTGCAAGCCGCAAAATCTTGGGCGGCCGCCGACCCCTATGTGGCGGCAGGCGTCTATGCACAAGTCGAAGTGCGCCCTTTCAAGCAGGTCTTCCCCCGCTGAACACGCCGGCCACCCTGTGATATATTTCGCGCCGGACAATCAAGCCCAACCTGTCAACTATCGCTCAAAGGAATGAAACATGCTGAATTTCTCCCGATTCGCCCTGCTCTCGGCTCTGCTGCTCACCACAGGTGCGCAAGCCGCTGATGCCGGCAAACCTGTCGCGCTGGTGAATGGCGTGGCGATCCCGCAGTCCCGCGTCGACCTGCGCGTCAACGTCGCGGCAGCCCAGGGTGGTCAAACCGATTCTGAGGAATTGCGCAAAGCCATCCGCGAAGACCTGATCAATCTGGAAGTGCTGTCTCAGGCGGCAGACAAGCAAGGTCTGGGAAAACAGGACGAAACCAAGCAGCAACTGGAACTGGCCCGCCAGTCCGTGCTGGCTAGCGCCTTCGTGCAGGAGTATGTAAAGAACAATCCGATCGATGAAGCCGTGCTGAAACAGGATTACGAAGACATGAAGTCTCGCGTCGGCGACAAGGAATATAAGGTCTCGCATATCTTGGTGAAGACCGAAGATGAAGCCAAAGCGGTCGCCAGGCGCGTGAAGAAAGAATCTTTTGCCAAGGTCGCCAAACAGAAATCTGAAGACCCCGGCTCCAAGGACAAGGGTGGCGATCTGGGTTTCACCGTTCCTGGCAATTTCGTACAACCTTTCGGCGAAGCCATCCTCAAGCTGAAGAAAGGCGAGATCAGCGCACCGGTGCAGACACAATACGGCTGGCACGTCATCAAGCTGGAAGACACCCGCGATCTGAAGGTGCCGACCTTTGAAGAGATGAAGCCGCGTCTGGAACAGCGCCGCAAGCAGGAAGCGGTGCAGAAGGCCATCGCCGAACTGCGCAGCAAGGCACGCATCGAATAAGTGCTGCCCGCACGGCAACCAAAAAGGACATCCTCGCGATGTCCTTTTTGGTTGCCGCTGCCAATACTTGATTCCACGTTGACAGCCTCAACGCACTCGCCCTAAAGTTCGGGCATTGTCACCCACTGCAAGGAATTCGCACATGCCGCAACGTTTATCGACACTCACCCTCGCTGCGGCATTTTTGCTCTGCAGCGGCACCGCCCTCGCCTCGTCATGCGATCAGAGTGAAGCGGATGTCGCGGACACCAGCATCATGCATTACCGCGAATCGAAATGTGCCGACAAGGTGATGAATCAGGCGGAAGCAACATTCAAAGAAGGTGTCGAGCTGGAAAAGCGCGGTGAGATGTCGCGCATGTGCGGCAACTTCAATTCCGCCCTGATGCAGCTGGACAGATACCGCCGCGGCGACTGGCGCGAGAAGTATTCGCGTGTCGCAAAACAGGTCGATGAAGATTTCGCCGACCGCCTCGCGCGCTTCGAGAAAACCATCTGTCCGCAGAAGATCCAACTCTACCGCCACCTTGCGAACAAGGGCGATGCACGGGCAATGTTCCGCCTCGGCAGCAGCTACTTAAAAGGCGCTGGCGTGCCCCAGAACGACACCGAGGCGCTGAACTGGTTGCAGCAAGCGGCAAACCGCGATTATCCGGATGCCTATATGGCGCTGGGCATGATGTACAGCGACGGCATGGCTTTCGCCCCGGACTACCGCATCGCCTTCACCTGGTTCTCCAAGTCGGCTGGATTGAACAATGCAGAAGCGCAATTCCAGTTGGGCGGCCTGTACCGCAAGGGCATGGGCGTGGAAAAAAGTCCCCAGCAAGCGGTCGAGTGGTATCGCAAGGCAGCGGAACAAGGCCATCAGGGTGCCAAAGCGCGCCTGAAGGAAATGTACCGTGCCAAAGAGGCCAAGGAACCGCTGTTCGGTTACTGATAACGAAATGTGTTCCACCTTCAAGATCAAACACTTGAACATGCACACTGCGAAGCGTATGCTTTCCGCCATAGATACACGCAGGGAGTAATGCCATGCTTAGCACATCTTCTTCTCTTTCCCTGAACAGCGGCGGCTACACACAGCAGCTCCAGCTGCAAGCCCGCCGTTCTGTCGATCAAGCCAGCCAGAAGGCGCAATCTTTGCAAAACCAGGCGCGTGCCGCACGCGCGGATGCCGCGCGCGCGCAGCAGAATGCGAACGATCTTGAAGTCAGAGCCGGTCAAGCCCAGTCGGAAGCCAGCCGCGCTGCGGCAAGCGTGCGAACGGTCGCCAACCTTGAGATATTTCAGGTCAAACCACAAATTCCAACTGCCCAACTTGCAGAACAGATTGTCTCTGCCAAAGCGGATACCTACACCGCACAGAACACAGGCAACACTTCCAGCGCCAACGTCGGCACGGTCGTCAACACCACCGCCTGAAAACAAAAATGCCGCACAACGCGTGATGCGTTGTGCGGCGTTTGATCGTCCGTCTTACATCCCGCGCTGCTTGCTCACCAGATCGTAAGCCAACTGAATATCCTTGGCCTGTTCGGTCGCCACCTTGATCATATCTTCCGGCAAACCTTGCCCCATCAGCTTGTCGGGGTGATATTTGCTCATCAGCTTGCGGTAGGCGCGTTTCACTTCGGCATCGGTATTTTCCTTGCTCACCCCCAGCGCCTTGTACGCATCCTCAAGCGCGGTCTCGCTGTTCGCCTGACCGCCCGCGAAGTGCGCCTGGTTCACCACCATATCCAGCAAGCGCTTGAAAGCTTCCGGCCCGTAGCCGAGATGACCTGCGATCTCGGTCAATAGTTTCTCTTCTTCCGGATGGTATTCGCCGTCCGCCATCGCCATCACGATCAGATAGACCAGCAGCATCTCTTTCAGGTGATGGGTATGACCGCATACCGACATGAACTTCCTGCAGGTCTCGTACATATCGCCGTCACCCGCAGCGCCCTGTTTGAACAGAACAATGGCCTGCTGGCGATGCTCCGGTGTCATGCCCTGTTTCTGCATCAACACCTCGGCATGCGCGATCTCCGCTTCCGACACGCGCCCGTCCGCCTTGGCCAGCTTGCCCATGGCGATAAACACCGTTTCCAGGAACACCGTCTGCCGCAACGCGGCATGCAAGGGATTGAGCGCGCCCTGACCGAAGGCGCGGACACGGTCGATGACCAAACCCAGTATCAGGCCCAGGAAAGAGCCCAACCAGCCCAACAACAAATAACCGACTACGACACAGATAAGCTTGAACACGAAGACTCCACAAACAAGTTGAACAAGGGAACAACGCACGCATTATACCGGCGACAGGATCGCAATTTCATGGCAATGCAATGCCGCAAGATTGGCATCGCGGAACGCCTCCCCCGGACAGGCGGCTGGCGCAAGACGACATTTCCGCAGCGCGGGGATTCCGTCACACAGAACTGTCGCAACAGGGAGGCGACTGGCTGGACAGGCTGCCCGGCTGGATACATCCGCCAAAATCACTGGGCGATCACGCCCCCGTCAACTATGTGGATAAAACCTAAACCAGCTTTCCCCGGTCGGCACCAACCATTTCCGCCCAATGGTTTCTGCCATAAAGAGCTGGTTGACACATCTTGATTGCCCCCATACAGTTTCGCCAGACTTGCAAGTTCGCGGTCCTTGCACTTCACCGCATGTACGGAAAGGAAGGACAACAGGATTCCTGGACAGGAGGCTGGCGCAAGGATGCATCACCGCGAAGGGATAGAGCCGGTTTCAGTCCGCAGAAAGGGGAATCCTGTGCAAGTAAAGCATCCTGAAATATCTTCCTTGCACCTCATGGCAGATGTGAAGCAGTTCTGCAAATATGCCTTTGCGGTCATGCTGGCCGGTCTGGCGATCACCCTGTATTTAAGCTATGAAGCAAAAGTCGATGCCGACAAGATCGCGCTCGAACACTTCACCTCTGACGCAGACGAGGTGCGCATGCATCTATTGGGGATGCTTTACGCGCACGAACAAGTGCTGCTCGGCGCTGCCGCCCTCTTCGATTCTTCTTCAAATGTTACGCGCGATGAATGGAAGCGCTACGTCAGTCGCATACAGCTGAATGATCACTTCAAGAGCGTGCAGGGCCTTGGTTACGTACAATGGATACCTCGTGATCGGCTGGCGTCGCACATCGCATCGGTACGCCGCGAAGGCTTCCCCGAATACGAAGTTTGGCCCAAGCAAGAACGCGACGCATATACCGCCATCGTCTACCTGGAGCCTTTCTCCGGACGCAACTTGCGCGCCTTCGGCTACAACATGTACTCGGAGCCGATCCGCCGTGCCGCGATGAAACGCGCACGCGACTCGGATCGCACAACGCTTTCCGGAAAAGTGACGCTGGTACAAGAGACCACCGAGGATGTGCAGGCAGGCACGCTGATGTATCTCCCGCTGTATCGAAAAGGCATGCCGCACAAAACCGAAGCGCAGCGTCGTGCCGCACTATACGGCTGGGTGTACAGCCCTTTTCGCATGCGGGATATGGTTGAAAATGCCATTGACGATGCCAAGCCAGAAGACGAAACCACATCTCTTCAGCTCAGCATCCACGACGGAAAAGACCTCAGTGACGATACCCTGCTCTATTCCAACCGCATCAAGAAAGAAAATTCGGCACACCCCGTCAGCATCAAACAGCAACTCGAATTCGGCGGCAGCGAATGGACACTCAACACGGATCACTATGATCTTAAAAGCTCGGGGCTGGACTACAGCAAGGCCAAGACGATCTTCTTCGGCGGCACCCTGACCAGTATCCTGCTTTACTTCCTGATCACAGCACTCACGCAATCGCGCGCCGCACTGAACAAAGCCGAGATCGCCGTCTCCGAATTGCGCAAGAGCGAAGAGAACCTGCGCGTGCTGGCCAAGAACGAATCCGTGTTGATCTGGCTGGCGGGACCGGACAAACAATGCACCTATTTCAACCAGGTCTGGCTCGATTTCACCGGTCACAAATTGAAACAAGAGCTGAGAGAGGGCTGGTCGGAAGGCATCCATCCGGATGACCGGGAAGATTGTCTGCACGCCTTCATCCTGGCCTTCGATGCACGGCGGGAATTCACGCTGGAATATCGCTTGCGCCACCATTCCGGCGAATACCGCTGGATCGTCGACCACGGCGTGCCCAGATACGATAGCAACGGCCAGTTTCTCGGCTATATCGGCAGCGGTGTCGACATCAACGACCGCAAACAATCGGAAGCGCAACTCAAACTCTCCATGTTCGCCATGGACAAGGCATTCGACGCCATCTACTGGCTGGATAAAGACGGTCGCATCCGCTACGTCAACAACCAGGGTTGCGAGACATTGGGCTATAGCAGAGAAGAGTTGATGAAACTCTCCATTCCGGACCTTGATCCCGATTTCCCCGTGAATCAATGGAAAGCACACTGGGAAGCCCTCAAACAAGAAAAATCACAACTCTTTGAGACCCGTCACCGGCGCAAGAACGGCAGTATCATCCCGGTCGAAGTCTCGGCCAACCATGTCAAACTTGGCGTGCTTGAATACAACATCGCGTTCTGCCGCGACATCAGCAAGCGCAAGGAGGCCGAACAGGATATCTATTCCCTCGCCTTCTTCGACCCGCTCACCCGCCTTCCCAACCGGCGCATGCTGAGCGACCGGCTATCAAAGGCGCTCGCCAACAGCAAACGGAATAATGCATACGGTGCCCTGTTGTTCCTCGATCTGGACAACTTCAAACCCATCAACGACCAATGCGGACACGAAGTCGGCGACCAGCTACTGCTTGAAGTCGCGCGTCGTCTTAACACCACCGTGCGCGAGATCGACACGGTCGCACGCTACGGCGGAGACGAATTCGTGGTGGTCCTTGGCGACCGGTCAAGCAGCCAGGAGGAGATGCAAAGACAGGCAGGTATCGTCGCGGAGAAGATCGCCGCAGCCTTGGCCGAGCCATATATAGTGGCCCCCGAATTTGAGACAGTAGATTAAGCTGTAGTCCGAAGCGAAG
>WOZO01000159.1 GCA_011620315.1 Sideroxydans sp. | reverse complement strand
CAGCCAGACCGACGCCAACAACCCTAGAGAGGAGAACTCCTCCTGCAGATGCAGATGAATCAGATTTAATCGTTTCAGCACTCTCACTAGTTGGCACGGGATCAGTAGCGTTAAGAGAGTGAGTGCTGTCATTAGTAGCTACAAAGATTGGAGATGAAACAGACCTAGTGGCAAATAAATTGCTGGCGCTGACCTCTGCATGAGAAATCTGAGTCATGGACAACTGAGAAAGGGCGAAAAGGGCAATAATGAGTTTCTTCATGTGACATCTCCTATTTTGTTTAACCCACTCAATCAATTGTTGATCCACGTCTGCGACATGAACTAGTGGGATGGATGTCACATTACTTATGACAGACGACAGGTCGTGTCGTTTTTCAAATCAATCCAAAGTGTGGCTACGCTATATATTTTGAACGTCTGCTGAGAGGTGAATAACAGACCCGTATTGATCGATTGACTAACGCTTTGGCCGAACAGCCGACCTCCCTGATTTTCGTAATGCGCAGAATGATGGTCTACAATATCTTTCCAGTACTCATTGAGTGCTAACTAAAGCACCGTGAACAATCCTAGGAGGATTAGTTATGGCAAACCTTACTTCAATGCTAAAGGATGAAATATCGCGAATCTCTCGCAAGGAGATACGTGGTGAGACTGACAAACTCAAGAAGACATCCTCTCAATACCGTTCAGAGATAGCGTCCCTGAAGCGGCGTACCTTATCCCTTGAGCAGCAAGTCGGCCGGTTGGAAAAGCTTGTTTCGAAAATGGCTGGTGAAACGGCCCCATCCGAACCCGCAAGTAAACCGCGCTTTACAGCAAAGGGATTCAAATCCCTTAGATACCGATTGGGTTTGAGCGCAGAAGCTGCCGGCTCGCTTCTCGCCGTCTCTGCACAAACCATCTACAGTTGGGAGGCTGGTAAGTCCAGTCCGCGAGCTGCGCAAATGGAGAGGATCATCGCATTGCGGGGGCTGGGCAAGCGAGAGGTTTCTGAACTGCTCAACCGTAGAGGCTAGCGGATGATGCAGCATTAGAGGAACCCGTTTTACAAAATTCGGGACACCCTCCAGTCACGGGAAGCAACAGTCAAAATCATGATGTAGCCAGTTGTAAGAGAACGCTCGTAGTCACAGGTTAGCCACAACATAGTCACGGTTTAGTCACGGCAAGTTTTGACTAGAATTTATTGACCTCAAGTCGCATGACCATAAGTCTTAATTTGGCGCGCTCGGCGGGAGTCGAACCCACGACCCTCGGCTTCGGAAACCGATACTCTATCCAGCTGAGCTACGAGCGCGTATTTGAAAAAGGCACAGAAACTACGAAGTGAACCTACGGTCATTTTACCTCACAGCACCCGAATGACCGTAAGCTTCGGAAACCAATACTCTATCCAGCTGAGCTACGGGCGCTTGTTTGAGGGCGCGAAGGATAGCGGCTTTTGGCCCAGCAGTCCAACGACTAAGCGCTGAAACACGCCAGTTGTCGGGCGTGGCAGATATAGGCTTTGGCATAGATCAGCGCCAGCCACATCCAGAACAGCAACAGGAAAGCGACCAGTCCCAGATACCGTTGCGCGATGAAGCGCGGCGATACCATGCGCGCCAGCTTGATCGCCGGCGAAGCGATCACCTGAAACAAGCGGTATGCGAAGTTCTGCTGATAGTTGCGGCCGTCCAGGATGCGCAACATGCCTTGCGCCGGCAACGACAGTGCAGCGACTTCCACCAGTGCCTTCAGGATGATGATCAATAGCAGGATAGGATCTTCCATCGCCGACTCAGGAAACACCGCGGCCTTCGTCACCCGTCATATTCGGGTAGCGCACATAATCGACCAGCGCCCGCACCTTGGCACCGGGCGGACGGCTGAACATGCTGCCCAGAATGACGGCGGCGAATCCGACCGGTATGCCAAAGATGCCCGCCGAGATCGGATTGATGTCCCACCACAGCGGGGCGTTCACGCCGAAGAACGGGTAGGTGATGTACATATAGAGCATGCAAACACTCAGCCCGCCGATCATGCCCGCGATGGCACCGGCCTTGTTGGCGCGTTTCCAGAAGATGCCCAGCACCAGTGCCGGAAAGAAAGCGGAACCGGCCAGCGAGAACGCCGCACCCACCATGAACAGGATGTCACCCGGTTTAAGCGAGGTGACATAGGCGGCACACACCGCCACCACCAACAGCAAGCCTTTGGAGATTGCCAGACGCCGTCCGGTCGGTGCCTTCGGATCAATCATCTTGTAATACACATCGTGCGACAAAGCGTTGGCGATGGTCAGCATCAAGCCGTCTGCCGTCGACAATGCGGCCGCCAGACCGCCGGCCGCCACCAGCGCGGTGACCACATACGGCAGCCCGGCGATCTCCGGCGTGGCCAGCACGATCAGATCGCCGCCTATGGTGACTTCAGCCAGTTGCACGATGCCGTCGCGGTTGATGTCGCTCACGTTCATCAGTGCCTTGTCCACCGCCTCCCAGGCCGACACCCAGCTCGGCAACTCGGAGAAGCTGGAGCCCACCAGCAGGGTATACACATCGTATTTGGCCAATACTGCCAACGCCGGCGCGGTGAGATACAACAACGAGATGAACAACAGCGACCAGAACACCGACAGCCGCGCTTCCTTAACGGAGGTCGTGGTGTAGAAACGCATCAGGATGTGCGGCAGCGCCGCCGTGCCGACCATCAGGCAGAACACCAGCGCGAGGAAGTTCTTGCGCTTGTTGTCGCGCGTCGCTTCATCCGGTCCGGCATACGCCTCGGCATGCGCCGCAATGGGTGTTGATTTCAAACGGTCGGCCTCGACTTCGGCGCGCCAGACACTTTTCGCGGCGGCCACAGTTTGCGGGAATGCATACAGCGCCTGCTCCGCAATGGCGATATCGGCGTCTGCCGCATGCCGCTCGCGCAGCGCGGCCAACTTCTTCTCCAGCAGGGTGCGCTCAGTCGTCAGATAGTCTTTGCCCCCGGCATCCAGTGCGAGCAACCGCGCTTCGGCATCTGTCTGCCGCTGTTTCAAAATCTTGCGCACTTCCGCTTCGCGCGCGCCATCCGGCGTATTGGCATCGTTCAGCACCTTTTCGCGCGCCGTCACCTGCTCCAGCACATAGCCGTAGGCGATCTGCGGCACGGGATTGCCGGTATGTTTCACCGACAACCAGATCACCGGGATCATGTAGGCCACGAGCAGAATCACGTACTGCGACACCTGTGTCCAGGTCACCGCGCGCATACCGCCCAGGAAGGAGCAGAACAGGATGCTGCCCAGACCGACGAACACGCCGACGCCGAAATCCAGCCCGGTGAAGCGGCTGACGATCAACCCCAGGCCGTAGATCTGCGCGATGACATAGGTGAATGAACACAGGATGGCGGCGAACACACCGATCATGCGCGGTCCGTCGCCGCCGTATCGCGCGCCCAAAAAATCCGGCACCGTGTATTGCCCGAACTTGCGCAAGTAGGGCGCGAGGAACAGGGCCACCAGACAGTAGCCGCCGGTCCAGCCCATCACAAACGCCAGACCGTCATAACCCGAAATATATAAGGTACCGGCCAAGCCGATGAAACTGGCAGCGGACATCCAGTCGGCGGCGGTCGCCATGCCGTTGAACATGGCCGGGATGCGCCGCCCGGCCACATAGTATTCGGACACATCCGAGGTCTTGGACAATATGCCGATGCCTGCATAAAGCGACACAGTCACGCCGAGGAAGATATAACCCAGCGTCTGGTTGGGCACGCCCATCTGCTCAAGAATGGACAGCAGCACGATGAAGCCGATGACCCCGCCGGTATACAGCGAGTAATAGCGCTTGAGCTGCGAACTGAATTGCGACTGACCGGACATCAGGCGTCTTCTCCCACGCCGTATTTTTTATCCAGCTTGCCCATGCGCCAGGCATAGAACCCGACCAGCAGCAGATAGATCAACAGCGCGCCCTGTGCCGCCATGAAGAAAGGAAAAGGAAAACCCAGCAAGGTCAGCGCTTGCAGATCGCGCGCGAACCAGCTGACGCCGAAGGTGGCGAGAAACCACACCGACAACAGCGCGCCGGTCATGCGCAGATTGCTGCGCCAATATCGTTGATGTCTTTCACTCGCCCGCATGTCTATTCTTGACCCTGTTCCCTCATGTCGTGTCCGCCCATTTGGACAATCTTCCGCTTGCACATAGAATGCAGCCCAACGGCGGACGACCAAGACCCAAGCATACCCGCCCGCGACGAACTTAACCTTATTCCCTTACGTGGGACTGACACACGATGCGCATTCTGATCGCCGAAGATGATGAAGTGCTGGCCGACGGGCTGTGCAACTCCATGCGTCATTCCGGCTATGCCGTCGATTGCGTGAAGGACGGGCTCTCCGCCAAACTCATCCTCAGCGGCGAACAGCCGTTCGATCTGGTCATCCTCGATCTCGGCCTGCCCAAACTGGACGGCTTCAGCGTGCTGCGCAGCCTGCGCGACAACAACCGGCAGGTGCCGGTCATCATCCTCACCGCGCGCGATGACGAAGGCGACCGGGTAAAAGGACTGGACCTCGGCGCTGACGATTACATGATCAAACCGTTCAGCCTGCCCGAGCTGGAAGCGCGCGTGCGCGCCCTGATCCGGCGCGGCCAGTGCGGCATGAATCCGGTCTATGCCTGCGGCAAGCTCACCTTCGACAGCGTGGCGCGCCGCACCATGATCGACGGCGTGCCGCTGGAACTCACCACGCGCGAGCTGAGCGTGCTCGAAGCGCTGATGATGCGCACCGGCTGGGTGGTGAGCAAGGAACAACTGCTCGAACGCCTCTATAGTTATTCCGAAGAAGCCAGCAACAACGCGATTGAAGTTTACATCCACCGATTGCGCAAGAAGGTCGAACCCGCAGGCGTCACCATCCGCACCATCCGCGGCCTGGGCTACGTCATCGACAATCTGCACAGCCCGGCAAGCTGACCGCCACAGACCGATCAGGCTGAAGGAGCGACATGGAAAGTCCGATCCGTTCCCTGCGCAGCTACCTCATGCAGCGGCTGCTCATCTCGCTGTATCTGCTATGGATCGTCAGTACCGCCGTCGGCTACTTCGCCACCATCAACTATGCCAACCAACCCTACGATCTGGTGCTATTGCAGCGCGCCAACGAGATCGCCGTTCAACTCGGCTTGAACAGCGACAAGGAACGGCTGGATTTTGAACCTGCGCTGCCGGACGGCACCGATCCCGCGCTGCCGGATCGCGTGGTCTACACCGTCACCGACAGCGAAGGCCACAAGCTGGCCGGCAACGGCAACACACTGCGGCCACTTTCCTACCGGCGCGGTCGCACCGGCCCGCTGTTCAGCAATGGCGAACGCGAAGGGCAAAAGACACGCATGGTCAGCCTGACCTTCTACTCCGGCGGTCGCACCCTGCAGTTGCATGTCGCGGAAACCATCCAGCAGCGCCAGGCACTGATACGCGGCATCCTGGCCAACATCGTGATCCCGCAACTGCTGCTGACCCTGATCGCCCTGGCCGTGGTGTGGTACGGATTGAAGCAGGGGCTGCGTCCGCTGGAGCGTTTGCGCAACGAGGTCGGCAACCGGCAGCGCGACGACCTGAGTCAGCTGGACGGCAGCAAGGCACCCGCCGAAGTACGGCCGCTGATCGACGCGGTGAACGATCTGCTGGAACGCTTGCAACAAGTGATGGCAGCGCAACAGCGCTTCGTGGCCGATGCCGCCCACCAACTGCGCACGCCGTTCGCCGGTCTGAAAACGCAGGCTGAGTTAGCCCTGCGCACGGATGATGTCGAGCAGAAACAACACGCCCTGCGCCACATCCTGACCAGCACCCGCCACGGCACGCGTTTGGTCAACCAGTTGCTGGCCCTGGCCAGAACCGAACCCGCCGGCCTGGGCAGCGACCGCTTCACGCGTATCGACCTGCGCCAACTGGCACAGGAATGCACGCTGGAATGGGTGCAGATGGCGCTGGAAAAGAACATCGATCTTGGCTACGAAGCGAGCGACAAAGCACTGCCGCTCTTGTGCGACGCGCCCAGCCTGGGCGAGATGCTCAACAACCTGATCGACAACGCGATCCGCTACACCCCGCACGGCGGACACATCACTGTCAGCGCCGCTTACTCACCCGGCCACGCCACGCTGTGCGTCGAAGACAACGGCCCCGGCATCGCCCCCGAGCACCGCGAGCGCGTGTTCGAACGTTTTTACCGCGTCCTCGGCAGCGGCCAAAGCGGCAGCGGGCTCGGTCTTTCCATCGTGGCCGAGGTCGCCAAGCGGCACGGAGCCGAGCTGACGCTGGGCGAAGGGACGGACGGCAAAGGGACGCGTGTCTGTGTGCGCTTCAGACTGCTGGCACAAGGCTGATTTTTCATTGAAAAAGCAATTTGTCCACGAAAGACACGAACTGATTCAGATGAAATGTGTGTTTTGGGATTAAGGATCGTCACTTCTCCTTGCGTTTGAGCACCATGGGATGCGCATGCCGGCTCAGGATGAAGTCGGCGATCATCTTCAGCCAGATGGTGATGCCGGCGGTGGCGCTCCAGGATGTATAGTCAAGCCGCGCCGTCAACACACCAACGATCACATATAGCACGATGATGCCGCCCAGCAGATTGATGGCCGCCGCATAGGGTGCGAAACGTTCCGGTCGCTCGGGCGGCATGCCCTTCTTCAGACCGACTTCGGAAAAATCGCGGCGGATGGCAATGCGCCAGGCACGACGCAGCCAGAAAAAAGTGATCGGAAACAGGGCCAGGAACAGCACCCAGGTCATGGCTACACTCACATCGAAAACCATATTCTCTCCAAGAAAAAACCCCGCCGGAACGCGGCGGGGTCCATGTTACATGCTGATCGACTTGTACTAGTGACGACCGTCGACAGCTTTCGCGCCGCGCGGTGTGCGCACGCTCTCCACCAGATGCTGGATATGCTCCGGCGGTGCCTTGGTGAACTTGTCCACCACGAAGGCCACGATAAAGTTAACCAGCGCGCCGACTGCACCGAACGCTTCGGGCGTGATGCCAAAGAAGCTGTTCGGGCCACCGATCAGCGGCAGGTACTCGGTACCCTTGATGAAGAACAGGCCCTTGTGTGCGAACACGTAGAACAGGGTGATGAACAGGCCGGACAACATACCGGCGATGGCACCTTCCTTGTTCATCTTCTTGCTGAAGATACCCATCATGATCGCGGGGAACAGCGAACTGGCGGCGATACCGAATGCCAGCGCCACGGTACCGGCCGCGAAGCCCGGCGGATTCAGACCGAGGTAACCGGCCACCACGATGGACACCGACATGGCGATCTTGCCTGCCATCAGCTCGCCCTTCTCGCTGATGTTCGGCTTGAACACGCCCTTCACCAGGTCATGCGAGATGGCGGATGAGATCGCCAGCAACAGACCCGCAGCGGTGGACAGCGCGGCAGCCAGACCACCGGCGGCGACCAGCGCGATCACCCAGTTCGGCAACAATGCGATCTCCGGGTTGGCCAGCACGATGATGTCGGCGTTCACCGCCAGCTCGTTGCCCTTCCAGCCTGCAGCTTCCGCCTTGGCTGCTGCGTCCGCATTCTTGGTCTTGTCGTTGTAGTACTGGATGCGTCCGTCGCCGTTCTTGTCTTCGAACTTCAGCAGACCGGTCACTTCCCAGCGCTTCATCCAGTCCGGACGCTCTTCGTACTTGAGGCTGGAATCCGTCGCATACAGATCGCCATTGCTGGCTACGGCGGTATTCACCGTGCCGATCAGGTTCATCTTGGCCATGCCCGCGACAGCCGGTGCGGTGGTGTACAGGATGGCGATGAACACCAGCGCCCAGCCGGCGGACAAACGAGCCGCCGCAACGCTGGGCACGGTGAAGAAGCGCATGATCACGTGCGGCAGACCTGCGGTACCGATCATCAGCGACAGGGTGTACGCGAACATGTTCAGCGTGCTGCCGGCCGTAGTGGTGGTGTACTGGCCAAAGCCGAGCTCGACCACGACCTGGTCCAGCTTCTGCAGCAGCGAGATATCGCTGCCCACCATGTTGGAACCCAGACCCAGTTGCGGGATCGGGTTGCCGGTCAGTTGCATGGAGATGAAGACCGCCGGTACAGTGTACGCGAAGATCAGCACCACAAACTGGGCCACCTGGGTGTAGGTGATACCCTTCATGCCGCCGAACACCGCATAGGTGAACACGATCGCCATACCGACATAGATGCCGGTGTCGCTGGACACGCCGAGGAAGCGCGAAAACGCCACGCCGACGCCGGTCATCTGGCCGATGATGTAAGTCAACGAAGCCACCAGCAGACACAGCACCGCAACGGTGGATGCCGTCTGCGAGTAGTAGCGGTCGCCGATGAACTGCGGCACGGTGAACTTGCCGAACTTGCGCAGGTACGGTGCCAGCAGCAGGGCCAGCAGCACATAACCGCCGGTCCAGCCCATCAGGAACAGAGCGCCGCCATAGCCCATGTTGGAGATCAGGCCGGCCATGGAGATGAAGGACGCGGCCGACATCCAGTCGGCGGCCGTCGCCATACCATTGATACGCGGACCGACGCCGCCACCGGCGACGTAGAACTCGGAAGTCGAACCAGCACGCGCCCAGACGGCGATGCCGATGTACAGGGCGAAGGTCAGCCCCACCACCAGATAAATCGTTGTTTGCAGATCCATGTCAGCCCCTTATTCTTCGTGAACGTCGAACTTGCGATCAATTTGATCCATCTTCTTGGCATAGTAAAAAATAAGTGCCACAAAGATGTATATGGACCCTTGCTGGGCGAACCAGAAGCCCAACGGATATCCTCCAAGATGTATGCCGTTCAGCATATCCGCGAACAGAATGCCCGCGCCGAACGAAACGAGGAACCAGATTACCAAAATTTTGGTCAGCAGGCCCAACGTCGCCTTCCAATAGGCTTCGCCACTTTTATCCATGCTTGTCTCCCTTATAGATTTATCGAAGCGCCGCGCCTGACATGAAGCTAGCCTGCCGCGTCACTGCTCGCGGCAGGTTACGGGAGCAACCTTACAATCATCTTACGTTGCTGGCCCAGCGCTGCGCCCGCTCCAGATCGCGCAATCCGGCGTAGTTGGCGATGTCCTTGCGCCGTGCCTGCGACTGGGCGATCTGCAGCAATTGCGCGGTCGCCAGCGCATCTGCCAGCGCGTTGTGGCGCGCCTCGATGCGGATGCCGAAACGGGTGATCCAGTCGTCCAGTACACGATGGCTGCGCATCAAGTCGCGGTTGAGGGCGGGCATCACATAGGCCAGATCCAGCCAGTGATGCTTGAAGTTGTAGTTCAAATACTGGCGCACGGCACGCCGGATCATGGTCTCGTCGAACGCGACATGGAAGGCGACCAGCGGCGAGTCGCCCAGGTAAGCCAGAAAATCCAGCAAGGCATCGGCGGGCGGCACCCCCTCGCGCTGCACCGAACCGAAGATGCCGTGGATCAGGATGTTCTCCTTACGGCTGCTCTGCTGCTGCTGCAACACCACGGAAAAACTGTCGGCCATCACCACGCGCCCTCCCACCACCGAGACCGCGCCGATGGAGATCAGCGTGTCGGTCATCAGATTGAGGCCGGTGGTCTCCACATCCACCACCACATAACGCGCCTGATCGAATGGCAACCCGGTATCCGGTGCCGGCAATTTCTGCCATGCCGCCAAGCGCGCCGCCTGCTGCGCGTCCAGCCTGGCGCGCGGTGCAAACCAGCGCTGCAACAGCTTCTTCACAGCTGGTAATCCAGCGCCAGTTTGGCCTGCACCTTGCGTGCCTGGCGGAACGATTCTTTCAGGATGCGCCGGTCCAGTTCGTTCAACGCGGCAGGTTCGATCAGATTGTCCAATTGCGCGATCTCGGCTTCGCTCAACGCCGCGCTGGCTTCATAGTGGTGGCGCAAGCGCAGCATCTGGATGAACAGGAAGGCATCTATCCAGGCTTCCACCTCGGCCGACGGCACATGCAAGGCGGCGGCGCTTTGGCGCAGGCGCTGGATGGTGCTGGTCTGCGTGGCACCCGCCGCCAGTCCGAAGATGCGCGCCGCATCGACGAACGGCGCCAGCCCGTTCAGTTTCAGATCGAGCCTTTTGGCATCGTTCAGCACGAAATCGCGCACCACCCCCAGCGGCGGACGGTTGCGCAGCGCGTTGGCGGCCATCTGGTGCAAGAAGCGGCTGTTGCCGCGCGCCAACTTGGCCAGCCAGTTGCGCAAGTTATCCGCCAGCTTGCGCTGTCCGGCCAGCGCGCGGAAATCAAAGAATATGGACGCGTGCAGCAAAGCTTCCGGCGAACCCTGATCTACCCATCTGGTGAACACACCCTGCCACTCTTCCAGCGACAGACACCATTTCGGATTGGACGCCATGATGTTGCCCTTGCACAGCGGAAAGCCGCAGCGCGCCATGGCCTGATTGATGCGTAGCGCCACCGGCAGCAGGATCGCGCGTGCTTCGTCCGCCGTCATGCCGTCCGGCAGGGTGAAGATCAATGCATTGTCCTGATCGGTGTTCAGCGTCTGTTCATAACGCCCGCCCGACCCCATCACCAGCCAGCACAGCTTGTCGTACAGCGGTGTGCCAATCAACCCTGATGCTGTGCACTCCAGTTCAATCAAACGCGCCGCCAGCAGATCGTTCAGCGTGGAGATGAACAAAGTCAGCTGCTCGGCGGCCACCCCCTGCGCCATCATGTTGCGCGCCAGGGCGCGGATGTCGCGACTCAGACCGACCAGTGTCTCCACATCCGCCGCCTGGCGCAGCGCGCCGCTGATCTGGTGCAGCCCAACGCGCTGCAACGAGAACAGATCCCGCTCGGACAGGATGCCGCTCAGCGTTCCATCCACCTCCGTCACCAGTACATGACGGAAGCCGGCACGCGCCATCGCCATGGCCGCCTCGTAGGCCGCAGCGGTCGGCAGCAAGGACATGGGATCGGGACTCATCACCCGCGAGATCGGCACGTCCGTCGACAGGCCGGGCAACACCACACGCCCGAGCAGGTCGTTCAATGTAAAGATACCCAGCGGTTTGCGCGCCGCATCCACCACCACCATGGAGCCGACGCGCAGTTCGCGCATGGTGCGCAACACTTCCAGCAGCGCCGTGTCGGGTGTGCAGGTCACGGGCTCACGGCGCAGGACCTCCGATAACGGGCTGGACAGCGACTGCTGTTCGCTCGCCGCCTGCGCGAACTGGGCGCGCATGGCCTGATGCGATTGTTCGAACAGCGCGGTGATGCGGCGTGTGCAGAAATCCTTGAACACCGGCGAGAGCTCCAGCAGCGCATGGAAATCGGCCGCATCCAGCTCGAAGCAGAACACATCCTCGGCCGCGCGATAGGTCGAGGTCACGGCGCGCCCGGCCAGTAGCGCCCCCACCGGGAAACTCTCGCCCTCGTGCAGTTCGATCACCGCATCGCTGCTGTCCTCGCCTTGGCGCGCGCCGCGCACCAGGCCCTGTTTGATGATGAAGAAACGTTGCGACTTGCCCTGCTGCGGCGAAGCGATCACTTCGCCCTTGGCGTAGTAGGCGAGCTTCAGGCGCTCCAGCAGCCAGATCTGGTGCGCACCTTCGAAGCGGTCGAACGGGGCGTGGGCGGCGAAGAAGGTCAATTGCGATGCATGGATGGCGCTCAAAACTTGGCTCCCGTTGTGGATGTGCGGTGGTTTATTATAGGCACAGCTTCTTTCCGGAAACTGACATGGCATTCAACAACCCCAGCCCTGCGGACATCTGCCGCCTGTTGCGCGAATCGCACACCGTCGCCGTGGTCGGGCTGTCGCCCAACACTGCGCGGCCCAGCTTCAATGTTGCCCGAGCTTTGCAGGGATTCGGCCACCGCATCGTCCCGGTGCGCCCATTGGTCGCAGCGGTGTTGGGCGAAAAAGCTTATGCCGATCTGGAGAGCATCCCCTTTCCGGTGGATATCGTGGATGTCTTCCGTGCGTCCGAGCATGTACCGGCCATCGTGGACAGTTGCATCAGGCTGGGCATAAAAAAGCTGTGGCTGCAGGATGGCGTAGTCAATGAGGAAGCGGCACTGCGCGCGCAGCAGGCCGGTATCACGGTGGTGATGGACAGATGCATGTTCCGCGACCACACACAGTTGTGTGCCGACGTATAATCCATTGAACTTTATAATCGACCACGAAAAACACAAAAGGCACGAAATTCGGCCACAATTTTTTCCTACTGAACACCTTGCTTTCGGATGATGGCAATAGTTCATGCAGATTTTGTTCGTGTCTTTTCGTGTATTTCGTGGACAAATGCTTTTCCCGGGATAATCCGCACATCCTTTTTGACTTTTCATCATGACACTCAAATTCACCAAGATGCAAGGCGCGGGCAACGATTTCGTGGTCCTGGATGGCACCCGCCAGTCGCTTTCGCTGACACCGGAAAAGCTGCGCCTGATCGCCGACCGCCATTTCGGCGTCGGCTGCGACCAGATATTGCTGGTGGAGAAATCGCAGCGGCACGATGCCGATTTCCGCTATCGCATCTTCAACGCCGACGGCGGCGAGGTCGAGCAGTGCGGCAACGGCGCGCGCTGCTTCGTGCGTTTCGTGCACGAGAAGAAACTCACCGGCAAGAAGGAGATCGTGGTCGAGACCAAGAGCGGTTTGATTTCGCCAAAATTGGAAGACGACGGACGCGTCACGGTGAACATGGGCGCGCCGGTGTTCGAGGCCGCTCTCATCCCCTTTGCCAGCAACAGTGATGAAATCACACAGACGCTGGATGTGGCCGGACAGGCAGTGCAGATCACCGCCGTCTCCATGGGCAACCCGCATGCGGTACAAGTCGTGGATGACGTGGATACGGCTCCGGTTGCACAACAGGGACCGCTGATCGAGCACCACGCGCGCTTCCCCAAACGCGTGAATGCCGGTTTCATGCAGATCCTCGATCACACGCACATCAAGCTGCGCGTCTACGAACGCGGCGCGGGCGAAACACTATCCTGCGGCACCGGTGCCTGCGCGGCAGTGGTTGCCGGTATCCGTCGCGGCCTGCTGGACGACACCGTACACGTCGCCACGCGCGGCGGCGCATTGACCATCACCTGGCGTGGCGACGCGAACCCCGTGCTGATGACCGGCCCGGCCATCACGGTGTTCGAGGGCGAGATCAACTTGTAAAGGAATCCCATGAAATCCGAAGACGTCGCAAACTACCTGAATGAACATCCCGAGTTCTTCGAACAGCATCTGGCGCTGCTGACCGAGATCAACCTGCCACACCCGCACGGCGGACGTACCGTTTCGCTGGCTGAGCGGCAGCTGGTCGCGCTGCGCGAGAAGGAGAAGTCGCTGGAGAGGAAGTTGCGTGAACTGCTGGAATTCGCCAAGGAGAACGACGCGCTGCAACTCAAGGTGCACCAGTTCAACTGCGCGCTGTTCGGCCCACACGACCGCGCCACGCTGCAGAGCTTCGTTGCGCACAACCTGAACAAGATCTTCGCCGTGCCGCACGTGGCGCTGCATTTGTGGAAGGATGAGCCGCCCAGCGCCGAAGTGCTTGCCTTCGCCGACGAGCATGCGCTGCCGGTGTGCACCCATCACGCGGTCGCCGACACGCAAGGCTGGTTCGGCGAAGCGGGCGGCCACTTGCGCTCTTACGCCTATCTGCCGCTGCGCGCCAACGGTCAGACCATCGGCCTGCTGGTGCTCGGCAGCGAAGACAAGCAACGCTTCTATCCCGAGATGGGCACCGTGTTCCTGCAGCGCATCGCCGAGACACTGGGCAGCGCGTTCAGATTGCATGTCTGACCAGCCACTCGCGCTGACCGGCTATCTGGCCTACCTGCAGCACGAACGCAACTATTCACCCCACACCTCGGACAATTACGCGCGCGACATCCGTCGCCTGTTCGAGCTGGCCGGCGGCACCGCGCTGCCCGAGCTGAAGAGCCACCATATCCGCCGCTATATCGCGCAACTGCACGGCAGCGGCCTCTCCGGCCGCTCGCTGGCGCGCGTGCTCTCCTCATGGCGCGGCTTCTACAACTTCCTGATGCGCGACCACGGCTGTCCCGGCAATCCCTGCGTCGGACTGCGCGCCCCCAAGTCGCCGAAGACATTGCCGCATGCACTGTCGCCGGATGAAGCGGTGAAACTGGTCGAGATGAAAGTGGAGACGCCGCTGGATGCGCGCGACAAGGCCATGTTCGAACTGCTCTACTCTTCCGGTTTGCGTCTGGCCGAGCTAATCAGCCTCGATCTGGCATCCATGCACGACACGCTGGCCTCGCACGAAGTGCGTGTCACCGGCAAAGGCAGCAAGACCCGCGTCGTACCTGTGGGGCAACCGGCCATCTCCGCCATCAAGGCATGGATGCAAGTACGCGAGCAAGTAGCCAAGGCGGACGAACCGGCATTGTTTGTCGGCACACGTGGCGCGCGCATCTCGCCGCGTACGGTTGAATTGCAATTGCAGAAATGGGCTATCAAACAGGGACTCAACAGCAAGGTGCATCCGCACATGCTGCGCCATTCTTTCGCGACGCATGTATTGCAATCGTCGGGCGACCTGCGCGCGGTGCAGGAGATGCTGGGCCACGCCAGCATCTCCACCACGCAGGTGTACACCCACCTCGATTTTCAATACCTGGCCAAGATTTACGACGGCGCGCATCCGCGCGCCAAAAAGAAAGGTTGAGCCCAACTTGAAGGGGCTGGTTCTGCAGGTCAGCTAGATCAGTGGCTCGCCACCAGCGGGAAAGATGACGGATTGCGGATGGATTCAACAGCCAGATCCACATCCAGCTCCGGCCAGTACAAATGATGAGGCTGCGGCAATTCGACGTTCATCAGTTGCCCAATCGGCGCATTTTCGAACCATGGAAATTCGCGGAACGCCACGAACAACTCCTCATCTCCCAACAGTAGCCAGAAGCCTTGCTTTGAAACATTCGTCACTTCAATTTCCGAAGTGCTGTTGCCAAGCAGTGCGGATGTCATGTTCGTACTCCTCAATAAGCGACTGCGCTTGCCGCAGAGCCTTGGTGCCTAATCCAATGTTCTGCGCCAGCTCAATGCGCGGCTCCAACCAGAATTTAGCCTCACCCTCGGCATGGCTCACATGCACATGCATTCGTCGCTCTTCGCGCGAAAAGAAAAAGAACCGAAATCCATGCGAGCGAAATATCGTTGGTGCCATGCGCCGAATGATAGCACTTGCTTATCGAGCAATGAATGGCACTGAAAATCTTCATCCCCGCAATAGCCCGATGGCTCTCAGCTACCCGTCGGTCAAGTCCAAAATCTGCTGTAAATTCGATTCAGTAAATCCGCATCCTCTCA
>WOZO01000101.1 GCA_011620315.1 Sideroxydans sp. | reverse complement strand
GGACAGACCAGCTTAAACTAGACTGAATTCTGTCTTGACGGATGGGTCCACCATACCGCGTCGCATGACGCAGCAAGACGACACATGCAAAGTGACCGACATCAAAAAGTCCGGCAACAAGACGGCCTGGAAAATGCGCTGCAACAACGACGGCCAGAACCAGAAGATGAGTGGTCGCGGCGAAATCACACATGACAAAGGTAGTTATCAGGGCAAGACGCATATGAGCGGCACGACCGATGGCGAGAAGTTCGATATGACTTCGACCTATCGCGGCAAGCGTATCGGCAAGGCTTGCGACACGGAAAAGCATGATCCGACCGGCGGCAAGATGGACGGCGTCAATCAGTTCAAAGGGATGTTCGGCTTTTGAGCATGTGTTTTCTGGTCGGGTGCTGGCTGCTATGCCAGGTATCGTCGGCTGCAGCCCTGCCCGATCTGTTCCCCGATGTGGCGACTGCCTACCATGTCGAGATCAACGGCACACCGACCCGGGAACGCAAGACGGATTCCCGCCTGCCTATAGCCAGCCTGACCAAGCTGATGACCGCTTTGCTGGTGATCGAGCACGGCCATCTTGAACGTGTAGCGACCATCTCCATATCTTCTCCTCAAGCGACAGGCGCACGCATCAAACTCAAAGCGGGGGAACGTTATCTGTTGCGCGACCTGCTGGCTGCCACCTTGATCGCATCAGCCAATGACGCATGCCATGCACTAGCCGAAACGATTGTGGGTAATGAGCGTGACTTTGTGAGTTTGATGAATCAACGCGCCCACTCGGCATGCCCGGCACCCATTTTGAAAATGCATGCGGCTTCGATAACAACGGGCATTATTCAAGCGTGCACGACTTGGCGGTGCTGGCCCGCGAGTTCACCCGACACCCCGCTCTGCTGTCCCTTACCTCGCGTACCGAGATGCGCATCCGTAGCGAGGACCGCAAGCGCAACATCCGCCTCAAGAACCGGAATATCCTGATCGGCCACTATCGCGGCGGAACGGGGCTCAAGACCGGTTATACCGTCCGCGTCGGCAAATGCATGATCGCGTATACCAGGCGCGGCAAAGATAGCGTGTTACTGGTACTGTTACATGGCAACGGCCGCTGGTGGGATGCGGCAGGCATACTCGACATTGCTTTTGAGCAGGTGCCGGTCGCACTGACGTACACAGCAAACAAAAAGGCCGGGGCAAAGCCCGGCCTCGATGTGGAGTTGATTGAATGCTGAATTACGCGAAGTTTTTTTCCGCGAATGCCCAGTTCACCAGATTAGCCAGGAAAGTCTCAACGAACTTGGGACGCGCGTTGCGATAGTCGATGTAGTAAGCGTGCTCCCACACGTCCACGCACAGCAGCGGCTTGTCGGCGGTAGTCAGCGGTGTACCGGCTGCACCCATGTTGACGATGTCCACGGAACCGTCGGCTTTCTTCACCAGCCAGGTCCAGCCGGAACCGAAGTTACCCACGGCGGAAGTCTGGAAGGCCTTCTTGAACTCGTCCAGCGAACCCCACTTCTTGTTGATCGCGTCGGCCAGTGCGCCGCTCGGTGCGCCGCCGCCGTTCGGCTTCATGCAGTTCCAGAAGAAAGTGTGGTTGGAAACCTGCGCCGCGTTGTTGTAGATGCCGCCGACCGGTGCCTTCTTGACGATGGCTTCCAGGTCGAGGTTCTCGTATTCGGTACCCTTGATCAGGTTGTTCAGGTTGGTCACATACGCCTGATGGTGCTTGCTGTAGTGATAGTCGAAAGTCTCGGCCGACATGTGCGGCGCGAGGGCGTCTTTGGCATAGGGAAGAGCTGGCAGTTGGTGTTCCATGAGAGTCTCCTTGTAATGAATTCGATGAGCTGGGATGGCAGCGCCACGGGGTAGAAATGTACCATACTTTTATACTTGGGTATTCCGGATGCTTTACAATCCGCCCCCATGAACGAGACTACCAAACAGACCGGCGCAGCCAAAACCTCGCGCAACCCGATCAAGATCATCCCCCTGCAGGAGCGTCTGCGCAAACCGCAGTGGATACGCGTCAAATCCGGCAGCGGTGCCGGCTATAACGAAGTGAAGCGCATGCTGCGCGAGCACAGCCTGCACACCGTGTGCGAGGAAGCCTCCTGCCCCAACATCGGCGAATGCTTCGGCAAGGGCTCGGCCAGCTTCATGATCCTTGGCGACATCTGCACCCGCCGCTGCCCGTTCTGCGACGTGGCGCACGGCAAACCGCTGCCGCCAGATGCCGACGAACCAAAGAACCTCGCCCACTCCATCGGCCTGCTCAAACTGCGCTACGTCGTCATCACCAGCGTGGACCGCGACGACCTGCGCGACGGCGGCGCACAACATTTCTCGGATTGCCTGCGCGAGATACGCGCCGCCTCACCCGCCACCAAACTGGAGACACTGGTCCCGGATTTTCGCGGCCGCCTCGATGTGGCGCTGGATGCGATGGCCGGTGAACTGCCGGACGTGCTCAACCACAATCTGGAGACCGTGCCGCGCCTGTATCCCATGGCCCGCCCCGGTGCCGACTATGCGCATTCGCTCAAGTTGCTGAAGGAATTCAAGGCGCGCTTCCCGCAGGTGATGACCAAGTCCGGCCTGATGCTGGGGCTGGGCGAGACCGACGAGGAAGTGCTGCAAGTGATGCGCGACCTGCGCGACCACGATGTGGAGATGCTAACCCTGGGACAGTACCTGCAACCCTCGGACGGCCACCTGCCGGTGTTACGCTACGTCACGCCGGAAGCGTTCAAGATGTTCGAGGAAGAAGCGAAGAAGATGGGCTTCTCGCACGCCGCCTGCGCGCCCATGGTCAGAAGCAGCTATTCCGCCGACATCCAGGCCGAGGAGGCCGGTATCGCCCTATAAAAACGGGAGCATCCCTGCGCCCTCGCTTCTCTCAAACTTCTCCGGCAACTCAGGCTTGCACGTTGATGACAGAGCCTACGGTCTGCCCCTGTGTGTTCACTGTCGGCTTGGGTGCCTGTGTTGCCTGAGCGGCGGCGGCAGCCTTGGCAGCGTCATCCAGATCCTTGACCGCTTCGCGTTCGTCGCGCGATTGCGGCTGGGGCTGCACTGGAGAAACATAGTTACTGCTTGAATCAACTGGATTAATCGCCATGACACCCTCCTATAAAATATCCCACAGACAGAATCCAACTCATCCATGGACAACCTATCGGCATGCCTAAGCAGAACTTTAGTCTTTTTTCTCGAGATATCAAAATCCCCTCTCTCCCAGCCGAAACAGTTGTCCGTTATGCCGACGCACCGCATTGCAGCCAAATCTCGCTGACGCGATAATCCAGCCATCACAATAGACATCCATGACATGGAAAAAGAACGCAGGGATTTTGAATCGGTCGCCGCCCGCTGGGATAGCAATCCCGGCCGGGTTCGGATCGCCAACGAGGTCGCGGCAGCCATCCGCCGCGAAGTGGCACTGTCACCGCAGATGGCCGTGCTGGACTACGGCTGCGGCACCGGGCTGCTGTCCTTGCAATTGTTGCAGCAGGTCGGTTCGCTATGCGGCGCGGACAGTTCGCCCGCCATGCTGGAAGTGATGACAGGCAAGATCGCCGCACAGAATCTCGCCAACGCCCGCACCCAGTTCGTCGATTTCGAGCACGGCGCACATGCCAGCGGCAATTACGAACTGATCGTGAGCAGCATGGTGACGCATCACGTGCCCGATACCGCCGCGCTGTTCGCGGAATGGTTCCGCTTGCTGAATCCCGGCGGGCAGATCGCCTTTGCCGATCTCGACACCGAAGACGGTACATTCCACGGCGACAACACCGGCGTGTTCCATCCGGGTTTTGACCGCGAGCACCTGCGCAAACTGTTGCTGGAGTCCGGCTTCGCGGAAGTGCATGACAGCACGGCCACTTCCGTGAGCAAAGAGGTCGCAGGCCGGCAGCGCGAATTTCCCATCTTCCTCATCGTCGCCCGCAAACCGCAATGAACAAAGCCAAGGAGATCGGCGCGCAACGGCATGCGCTCTCTTCTCCGGATACGACCGCCATCCTGCAAGGCTTCTTCAAGACTGGGCCGGGACAGTACGGCGCAGGCGATGTGTTCCTCGGCATCAATATCCCGCCTTTGCGCGCGTTGGCCCAAAAGCATCGTGATGCGAATCTCGCCACCGTCGCTGCATTGCCAAGCTCGAAATATCACGAGGAACGCATGTTCGCGCTGTTGCTGCTGAGCAGTTCTATCAGACGGTCGACGAGGCAGGCAAGCAGGCCGCCACCCGGCACTTAAGACCGCGCGCGTTATTGCTGCTTGGCGCGCTCGGACTTGCTGAGGGAACGGCGCATCGCCGAGATGCTGCTGGACGACACGCACGATCTGATGCGCAAGGCAACGGGCTGGATGCTGCGCGAGGCGGGTAAACGCGACCAGAAACGACCGGGAACATTCCTGCGCCACCATTACCCGCGACTACCCCGTACAGCCCTGCGTTATGCCATCGAGCGTTTCGGACCTCCGCCACGCCAGAAATATCTGCAAAGAACCTTCTCTATTGCTTGATTCAAAACCACTGTTTCTATAAAGTTCGCCAATCTTCAATTGTCCGTACGCCAGCATGTCACGGTTCAGTGTCCTTCAATTCAACATGCAATTCGGCCAAGTCTGGGATGACGCCTATCCCGATCATGCCCCGGTCGACCTTGAGCAAACCATTGCCGAGATCAAGCGTCAAGACGCAGATATCATCCTGCTGCAGGAAGTTGAGCACGCCGAAGACGGCGGCAAACAGATCGATCCGCCCCCCAACTACACACGACTGAAAGCGGCGCTGCCGGAATACGACAGCTACTTCAGCTACCCCAAGCCGGATGCACGCGAACTGCCTTTCGGCATCGGCCTCGCCATCTTATCGCGCAGCAAACTGTACGAAACGAGCAAGCTCGATCTACCCTCTCCACCTATCGAATTCGATTTCAACGGCGAACTCAAGACCCCGACAGACCGTTTGCTGATCGGCGCAAAAACCGACATCGGCGGCAAGACCGTACAGCTGTTCAACACCCATCTGCTCGCCTTCTTCATGCTGAAATCCTCCAGCACGATGCATCCGGAACAACGGGAAATGGTGGTCAATCAATTACGCCAGTCCGCATTGCCGACCCTGCTGGGTGGCGACTTCAACGTCAGCGGGCATGAGACGCTGGTGGCGCAATTCGAGGAAGCGGGATTCTCCACCGCACAATGGTCGGAGATCACCTGGCGGCGCATGCCGCTGGTGCTGGATCACGTTTTTTTCAATAACCAATTGCGCTGCGTGAACCAGCAGGTCATTCCGACACCGAGTTCCGATCACCACCTGTTGCGGGTGGAGCTTGAGCTGAAAGACTGATTCAGTCGTTAACCTTGCCGCGCAGAGCCTTCACCCTGCCGCGCAACACTTTTCCTTCCACCCGTTTCTTCTTCGCCGACCGCGAAGGCTTGGTCGCGATGCGCGGCTTGGGCCGTTCGGCTGCCGATTGCAGCAAGGCCTTGAGACGGCGTAGCGCCTCGTTGCGATTCTGTTCCTGATTGCGGAATTCCTGTGCCTTGATGACGACCACGCCGTCCTTGGTGATGCGCTGGTCATTGATCTGCAGCAGACGTTCCTTCATCTCCTCCGGAAGAGAAGAGGCATGGATATCGAAGCGCAGATGCATCGCGCTCGACACCTTGTTCACATTCTGCCCGCCCGCCCCCTGCGCGCGCACAGCGGTCAGTTCAATCTCTCGTTCGGGGATGACGACGTTGTGGGCGATGTACAGCATGGTTCAAGCCCGTACCCGTATCCGCACGCCGGACAGCGACACCACCTGCCCCGCCCGTATCTTGGCGGTCTTGCGCGATTCCATCTGTCCATCGACGGAAACGGCCCCATCAGCCACCAGCGCTTTGGCTGCCCCGCCGCTGTCGCTCACGCCGGTCAGCTTGAGCAGATCATTCAGCGCGATGAATTCGCCGCGTAGTTGAAAGTCGATTTGTTCCATCAGAGTTTCACCGCGTGCTCGCGCGTGGTATGGAACACCACCTTGGGCCAGCGTTCCTGGGTGAGTTTCAGGTTGACGTTGTTCGGCGCGAGATAAGCCAGGTTGCCCGCCGCATCGACTGCCAGATTGTGCGACAACGCTTTCTGGAAATCGGCAAATATCTTTGCGTCGTCGCAGGTCACCCAGCGCGCGGTACTGACGCTGGCACCTTCGAACATCGCATCCACGCCGTACTCGCCTTGCAATCGGCTGGCCACCACATCGAACTGCAGCACGCCGACCGCGCCGAGGATCAGGTCGCCGCCGTCCACCGGTTTGAACACCTGCACCGCGCCCTCTTCGCCGAGCTGCTGCAAGCCCTTGTGCAGTTGCTTGATCTTGATCGGGTTGCGGATACGCACCGACTGGAAGTGGTCCGGCGCGAAGTACGGGATGCCGGTGAACTGTAGCAGCTCGCCTTCGGAGAAGCTGTCGCCGATCTGCATGTTGCCGTGGTTGGGCAGGCCGATGATGTCGCCCGCGTAGGCCTCTTCCACCTGCTCGCGGCTGGAAGCCATGAAGGTCACGACACTGGACACCTTGATCTCGCGGTTCAGGCGCAGATGCTTGATCTTCATGCCGCGCTCGAAATGACCGGAGCACACGCGCAGGAAGGCGATGCGGTCGCGGTGGTTGGCGTCCATATTGGCCTGGATCTTGAACACGAAGCCGGAGAATTTCGGTTCGATCGGGCTCACGTTGCGCACCGAAGCATCGCGCTGGCGCGGCGCGGGTGCCCATTCCAGAAGCGCATTCAAAATCTCGCGCACGCCGAAGTTGTTGATGGCGGAGCCGAAGAACACCGGTGTCTGCTTGCCGTCGAGGAAACGTTGCAGATCGAAGGGGTGCGATGCGCCGTGCACCAGTTCCACTTCCATCTTCAGCTGCTCGATCTCCATCGGGAAGCGTTCCGCCAGGATCGGGTTGTCGATACCTTTGATGATCTCCACCTCGCCGTCGGCGCGCTCCTCGCCCGGCGTGAACAGCAGGATCTCGTCCTTCATCAGGTGATACACGCCGCGGAAGCTCTTGCCCATGCCCAGCGGCCAGGTCACCGGCGCGCACTGGATCTTCAGCACCGACTCCACCTCGTCCAGCAATTCCAGCGGATCGCGCACCTCGCGGTCCATCTTGTTCATGAAGGTCACGATGGGCGTGTCGCGCATGCGGCACACATCCAGCAGCTTGATGGTCTGCGCCTCCACGCCCTTGGCCGCATCGATCACCATCAGCGCGGAGTCCACGGCCGTCAGCACGCGGTAGGTATCTTCCGAGAAATCCTGGTGACCCGGCGTATCGAGCAGGTTCACCACATGGTCGCGGTACTCGAACTGCATCACCGAAGATGCCACCGAGATGCCGCGCTGCTTTTCGATATCGAGAAAGTCGGAGGTCGCATGGCGCCCGCTCTTGCGCGCCTTCACCGCACCGGCCAACTGGATCGCGCCGGAGAACATCAGCAGTTTCTCGGTCAGCGTGGTCTTGCCCGCGTCGGGGTGGGAGATGATGCCGAAGGTGCGGCGGCGCGCGACTTCGCGCCCGATCTGGTCGCGCGGCGCTGCCGGAGATTCTTTTGCTGACTGTTCGAGTTCTGCGGACATGGTGCTTGCCTGTAAAAAAGGCCGCAATTCTAAAGGCTTAGGGCTGCAATGTCTAACCGGAACGCGGCTTTTTCGGCGCGCACGCGTCGCCATGTCGGCGCAATCTCCGCCGCCTGCCGTAGTAGAATCGCAGCAGATATTCACATGCCCCACCCGTATTACACACGCTCAAGCGCATGCCCACCACGGACAAACTAGGCAAATACGAATTACGTCGCGAACTCGGCAAGGGCGCGATGGGTATCGTCTATGAAGGTTTCGACCCCTTCATCCAGCGCACCGTTGCCGTCAAAACCATCCAGAAGTCGCTGGTGGAGCCTGCCGAGATGGAAGAAGCCTTTGCGCGTTTCCGCCGCGAGGCACAGGCCGCAGGTCGGCTCTCCCACCCCAAGATCATCTCCATCTACGACTACGGCGAAGAAGGCGATCTGGCCTATATCGCCATGGAATATGTGGACGGTGACGAACTCAAGGATCATCTGGAAGCAGGCGAGACGCTGCCCATCGCCGACAGTCTGCGCATCATGCTGCAGGTGCTTGATGCGCTGGAATACTCGCACCAGCGCGGCGTCGTGCATCGCGACATCAAACCCGCCAACATCATGATCACCGCCGACAGCAGCATCAAGATCGCCGACTTCGGTATCGCCAAGATGGATTCCAGCCACCTCACCCAGGCAGGTATGGTGCTGGGCACGCCGACGTATATGTCACCCGAACAGTTCATGGGCAAGGATGTTGATGGGCGCAGCGACCTTTATTCGGCAGGGGTGATGCTGTACCAGATGCTGACCGGCGAGCGGCCGTTCACCGGCAGCCCGATCACCATCATGAACAAGGTGATGCACCAGTTGCCGACGCCGCCTTCACACCTCAATGCCAAGGTGTCGCCGGAACTGGATCTGGTGGTGATGAAAAGTCTGTCCAAGACGCCGGAAGCGCGTTTCCAAAATGCCGCCGAATTCATGCGCGCGCTCAAGCGCACCATCCCCCGCAACACCCCGCTCCCCGCCCATTCGGACACGACGCTGGTCACCACGACAGACAGTCTGTCCGCCGCAGAAACTGCGGTGGACGATTTCGCCGCGCGGCAGCGCGACATCAAACTGTGGCGCGAGATCAGCGACAGCACACAGCGCGCCAATTTCGAGCAATACCTGAAGGAATTCCCCAAGGGCGAGTTCATCGGTCTGGCAAAGCGCCGTCTGGCGAATATCGACAAGCTCGAAAAAGAAACCGCACAGGAGCAGGAAAAAAAACGCCTGGCATTGCTGGCAGCCGCCGAACGCCGCAAGCAGCAACAACTGGCACAGCAAAAAGCGGAAGCCGCGCAGTTGGCAAAGCTGGAAGCGGCGACCCGCGCCCGGGCGGCGGCGGAAGCCGGACAAAAAGAGGAACAGGCACGCAAAGCCAAACTCGCGCAACATCTATCCAAGATCAAAGACATCGGCCGGACCGAGCGCATGGTTGCCGCCGAGAATCAGTCCAGGCTTGCCGCCGCACAGGAACTCAGGAAAAAGCAACTCGCCGATCTCGCGGCTGAACGCGCCAAGGGTTTTGCCGAAGTGATGGCCAGACGGACTGCCGAAGCGCAGGCGAAAGAAGAGCTGGGCAAGGAATCGCGCCGCAGATTGCGCCGCCGCCCGGTCACCGGCGAAGAATAGATCAGCAACCCTCGCAGGAAAAGCTGATCGCGCCCGCCGCATCCTTGCCGAACGAATGCCCGAGACAGATGCTGCCGCTGCCGCGCAGCACGATCTCCTCGCGCCGCAACTGCAACTCGCTCTCCCCGGCAAAGGTGATGTAACTGCCGTTCGAGCTCTGGTCGATGTAGACGAATTTGTCGCGCCGCAATTCGATGGTGGCGTGCAAGCGCGAAGCGCGCTTGTCCTCGACCACGAAGTCCGCCTGATCATCGCGCCCCAGCACCAGCTTGCCGTGCGACGCATCCACTACCGCCTCGCGCCCGTGGTGCCGCAAGCGCAGCGTTCCCGAAACCGCCGCTGGCGAATGGGTACGCCCCACCATCAGCGTCGCATCGTCACCTTCCTGCCACAGCACTTCGACCACCTTGATATTGGAAGCCTTGCCCTTGATCGGCAGCAGATCGAGACTGCGCGTGGACGTGCGCAGCAAAGGCGGCAGCGCCTGCACCGTGGACGCGTCGGAAAGTATCTGTCCGGCATTGGCCAGCTCGGTCAATCTCGCCGCCACATTGACGGTGTCGCCGAACACATCGGAATCGCTGTCCTGCATCAGCACCGGGCCGTGATACAGACCGATGCGGATCGCCAGACACACCGCATCATCCAGCGGCACCATCGCATCCACTTCCGCCTGCATCGCGCAGGCCGCCTGCACACCGCTCAACACGCCGGGAAACACCGCCATGATCTCGTCGCCGATGGTTTTCACCACCCGCCCCTGAAAGGTCCCGGTCACGCGCCGCAACAGTGAGATGCACTGGTTGATGGCGGCAAAAGCGCGCGCGTCGCCGAGCACCTCGTACAAGCGCGTACTGCCGCTGACATCGGCAAACAATACCACTTTGTCATGCGTCGTCTGCTGTGCTTGCTTGTCCATATTCGGCCCGGTCGTCTGTGTCATGCGGTGTATTATACAAGCCGCTTTTTTACCCTCTGACGTCATATTCCAACATGTTCACGATAGACCAGCTCCCGCCCCACATCTATGTATTCGCGGCCATCCTCGGTCTGCTCGCGATCTCGTTCCTGCTGTTTTTCTTGCTGCCCTCGCTGATCGTTTCCTGGCGCATCTCGCGTGTGGTCAAACAGTTGCGCGCGCTGGACGGCAAACCGTCGAACGACATGCCCGCGATCTTCGCCGACACCGGCGTGCTGGCACATCTGTGGCAGGAATATGCCGACTCGCTGCATCGCCAGTCGGATGCGCGCTGGCGCTCCACCGTACCGGCCAACCTGATGTTCCCGCACGAGACCATCATCGACACGCCGCTGCGCGCCGATTTCTTCAGACACCTGCCCGGCCTGTTCACCGGCGTCGGCATCATCGGCACCTTCTACGGCCTGATCATGGGTTTGCAGGCTTTCCAGGTGTCGGAGAATCCGGCCATCGTGCGCGAGAGCCTGAACCACCTGCTGCACGGTGTGTGGGAAGCCTTCCTCGTTTCCGCCATCGCCATCACACTGGCAATGGTCATCACCTTCATCGAGAAAGTCGCCATCACGCGCCTGAACGGTCAGGTGGAACAACTCACCCAGTTGCTCGATAACCTGTTCGAAGGCGGTGCCAGCGAGGAATATCTGGCGCGTCTGGTGAAAGCCACCGAAGCCTCTTCCGGCCAGACCGCGTCCATGCTGCGCAACGAGATGCAGCAGATGATGGGCGAGCTGTTCGAGAAGCAGATCGCCGCCAGCAACGCGCAGTCGGAAGCGCTCGGCAATCGTCTGGCGAGCACGCTGGAAGCCAGCCTGAAGCAGCCGCTCAACGACATCGCCAGCGCGCTCAAGGAGACACGCAACGACCAGCAGGACGCCGTGCACAAGATGCTGGCCGGCGTGTTGAGCCAATTCAGCGATCAACTCAAGGACATGTTCGGCTCACAGGTCGGCGGCATCAACAGCCTGCAACAGCAGACCATCGAATCGCTGCAGACCGCCACCCACACCCTGCAACAGATGGCCGCAGAGATGCAAAGCGCGGGCAAGCATGGCAACGAGACACTGACCAACCTGCTGGCCGAGACCATGGCCGGTGCCGAAGCGCGCCAGCGCACCATGAATGACAAGCTGGGCGAGTTCATCGAACAGGTGCGCGCGCTGATGGAACAATCGCAGGGCGACACCAAGCAGGGGCTGCAACAAGCGCTGGACAATCTGTCCGACCGTATGGGCGTCATCATCGAAGAGCTGGGCGCGCAAGTGCGTTCTGCCGGTACCGCCAGCAGGCAACAACAGGAAGCCCTCGCCGCCAGCAGTCAGGCCATGGTGGGCCAGTTCGGCGGCCAGGTCGGCGCGCTGGTGGAAGGCGTCAACCTCGCCGTGGTGGAGATGAAGGCCGCCGTGCAAGCCATGCGCAGCACCACCGGCGAAGCGCTGACCAAGATGAACAACGGCGCGGACACGCTCTATCTCGCCTCCAAGGATTTCGCCAAAGCGGGTGCAGGCGTGACGTCCACACTGGACAAGTCCGCAAGCCTCGCCGGGGAACTGACCCAGGCTGCCGGTGCCATCGGCTCGGCCACCAACAGCTTGAGCAGCGTGTACGCCGACTACCAGAAGGCGCGCGATGCGATGACCGAACTGGTCGGCTCCATGCAGCTCATCGTGGAGCAAGCACGCCGCGACGCGGCGATGTCGCACGATGTGGTGTCGCGCATCGAAGCCGCCACCGGGAAGCTGGTCGAAGCGCAACAGCAAGCCGACGGCTACCTGGAGAAGGTGTCCGACGTGATCGGCCAGGCGCACGAATCGTTCAGCAGCGGCATGACCAAGGCCGTGGGCGAAGCCAACCGCGAGTTCCATCAGGCCTTGGCCGACTCGGTGAAACTGTTGCGTGAAGGCATCCAGGAACTGGAAGACACGCTAGGCTCAGTTTCCAACTAAGGCGGGGATAGAGACATGCTGGGCAAGTTCATTCCCGTCAAACGGCGCAACAGAGATGAAGGTGAAAAGCCGTTCTGGATCTCCTTCGCCGACCTGATGTCGGCACTCATGGTGATGTTCCTGCTGGTGATGAGCGTGGCGCTGCTCGCCATCACCAAGAACGTGAGCGAAGCCGAGAAGAAGCAGGCCGACCGCGTGCACGAGATCAACGAGCTGTGGGATCGCATCGAGGAAACCGCCAAGGGCCATCCCGGCATCAGTGTGGACCGCAACCGCAACGTGATCGACTTCGGCGACCGCGCCCGTTTCGACACCGGCAGTTCCAGACTGACCACCGAACAGGTGGAATATCTGAGCGCTTTCGTAAGCGACATGCTCACGTTGGCACGCGACGATCTGGCGCAGCGCTGGCTCAAGCGTGTGGTGGTGGAAGGCTTCGCCGACCAGCGCGGCGATTACCTGCTCAATCTGAACCTCAGTCTGCAGCGCAGCGAGCGCGTGCTGTGCACCCTGCTTTCTCCCGCCCCCAATCAGCAGAAGACGCTTTCCGCTGAAGAGAAAGAGCAAGTGCGCGACCTGTTCCTGGTTGGCGGTTATTCATTCAACTCCGCCAAAAAATCGCTGGAAGAAAGCCGACGTATCGAATTGCGCCTGGAGTTCTACGGCATCGACGAAGCGCACGCCAGGACCGACGACATCCCGCGCAACGACTTCGGACAGTGCCGCATCAGATGAATACGCTGAACAAACTCGCCGACAGCATGGCGCGCATGAGCCGCATCGCGCTCTCCACCATGCGTGCCAGCGACCTGCTGCCCATCCAGCACGAACGCGAACAACTGATCGCCTGGCTAGGCAGCGAAGTGGACATGGACGCGCTCGGCGAAGATCGCATCCTGACCGCGTTGCGGCATTTCGCGGAAGCCGGTTTCGTGCGCGATCTGCGCCAGGCCAGACTGCTTTGCTACGGCTGCACACAGGTGTATTCCGAGCAGGGTGAACGCCTGATCGAGAATCTAAAACTGTTCACAACCCTGCTCGCATATCTCACCCAGCATCAGGAACGCACGCGCGCTTTCCGCAAATGCTATCGCGGTCTGCTCAACGCATACTTCGCTTATGACCCGGATGCGGACAGCGTACTCGGCAGCGGCCGCAGCAACTGGGCGTCACTGCACACCTTCCTGCAGAATGGAGCGGATCGCCTCGCCAGCGACGGCCACACGCCGCAATGGGTGCGCGTGCTGTCCAAAAACAAAGGCCTGCTCGGCACCGTGCCATGGGACGACTACCGTGGCGGCGCGGCGGATATCGACCGCATCGAAGGCTTCCGCTTCGAGCTCAATATCGGTGTCGATTCCTGGTTCATCCGCAGCTTCGTGCAGTCGCACATCGAACGCATCCTGAGCCTTGCCGATGCGAAGTTCCAGGACGAAGTGAACGACGCCTTGCTGCTGCTCGACCAATACCCGTTCCACACCTCGCGCATGCTGGGCAAACTGCTCGACCGTTACAGTGCATGCAAGATCAAAACGCCCAGCGACACCCTGCGCGATTTCGCCGTCGCGCAATGGGGCGCACCGTGGATTGTGCATAACGAAAGCAACTGGCTGTGCAGCCAGGCCGCACGCGAGATGATCGCCAACTGGGGCAAGAACTATCTGGTGCACGAGTTCTTCCACCTGTTCGCGCCGGACGGTGCGGACAATTCGCGCCGCGCCGCGTTCTGGAACCTGTACAGCGAAGACCTGCAGGGCATGTATTTCGCGCTGGGCAGCGACGCCTTCGATTTCAACAATCGCGATTTCCTGAAGTTCCGGACCGACGCCAAAGGACTGGTCGTCAGACTGAACGACAGCAAACACAATCTGCACGCCGTCATCCTGCAATTCGAAAAATTCCACATCGTGGAATTCAGCCAGCAGATCAACGTCGCGTATTTTTACGACACAGCACAAGGTACGCCCGAGTTCTATCTGAGCAAGGGCTGGGTGAACGTCGGCGCGTTGAGCGTGGGCAATGCATTGAAAGGCAACACACAGTCACAACCGGCACGCCCCATGCAGCACAGCGATGAGAAACATCTGAGCTGGGAAGGCCGCTTCGCGCAGGAGCTGGGGCGCTCGGACAACGCAAGGCAACATTTCTGCGAACACCACAACGCCAGCTACAGCGAAGCCGCCGGCAAGGCATGGATCAAGCCGAGCGACCAGCAGCGCTACGCCAAAGAGGTCGGCTCGGTATTGCAAGGCTGGGGCTACACCTGGTCGCCCGAGGCGAACGGCTATTTCAGGTCACTGAACTACTAGCCTTGTTCGGCCTGCAATGCCGCCCATTCCTCTTCGCTGAACAGGCGCGAGCGCGTAAGAAAAGCCTGCCCCTCCGGTCCTTCGAGCGAGAACGTGCCACCGCGTCCCTCGGTCACGTCGATGATGAGCTGGGTGTGTTTCCAGTATTCGTATTGCGCCTTGCCGATGTAGAACGGCACGCCGCCGATGTCGCCCAGATATTCGTCGCCAGCGCCGATGGTGAGTTCGCCCGGCAGATAGCAATTGGCCGCACTGTTGTCGCAGCAGCCGCCCGACTGATGGAACATCAGCTCGCCGTATTTTTGTTGCAGCGTCTCGATCAGTTCCAATGCCGCATCCGTCGCGATCACTTTGTCGACCATATCGTCCTCCAAAAAAATACGGGACGGTCACCCGCCCCGCAAAAGCCGCCGTGGCGGCCTGACCGCCGGGAAGTGGCCTCAGGGTTGCGTTGAACCGAAAAACCTCACTCAGTCCACGAAAAACACTAAAGCCACGAAATAGATCAGTCTGAATATTTTCTCGAATTTGTTCGTGTCATTTGCGAGCTTTCGCCTTGCGGCGAAATGCCTGCTTACCCCGCCTTGTGTTTTTCGTGGACAACCAGGGTTTAGAAAAATCCAAGTTTCTGCTCGCTATAACTCACCAGCAGATTCTTGGTTTGCTGGTAATGGTCGAGCATCATCTTGTGCGTCTCGCGGCCGATGCCGGATTCCTTGTAGCCGCCGAATGCCGCACCGGCTGCGTAGTCGTGGTAGCAGTTGGTCCACACGCGGCCGGCCTTGATGGCGCGGCCCATGCGGTAGGCCACGTTGCCGTTGCGGCTCCACACGCC
>WOZO01000121.1 GCA_011620315.1 Sideroxydans sp. | reverse complement strand
AGTACTGCGTTCGGGACGCAGGAGTCGGAGGTTCGAATCCTCTCACCCCGACCAATAAAATCAAGGGTTTGTCCCATCGCCCTTGAGTTCCAACAGGCCAACGTAACCAGATCGTAACCGATCCAGTACACCGACCGCCCCTTTGAGGTTTTCCGGTGACAGATGCGCATAACGCTCGGTCATTTCGATACTCGAATGGCCAAGCAAGTCACGCACTTCCGGCAACGGCACCCCTGCATTCACGAGCCACGAGGCGCACGTGTGCCGGAGGTCATGAACCCGAAAATTCGTGATTCCTGCCCGCTCACATGCTGCCCTGAACCCGTTCTGCATGAATTGCACTCGTTCCCCGCTCCTGTGAGCAAACACCCACAAAGAGCCTGGGCAATATTCCGCCCTGAAACGAGCGCGATTCAACACCGCCTGGCGCGCTTCCTCATTCAACGGAACAAATCGCCGCTTTCCGTTCTTGGTGTTTTCTCCCTCAAGCCGGATGTAGTTCGATTTCAAATCCACCCGATCCCATGAGAGCTTGAGAAGCTCATTTTTCCGGCAGCCGGTATTCAAGGCCAACCGGACAAAATCCGCCAGGTGCGGAGACTTCGGCTCCTTCTCCGCTTCACATATCAGCGCGTCAGCTTCACCGCGACTGAGCCAACGCAAGCGACCTTCCGGCTCTTTCAATGACATGCCTGTCACCGGGTTCTGAACGTTCCACTCCCGATAAACACGCACATAATTGAATGCCGCCGAAAGCAGATCGAGTTCCCGATTGACTGTCCTCGCCGCTACACCGTCCGCTTTACGCTTCTCGATGTAGCTCGCAACGTCAGGCCGCCGAATTTTCTCGACCATCTTTCCAGAGAAATGCGGCTGCAATCTCTGAACCCCATACTTGACCCGTTCAAGACTGCGCCACTCATCGCGCTTGGCATTGATGAAAACAATCATCATTTCGTCAAATGAGTGTTCAGGCTGAACACCCCACTGCCGCTGCTGATAGGTTTCGAATCGCCATTTTGCTTCGAGGGCTTTCGCTTGTTCAAGGTCAATTGTCCCAGTAGATCTGTAAGCTGTTTTTCCGCTTGCATCGGTATATTTGACCCACCAGTACGGCGAGTCCTTGCGTCGGTATGGCATGATTTATTTCCTTTCCATGTCACCGACTCCGTGCCGGGACGATTATGCACCTGCTGAGTCATGCGGCCAACATAGTCACGCACGGCTTCAGATGGAATACGGACAAGACGACCGACCTTGCACACCGGCAGCTCACCGAGTTCAATCAGTCTGCGCACAGTGCGAGCAGAGACGCCGCCAAGCTGCGCGGCCACTTCATCAAGCGACCAGAGCAGCATGATTACCCTCACAAGTCACACGAGCAATGGCGTTTCGAATGAAAGAAATCCGCTGCAATTCCGCCTCAGTTATGCGATATAAATAAACCGCACCAGCACGAAGCAGCACCCGCCAAGGTGAGTGATAAGTTTCTCCGGTATCACGATCAATCCAGCCACCGCCCTTGTTGCGGAAAACTTTTTGACCAACCTTGACCAGTTCCCGCAGCCAACCGGGACGCGCCCACCAGCGAGCCTCATCAAGTGCGTCACCAACAAGGCCGCCAACGCCATACATCCGGGCACCTTTAGGCAGGCGATAGAAATCACCGCCTTTACTCACATACTTGGCTATGTACCCAACCGCATCACGTGCCCATTCCATCTTTGTGGCACCATGAGGCCACCAGCCGCGTACATCAAGCATGGGAAGTTTTACGCCACGAGGAAGCCACACCAACAAGTGATAATGGACACAGTGAAAATCCGGCTGCCGCAGCTTGCGGAATTCTTGAATCTCGGCAACCCACACGCAACGGTATGCAACTGCGCGCCGTTTCAACCATTGACGAATAAGCCGGATACAGTCCGACACGTGCCGACCTTCCCACTCGACACCCGACCGATAAGTCAGGGTCAGCATGGCCACACGCGACCGTGGCACTTGGCCAACTTGTAGCCTCGCCCCGGTCAGGACTCGGCATCGCATCCGCTTTATTCTGTTCTGGAAAGAATCAACAAGAATTGGTTCATCTTGCAGCGTTCCACTTGTTGAAGAAGAGACAAGCCCAGAGCCGACGCTGCGCGTCTGGCTCCCGCCGCCTGCGACGTTCGGCTGGCTGTCCGTCCTCGTTCGTGCCTCACTGTGGGCGGGCAGGCAGGCGACCGGCGCAAGCTTGCGGGCGGCCGGTTGCTGCAGGTCAGCACCGCCATGAATGGTCGACGAAGAAAATAAAGCCGTTCCCGGCGCTGGAAATGAAAAAGACACTGCGACAACTCCTTTTATAGGAGTCGTGAGCAGTGCCCTTAACTGGAGGGCTGACGGCCATGGAATATCCCTTCTCCCATGTGCGCGATATGAACCGTCAGCGACGCTGAATTAGCCTAGGCACCCTGCCAACTACGCTCTACGACAAATCAATAATTTCAAACTACGCTGACAATCTACATGAAACAAAAAATCGACGTCAAGCATTTTCTGACCTGACTGGGCATAATTCCGCTAAACCGGACTGATCTGCGCTATAACGTTGCATCCATACAACAACACTGACCAGCATGGCCATGATTGCGGGGCGCTGCCCCACACCCCGAGCTCGCCGCGAGGCAGCCGGTGGGGGTAAAGCTTCCCCACCAGCAGCCCTGAGCGTATTGGACTATTTGAGGCATCAAGGGCGCGAATGTCCGCTAACCCGCATCAATAAGCGACCAGCAGCGCTTCGAAAAACCCGTGTCTATGCGGTGGCCGTGTGCTCCGGACATTCGACCCTTGACCCCTCAAATAGTCCTTGTTGCTCTTTTTCTCGACGTTCCACACGATCAACATACTCGCCGATAATCAAGGCCGCCAAAGTCGCCGCCGTGACGCCACGAGGTCGAGAAATTGAATCCAAACGCGCCGCCATGTCAGGCGACAACTTCACCCGCAAGGGAACCGTTCGACGGATATACTCTTTGCTTTGCGTAACCATTTCGTAACTACCTCCAGAAAAGTTGAGTCAATTAAAGGCATTTTGCGTCACTTTTGCACAGAATCGAATGACATAACAAATTGATTTATATTAACAAAATGTCAAAAAGCCAAAATTCGGGACGCAGGAGTCGGAGGTTCGAATCCTCTCACCCCGACCATCAAATTACG
>WOZO01000082.1 GCA_011620315.1 Sideroxydans sp. | reverse complement strand
CTTCGCTTCGGACTACAGCTTAATCTACTGTCTCAAATTCGGGGGCCACTATATAACGACCGAATCGGTACTTTGGCTTCAGACTTATTTTATGTTGGAAGAGGCTGCCGCTTGACGCGGGGCTCAATATCCCTATAATGCGCGCCTCCCTGAAAAAGGGAGTTTTTAACCTTGCTCCACCGCCCATTGCGTGCCGGGGGGCTTTAATCCACAAGGAGATGTAATGCGACACTACGAAATCGTATTTATCGTGCATCCCGACCAGAGCGAGCAAGTGCCCGCGATGATCGAGCGATATCGCACGTTGGTGACCGGCAAGAGCGGTCATATCCACCGACTGGAAGACTGGGGTCGCCGTCAACTGGCATACCCGATCCAGAAGATCCACAAAGCACACTACGTGCTGATGAATATCGAGTGCGACCAGGAGACCCTGGACGAACTGGAGCACGCTTTCCGCTTCAACGACGCCGTACTGCGCCACCTGACCATCAAGACCAAGGTTGCCGTGACTGCACCTTCCGTGATGATGAAGGAAGAGAAGTCGCGTTCGTTGACCGATACTGCGGAAGCAGCACCGGCAGCTGCAGCGTAATTTGGATTGGGCAGCAACCGTTGTGTGATTGACGGGGAAGTGATCGAGTCGGAAGGCTTGCGACACACCCCGGCAGGATTGGCGAGATTGGCGTTCAGAATGCGCCATACTTCGATGCAGCAGGAAGCGGGGATGCAGCGCCAAGTACAGTGTGAGGTTCCAGCACTGGCACTGGGTGAGATAGCTCAGAGATTGGGCAACTTGCAACCCGGTCAGCAAATATTGGCTGAAGGTTTTCTGGCGCAGCGCAGTCTGAAGAGCACGCAACTGGTTCTGCATATTGATAACGTTACATTGAAATAGGGGCACATCATGGCTCGTGTATTTAAGAAAAAAGACGACAAGAAGAACAATTCTTCGCGTCAGCTGTTCAAGCGCCGCAAGTTCTGCCGTTTCACTGCCGAGAAAATCGCGGAAGTGGATTACAAGGACATTAACATCCTCAAGGAATTCGTTTCCGAGAATGGCAAGCTGATCCCGGCACGTATCACCGGCACCAAGGCGCGTTATCAGCGTCAGTTGAGCACAGCAGTGAAGCGTGCACGCTTTCTGGCGCTGCTGCCTTACACCGATTTGCACTAAGGAGTAGATCATGCAAGTGATTCTGATGGAAAAAGTGGTCAACCTCGGCCAGTTGGGCGACGTGGTCAAGGTGAAGAATGGTTTCGCGCGTAATTTCCTGATCCCGCAAGGCAAGGCCAAGCGTGCGACGGAAAGCAACGTGGCGGATTTCGCTGCACGTCGTGCGGAACTGGAAGCCGGTGAAGCAGCGAAGCTGGCCGATGCGCAGGCACGCGGCGAAAAGCTGGCTGGTCTGACCATTCAAATGGTGCAGAAGGCCGGCGTTGACGGCAAGCTGTTCGGCTCTGTGACCAACACTGACATTGCTGCAGCGCTGGTTGCCGAAGGTCACAAGGTGGAGAAGAGCCAGGTGCGCATGCCTGAAGGTCACCTGAAGCAGATCGGCGATCATGCCATGAGTATCGCGCTGCATCCTGATGTGGTGGTGGATGTGACCGTTTCGGTACTGGGCGAACAGTAATCCTGTTTGTTCATGCAGTGACAAGAAAGGACTGGCGACAGTCCTTTTTTGTTGTCTGAAAAGTGTAGAATCCCCCTCCCGCAATTTGTCACCCGAACATGCAGAATTATTCAGTTCCCGCCGATGCGCAGCTAGAAGCACTGAAACTCCCGCCGCATTCCGTTGAGGCGGAACAGTCGGTGCTGGGTGGCATCCTGCTGGACACCAGTGCCTGGGACAAGGTCACCGACCTGCTGAATGAGACGGACTTTTACAGGGGGGAGCATCGTTTGATCTGGCGCCATATCGGTCGCCTGAATGAGCAGGCCAGGCCGGTGGATGTCATCACGCTGGCTGAATCGCTGGAAAGCAACGGCGAGCTTGATAAAGCAGGCGGCTTGACCTATCTGGGTTCGCTCGCGCAGAACGTGCCATCCGCCGCCAATATCCGCCGCTATGCCGAGATCGTGCGCGAGCGCGCCATCATGCGCAAGCTGGTGGAAGTCGGCAGCGACATCGCGACCAGTGCCTACAATCCAAGCGGACGCGATGCGGGGCAATTGCTGGACGAGGCCGAGAGCAAAGTCATGCAGATTGCCGAACAGGGTGATCGCGGCAAGCAGGGTTTTATTGCGATCCCGCCATTGCTGACGCAAGTGGTCGAGCGTATCGAGACTTTGTATGGACGGGAAGACGCTAGCGAGGTGACAGGCACGGCGACCGGCTTTGCGGATCTGGATCGCATGACCTCCGGCCTGCAGCCGGGTGACCTTGTTATCGTGGCGGGTCGCCCCAGTATGGGTAAGACGGCGTTCTCGATCAATATCGCCGAAAACGTTGCGCTGGAAGGCAAGCCGGTCGCCATCTTTAGTATGGAAATGGGCGGCGCGCAATTGGCGATGCGTATGATCGGCTCGGTTGGCCGACTCAATCAGCATACTTTGCGTACCGGCCGTCTGGAGGATGAAGACTGGACGCGCATGACGCATGCTTTGGGCTTGCTCAACGATGCGCCCATCTTTATCGACGAGACACCCGGCTTGAATGCGCTGGAATTGCGATCTAGAGCTCGACGCCTGCACCGTCAGAACAACGGTCTGGGGCTGGTGGTGATCGACTATATTCAGTTGATGTCGTCACCGGCAGGCAAGGGAAGCGAGAACCGCGCGACAGAGATTTCCGAGATCTCGCGTTCCCTGAAATCTTTGGCCAAGGAATTGCAGGTGCCTGTGATCGCCTTGTCCCAGCTCAATCGAAGTTTGGAGCAGCGTCCAAACAAACGTCCGGTCATGTCTGACTTGCGCGAATCCGGCGCCATCGAGCAGGATGCTGACTTGATCCTGTTCATCTATCGTGATCAGGTCTACAACCCGGACACGCCGGACAAGAATATGGCCGAGATCATCATCGGCAAACAGCGTAACGGCCCGATCGGTACGGTCAGGTTGACCTTCCGCGGCGAATTCACACGTTTCGAAAGCTACGCGCCTGACCAGTATTGATCTGTCGCAAGAATTCGTGGCGAGTGACTGAACGTTTCGAAAAGTCGCGATGAACAAAAAATATTCGTATTTATTTGCATAATTCATT
>WOZO01000096.1 GCA_011620315.1 Sideroxydans sp. | reverse complement strand
CAGCGAGCTTGATCTGGTTTTCGACCAGTCCGCCCATCTGCAGTACGCGCGCACGGACAGCTTCCAGTTCCGCGTCGAATTGTTTGGAGGTGTGTTCGGTGCCGACCATGATCATTCCTTAATGGATTAATACAAATTGCGAATGTTACTGATGCTCCGTTACGCTTATGTTACCGAGCCGTCATTGTCTGCACGCCGTCGGGTGTACCCAGCAGCAGCACATCAGCCGGGCGCAACGCGAACAAGCCATTGGTCACCACGCCGGGCAAATGGTTCAGTTTTGCCTCCAGTTCGGTTGGATTCATGATCGACAAGCCGTGCACGTCGAGGATGACATTGCCGTTGTCGGTCGTGAAACCTTCGCGCAGCTTGGGCTGCCCGCCCAGCTTCACCATCTCGCGGGCGATGTAGCTTTGCGCCATCGGGATGACTTCGATCGGCAGCGGGAACTTGCCCAGCACATCCACCAGCTTGCTCTGGTCGCATACGCAGATGAATTTCGCGCTCGCCGCCGCGACGATCTTCTCGCGCGTCAGCGCGCCGCCGCCGCCTTTGACCATGTGCATGTGCTTGTTGATCTCGTCCGCGCCGTCGACATAGACCGGCAAATCGCCCGCGTCGTTCAGCGACAGCACTTCGATGCCGTGGCCCTGCAAACGCTTGGCGGAAGCTTCGGAGCTGGCGACTGCGCCGCGGATCTTGTGTTTGATCTTGGCCAGCTCGTCGATGAAGAAGTTGGCGGTGGAGCCGGTGCCGACACCCACGATACAATCGTTGGGAACATAGGCGATCGCCGCCTGGGCGACTGCGCGTTTCAAATCGTCTTGAGTCATTGCCATATCTATTCTCTTTGTTGTCTCTCTCGGTGCGCTGATTATTGCAGGAATTCACGGAATAAGGAAACGGATGCCCATGCGAATGCCGCAGCCACTTTCCAAATCCGGCGTATGCCGTTAGGATTTGCCTGCCGTGGGGGTGTAGCTCAGTTGGGAGAGCGTCTGGTTCGCAATCAGAAGGTCGTCAGTTCGATCCTGATCACCTCCACCATTTCAATCCAGAATTATTTCTGCCTTATCCCGTACAAGGCCTGCAAACGGATGCATTCCGGATTCTGCGAACCATCCTCCAGCAGCGCCGGGAATTCCCGGCAGACGGAAGGCCGGTTCTCGTAGATGGTGCACAGCTTATCCTCGCCCAAGGCGATGCATCGTCCCGGCGCCATCTCGGTCCCCTTCATGCAGGCGCGGAACGGTGTCAGCGATAGCGCCATATCCGACGGCACGTAGCCGCCCGGCTGGCTATCCATCTCCCCCTGATAGAACGAGACGCGATAGTGCATGCAGCAGACCGCACACCCCAGACAGGGATTGTCGCTACCGGACATGTCGTAGAACATACGACCATCGTCAGTCCGAATCGATTCTTGGCTCATGTGTTTAACCGCGTGGATGGTGCTGTGAATGCAACTGTTTCAGACGCTCGCGCGCCACATGGGTGTAGATCTGCGTGGTCGAGATGTCCGAATGACCGAGCAGCATCTGCACCACGCGCAAGTCTGCGCCATGATTGAGCAGATGGGTGGCAAAAGCGTGGCGAAGGGTGTGCGGCGACAAGGGTTTGTGCAGACCGCCCTGTTTGGCGTGCTTCTTGATCAGATACCAGAACATCTGGCGTGTCATCGCGTCACCGCGCTGGGTGACGAACAGTGCGTCACTCATCCTGCCAGCCAGTAGCGCGGGACGCGCCTCGACCAGATAACGCCTGACCCAGTCCAGCGATTCTTCGCCCAGCGGCACCAGCCGTTCCTTGCTGCCCTTGCCCATCACCCGCGTCACGCCCATATCCAGACTGACCTGCGCAACGCTCAGGTTAACCAGTTCCGATACGCGCAATCCGCTGGCGTACAACACTTCCAGCATGGTGCGGTCGCGCATGCCAAGCGGGGTGCAGGTATCCGGCGCATTCAACAGCAATTCAACATCTTCTTCGGTCAGGCTCTTGGGCAGGCTGCGCGGCAGCTTGGGGGTGGCGATCTGCAAGGTGGGATCGACTGTTATCCGGTTCTGGCGCAGCAGGTAACGGAACAGCCGTTTCAGACTGGAGATGGCGCGCGAGGTCGAGGTCGCTCTGGCTTTCTGTTTGCTCACCAGATAGGCGAGGAATCCTTGAATATCGGCATGGGTCGTCGCCAGCAGTCCGCAACCGCGCTGTTCTGCCATCCATAGTGAGAATTTGTTCAGATCGCGGCGATAGCTTTCCAGCGTGTTGCGCGATAACCCGTCTTCCAGCCACAGCGCATCACTGAACTCATCCAGCAGTTCAGCGTCGCTCATGGGCTAGCAGCCACCGTTTGATGTCCAAAGCATCTTCATCCGCGCGATGCATGAAGCCTCCCAATCCCTTCTTGCCCACCACACGATGACAGGGGATGACGAGCGGGATGGGATTGCTGCCACAAGCCTGGCCGACGGCTTGCGCGCTGGAACCGATCTGCGCGGCCAGTTCGCCATAGCTTCGCGTCTGGCCGCAGGGGATGTCCAGCATCGCTTGCCACACGTTGCACTGGCGGTGCGTACCGTCGAGCTCGAAAGGCAGGTCGATCTCATGCCGCGGGTCGGCCAGATAGGCCGTCAGTTCAGCGCAGATCGTTTGCGCCATTTCGCCTGCCGGGGCTTGCGGTTTAGTACTCGACGGCAGGAATTCGATGCCGAGCAGATCCGTATCGGAACAACGGATGCCGAGCTTGCCGAAGGGGGCGGAGATGATGGCTTGGTATTTCATGCGCGCATCATATCTGAAACGCAGGAATCTGCTTCGTTACATACAGACGTCAAAGCGGCGTCTGGCCCGCATACTGCGGACGAAAAAAACGGGAGCCGAAGCTCCCGTTTTCCACATTGCCTTGCGGCGGCTGCTTATACTGCTGCAGCTTTGCGTGCCGGCAGCTTTTCCTTGATACGTGCCGACTTGCCGGAGCGGTCGCGCAGGTAGTACAGCTTGGCGCGACGTACGTCACCGCGACGCTTGATCTCGATGCTGGCGATCAGCGGCGAGTAGCTCTGGAAGGTACGCTCGACGCCTTCGCCGGAGGAGACCTTGCGCACGATGAAGCTGGAGTTCAGCCCCTTGTTGCGCTTGGCGATCACCACGCCTTCGAACAGCTGTACGCGCTTGCGCTCGCCTTCGATCACGTTCACGCCGACCACAACGGTGTCACCGGGTGCGAAATTGGGGATGGTCTTGTTCAGACGCGCGATTTCTTCTTTTTCAAGAATTCCGATCAGATTCATTTTGATTCCTTTTCTTTTGCGGAAGCTTGTTCCTGCTGGTACTCAGCCAGTAGCCGAGCTTCCTGTTTAGTCAACTGGCGATGTGCCAGCAAATCCGGGCGACGTTCCGCAGTCCTGCCTAATGCCTGCTTCAATCGCCATTTCTCTATCTCGGCGTGGTGCCCGGACATCAATACCTCCGGAACCACCTCGCCGTTATAAACCTCGGGCCTCGTGTAATGCGGACAATCCAGCAAACCCTCCACAAAGGAATCCTGCTGCGCCGATGCGTCATCGCCCAGTACGCCGGGGATCTGCCGCACCAGACTATCCATCACCACCATCGCTGCCAACTCGCCACCGGACAACACATAGTCCCCGATGGAAAGCTCTTCATCCACTTGCTGGCGCAACAGGCGCTCATCCACGCCCTCATAACGACTCGCCAGCAATATCAATCCCTCATCCCGTGCCAGCAGTTCCATCACCACTTCGTGGCTGAGCGTCCTGCCCTGCGGCGAGAGGTGGATCACACGACTCTTCGCCTTGCCGCTTGCGGCCTGCGCTGCTTTCGCTGCGCTGATCGCTTTTTCCAGCGGCTCCGCCAGCATCACCATGCCGGGACCGCCGCCGTAGGGGCGATCATCGATGGTGCGGTAGTTGTCGGTCGTGAAATCGCGCGGATTCCACGTCTGCAACTGAAATTTGCCCTGCTCTGCCGCACGGCGTGTCACCCCATATTGGGTGATCGCTTCGAACATCTCCGGGAACAACGTAACGACGTCGAACCTCATTTAAGGTAATCCGCCTGCCAATCCACCCGGATCATCTTGTTGGACAGATCGACATCCTGAACCACGCTCTCGATGAAGGGGAGCATCAGCTGCCCGTGCGCTCCTTGCAACACCAGCACATCGTTGGCACCCGTCTCCAGCAGATTCTCGACCGTGCCCAGCACCTCGTCCTGCAGATTCCGCACCGTCATGCCGATCAGGTCGGACCAGTAATACTCGTCCTCGTCCTGCTCCGGCAATTCCGCGCGCGGCACAGCGATCAACTGGCCTTTCAACTTTTCGGCTGCAGTTCGGTCGGGCACACCTTCCAGCTTGGCGACGATCACTTTACCGTGCACCTTGGCTTCCAGCACCTTCGTGGACTGCCATGCCGCTTCGTTTCCCAAGTACCAAACGTCGTAATCAAGCAGACTATCCAGATATTCGGTGAAAGTCTGCACCTTCACCCAGCCCTGAATGCCTTGTGCCGCTACGATCCTTCCCATGACGACCATGGGACTTGCCTCATCAGGCTGTTGCAGCTGCACCGGCTTTTTTAACCAGACGGCTTACAGTCTCGCTCAACTGCGCGCCCTTGTCTTTCCAGTGCGCAACGCGATCCAGCGCGATACGCAGGCTTTCTGTACCTTCAACAGCCAGCGGGTTGTAGAAGCCGACGCGCTCGATGAAACGGCCGTCGCGGCGGTTGCGGGAATCGGCAACGACCACGTTGTAGAACGGACGATTCTTGGAACCGCCGCGAGAAAGACGAATGACTACCATAATGATTTCCGATATAAAAAGTTGATCTGGCCCGTGCCAAAGGGCGCGAATTCTACGACACCTTGCCGAAGTAAGGCAAGGACTGAATTTTTCAGGGAAATCAGCGCTGGAGGATGATTTGCAGGACGAATTGGGTGCCCAGATAGGCCAGCAGCAGGAAAGCGAACCCGCTCAAGGTCAGGCGCACTGCGGTATGGCCGCGCCATCCGTAGAAGTGATGACCCACCAGCAGCCCGCCGAATACGAGCCATGAGATCAATCCGAACAGCACCTTATGCGTGAACTGGAAGGGCTGCCCGAACACCTGCTCCGAGAACAGAATACCGGAAACCACGGTGACCGTCAGGATCACGAAACCGATACCGATGACACGAAACAGCAAGGATTCCATGGTCATCAGCGGCGGCATGCTCTTCAATATCCCGGGCAGCCTGGCATGATGCAGGCGCTTCTCGACCAGCGAGATCAAACCGGCATGCAAGGCGGCGATGGTAAACAGGCTGTAAGCCAACATCGCCATCAGCACGTGCGTATCGAACAGGCCGGAGGGCGGCTGGGACAGGATGTGTCCGACCGGGAACAGGACGGGCAATAGCACGCTGATCGCCGCCAGCGGCAGCACCAGTGCCAGCAAACCGGAAAGCGGATAGAAAAGTCTCGCCACCCAATAGATCAGCACGGTCAGCCACAGGATCAGCGACAGGGCATAGGTCACGCCAAGATTGAGCGCACCCCACACGAACAGCGACTGATACAGCAATCCGCCATGCAGCAGCACAGGCACGATCACCGCAAACCCGAGCGCGCCACGATTCTTCTGCTCGGCAGTCCCGGCAGTCTGGGCGCGCCAGAACAGGAATGCCAATACAGCGTACAGGGCGAAAGTCAGCAGAGGCAGAGCTTGGTTCGACATGAAGAGTGCGGATGTTTTAGACTGTGCGGATTCTACACCAAGTCACTCAGGCCTCATGCTCGACAATCTCACACAACGTTTTTCCGGCATCATCAAGAACCTGCGCGGACAGGGACGCCTGACCGAAAGCAATATCCAGGACGCGTTACGCGAAGTACGCCTCGCCCTGCTGGAGGCCGACGTCGCACTACCGGTGGTGAAAGACTTCATCGCTAAGGTAAAAGAAGCTGCGCTGGGCGAGGAAGTCATCGCCAGCCTGACGCCGGGACAGGCACTGATCGGCGTGGTGAATCGCGAGCTGACCAAGCTGATGGGCGAAGCCAACGTCGGCATCAACCTCGCCACCGTGCCGCCCGCCGTGATCCTGATGGCCGGCTTGCAGGGCGCGGGCAAAACCACCAGCAGCGGCAAACTGGCCAAGCTGCTCAGCGAACAGCACAAGAAAAAAGTGTTGCTAGTCAGCTGCGACGTGTATCGCCCGGCCGCCATCGAGCAACTGCGCACGCTGGCCGAGCAACTGAAGATCGATTTCTTCCCTTCCGACATCTCGCAGAAACCGCAGGCCATCGCACTGGCCGCGCACGACTGGGCGAAGAAGCATCACCACGACGTGCTGATCGTCGACACCGCCGGTCGTCTCGCCGTGGACGAAGCGATGATGGCCGAGATCAAGGATCTGCACACCGCGCTTAAGCCGATCGAGACCCTGTTCGTGGTCGATGCGATGACCGGTCAGGACGCCGTGAACACCGCCAAGGCCTTCGGCGAGACCCTGCCGCTCACCGGTGTGATCCTCACCAAACTGGACGGTGACGCACGCGGTGGCGCTGCACTATCGGTCCGACAGATCACCGGCAAACCGATCAAGTTCGTCGGCGTCAGCGAAAAACCGAACGGCCTGGAAGCCTTCCACCCGGAACGCATGGCGCAGCGCATCCTCGGTATGGGCGATGTGTTGTCGCTGCTGGAAGAAGCGCAGCGCAATGTGGATATCGGCGCAGCAGAGAAGCTTGCCAAGAAGATGCAGAGCGGCAAGGGCTTCGACCTGAACGACTTCAAGATGCAGATCGTGCAGATGAAACAGATGGGCGGCATGGCCGCATTGATGGATAAACTTCCCGCCCAGCTGGCCAATGCGGCCGCAGGCGCCAAGGTCGACGAGCGCCAGATCAACCGTACCGAAGGCATCATCAATTCCATGACACCCTGGGAGCGCAGCCATCCGGAGCAGATCAAGGCTTCGCGCAAGAAGCGCATCGCGGCCGGTTCCGGCGTGCAGGTGATGCATGTGAACCAGTTGCTGAACCAGTTCGAGCAATCGCAGAAGATGATGAAGATGTTCAGCGGCAAGGGCATGATGAGCAAAATGATGAAGTCCATGGCGGGTAAGAAATTCCCCGGCATGCGATAACAAAGGAAAAAGTAATGACAATCAAAGCAATCATCTTCGACGTGGACGGCACACTGGCGGATACCGAGGACGGTCACCGCAAGTCTTTTAATAAGGCCTTTGCCGAGAACGGGCTGGACTGGAACTGGGATGTCGCGCTGTACGACAAGCTGCTGAAAGTCACCGGCGGCAAGGAACGCATCAAATATTTCGTTTCGGATTTCCTGCAGGGATATACCAAGCCCGACAACTTCGACGACTTCGTCAAACATCTGCATGCCGTGAAGACCGGTCACTACACCGCCATGCTGCGCGAAGGCGCGATCCCGCTGCGCCCCGGCATCAAGCAACTCATCCATGACGCGCGCGCTGCCGGCATCACGCTGGCCATCGCCACCACCACCACGGCAGAGAACGTGAGTGCCTTGCTGGAAGTCGGCCTGGGCAAAGACTGGGCAAAATATTTCGCTGCCAACGGCTGCGGAGACATCGTTCCCAGGAAAAAACCCGCACCGGACATCTACAACTGGGTGCTGGACAAACTCGCACTGCAACCCGACGAATGCATCGCGCTGGAGGATTCCTATAACGGCCTGCACTCTGCGCTGGCGGCCGGCATCCAGACCTACATCACCACCAACCCGTACACGCACACGCAGGACTTCACCGGCGCGGCTGCCGTGCTGGAAGACCTGGGCGACTTGCCCGCTTTCTACCAAATGAGCGGCCTGCGGATTTAGGCAATCGGCGGGTTTCCTGCTAATCTTGCGGACACTATCAATCGTCCGTGAATCACCATGCAAGGTTATTTGAAACGCATCCTGACCGCCCGCGTCTACGACGTGGCCGTTGAAACACCGCTCGAACTCGCGCCCGACCTGTCGACGCGCAGCGGCAACACCATCCTGTTCAAACGCGAGGACATGCAGCCCGTGTTCTCGTTCAAGTTGCGCGGCGCCTATAACAAGATGGCGCAGCTCACCCCCGAACAGCTGAAGCGCGGCGTGATTGCCGCCTCGGCCGGCAATCACGCGCAGGGCGTGGCGATGTCCGCGCACCGCCTCGGTTGCAAAGCCGTCATCGTGATGCCGACCACCACGCCGCAGGTGAAGATCGAGGCGGTCAAACATTTCGGTCAGCGCTCGGTGGAGATCGTCTTGCACGGCGACAGCTACAGCGACGCCTGCGACCACGCTTATGCGCTGGAAAAGGAAAAGAAGCTCACCTTCGTGCATCCCTTCGACGATCCGGACGTGATCGCCGGACAGGGCACGGTCGCGATGGAGATCCTGCGCCAGCGCCAGGCGCCCATCCACGCCATCTTCTGCGCCATCGGCGGCGGCGGACTGATCGCCGGCGTGGCCGCCTACGTCAAACAAGTGCGACCCGACATTAAAGTGATCGGCGTGCAGACCACCGACTCGGACGCGATGGCGCGTTCGCTGAAAGCCAAAAAGCGTGTCACGCTCAACGACGTCGGCCTGTTCTCGGACGGCACGGCGGTCAAGCTGGCGGGCGAAGAGACCTTCCGCATCTGCAAGAAATATGTGGACGAGGTGGTGCTGGTGAATACCGACGAGGTATGCGCCGCCATCAAGGACGTGTTCCAGGACACGCGCTCCATCCTTGAACCGGCCGGTGCACTGGCGGTCGCCGGTGCCAAGGCGTATGCCAAGCGCGAACAGCTCAAAGGCGAGACGCTGGTCACCGTGTGCAGCGGCGCGAACATGAACTTCGACCGTCTGCGCTTCGTGGCAGAACGCGCCGAGATCGGCGAGAGACGCGAAGCCATCCTCGCGGTGACCATCCCCGAGACCCCGGGCAGCTTCCGCAAATTCTGCTCGCTGCTGGGCAAGCGCAACATCACCGAGTTCAACTACCGTTACGCCGACCCGGCAGCGGCGCAGGTGTTCGTCGGCATCCAGGTCAAGGATCAGTCGGAAACCGACGACCTGATCGACAAACTCCAGCGCAACAAGCTGCCGGCACTAGACCTGTCCGACAACGAGATGGCCAAGCTGCACTTGCGCCATCTGGTGGGCGGCCATGCACCGGAAGCCAAAGACGAGATCATGTTCCGCTTCGAATTCCCGGAACGCCCCGGCGCGCTGATGAACTTCCTCAACAGCATGAGCCACAACTGGAACATCAGCCTGTTCCACTACCGCAACCACGGCGCGGACTACGGTCGCGTGCTGGTCGGCATGCAGGTGCCGCGCCAGGACAAAAAGGCGCTCAAGACCTTCCTCGATACACTCGGCTACCGTTATTGGGACGAGAGCGACAATCCGGCGTACAAACTGTTCTTGGGGTAAATCCAACGCTTGGTAGGCAATAAGCAATCTCAGTATTCATGTTGAGAAAAATGCACAGGAGATGGAATGAGAATTGAATCTATACGCCTGAAAAATTTCAAGGCTTTCCGAGATGCAAGTCTGAAGGACATTCCGCCTTTCTTGGTGGTAGTCGGGGCGAATGGCGCAGGCAAAACAACCTTATTTGATGTGTTCGGCTTCTTGCATGACTGCCTCAAGGGAAATGTGCGCCAAGCACTTGATGCTCGAGGGCGATTCAAAGAAGTACTAAGCCGGGACACAACTGAAGACACCATCTTGATTGAAATCCAGTACCGCATGCCTATTGCAGATGTTGAGCGCCTGGTTACCTATTCGCTGGAAATATCAGAACGAGACAATGTGCCTTTTGTAAAGCGAGAAATATTGCGTTACAAACGAGGCAGGTATGGCAGCCCATTTCACTTCCTGGATTTTTCCAACGGCGAAGGCTATGCCATCAGCAACGAAGAAGATTTCAATAAAAAAAATGAGGAGCTGGACCGCGAATTTCAGAAGGTTTCACCCGACACCTTAGCCATAAAAGGTTTGGGGCAGTTCGAGCGCTTTAAGGCAGCCAACGCTTTTCGTCAACTAATTGAATCATGGCACGTATCTGATTTTCACATTAATGCCGCACGAGGGAGAAAGGAGGCCTCCGGGGAGGCCGAACACTTATCCGAGTCCGGCGACAACCTTCCACTGGTCGCGCAACGCTTATTCGAGCAACATCCGGAGACTTTTCAAAACATACTTGAAACCATGTCGCGGCGTGTTCCAGGGGTAAGTGGTGTCGAACCGAGATTGCAAGACGATGGCTATCTGACCTTGCGCTTTCAAGATGGCTCGTTCAAGACGCCGTTTTTGGATCGCTATGTCTCTGATGGCACGATTAAGATGTTCGCCTACCTGGTGCTTCTGCATGACCCCAAGCCCCATCCCTTGCTGTGCGTGGAAGAGCCTGAAAACCAGCTATATCCAAAACTCATGCTGGAATTGGCGGAAGAATTCAGGCAGTACTCCAATCGCGGCGGGCAAGTACTGGTATCAACTCACTCGCCCGACTTTTTAAACGCAGTTGAATTGGATGAGGTGTGTTGGTTGGTAAAAACACAAGGGAACACCGAAATACGCAGGGCTAAAGATGATGCTCAGATTGCCAGCTACATGGGGAACGGCGATCAAATGGGATATTTGTGGAAGCAAGGCTTCTTTGAAGGAGCCGACCCGCGATGAAGGAACTCGTTTTTCTTTTGGAAGAAGAGTCCGCCAAAGCGATGTTGGAAAGTTTGCTTCCCCGAATACTCAATCCGGAAGTCAAGCCTCGCTTGCTGGCTTTCGAAGGCAAACAAGACCTCGAAAAGCAAATGGCAAAAAGAATGAAGGGGTATATCAATCCACGGGCCAGGTTTATCGTGATGCGCGATCAGGATTCAGCGCCAGACTGTCGCAAAGTTAAGGCTGCCTTGTTGGATAGGTGCGGACAATCAGGTAGGCAAGACGTTTCTTTGGTACGTATCGCTTGCCATGAATTGGAAAGTTTCTATTTGGCCGACTTGGCTGCTGTTGAAGCAGGTCTCAACATGCACGGCCTAGTTAAGCAACAGAATACTGCGAAATTTAGAAATCCGGATACTCTTCAAAATCCGAGTAAAGAGCTTCTTGCTTTGACAAAGCAGCGCTACCAGAAGGTTAGTGGCTCTCGAACAATAGGCCTCCATTTGAATACGGAAAACGGACGTTCAAGCAGCTTCAAGAATTTGATTTCCGGCATTAAACGTATGGAGCGTGAATTGTTGGCACTGGCCGTTTAACGCAGAAGGTATGCTGTGTTCACCAAAGCCCCCGCCCATACCGCCGCCACGATCCTGATTTGCGGCAATTACCGCGACGTTAACACCCGTTCTATTGGCAATGCCGCGCGTTGGCCGCTTTGTTGGAAATTAATTAAGGGCTTATGAATATCCAAGCTAGGAAGCTAGCCCTCCGGCAACGTATAATCGCCGCCCGCGAAAATCTGGCCGCGTCCGAACGGTTACGCCTGAGTCAGGCGATCCTGAGCTCGGTCAGCAGTTTGCCCGTGTACCAACAGGCTTCAACGGTGCTGGGCTATCTGAATTTCGGGGCGGAACTGGATACCGAGCGCTGGTTGGCGCAAGCCCTGCGCGACGGCAAACGCGTGTTGCTGCCGCGCGTGAACAGGGCGAGCAAGCATCTGGATTTGTATCAGGTGCGGGATCTGCAGCAGGACGTGGCACCCGGTTCGTGGGGCATACGCGAACCGCTGATCGAGCGATGTATAAAAGAAGAAGCGCCGGGGACGATAGATTTCATATTGTTACCCGGCGTGGCGTTCACCCAAAACGGGGAGCGCCTGGGGTATGGGGGCGGTTTCTACGACAGACTGCTGGCGCGCATGCCGCACCGACCTGCTTTGGTCGCTGCCGCGTTCGGGCTGCAGGTGGTCGAAGATATCCCGCTGGAGGACACCGACCGCGCAGTGGAATGGTTGGTGACGGAAAACGAAATATTGCGTTGTAACCAAGAGAGAGAGTAAGCGATGGCGACACAGATACCCGACCACGATCCCCAGGAAACCCAGGAATGGCTGGAATCGCTCCAGTCCGTACTGGAAAAAGAAGGCGCACAACGCGCCCACTTCCTGCTGGACCAGTTGATCAACCATGCACGGCTGGCCGGCGACGACATGCCGATCAGCGCCACCACGCCCTACGTCAACACCATCCCGGTGGACAAGGAAGAGCGCTCCAGCGGCAACCATGAACTGGAACACCGCATCCGCGCGCTGACGCGCTGGAACGCGATGGCCATCATCCTGAACGCAAACAAGGAATCTTCCGAGCTGGGCGGCCATATCGCCAGCTTCGCTTCGGCGGCCACTTTGTATGACATCGGTTTCAACCATTTCTTCCGCGGCCAGACCAAGGATCACGGCGGCGATCTGGTGTATTTCCAGGGCCACTGCTCGCCCGGCATCTATGCGCGCGCCTTCCTCGAAGGCCGCCTGACTGAAGAACAACTGCGCAAGTTCCGCCAGGAAGTGGACGGCGACGGCCTGTCTTCCTATCCGCACCCGTGGCTGATGCCGAACTTCTGGCAGTTCCCCACGGTGTCCATGGGACTGGGTCCGCTGATGGCGATCTATCAGGCGCGTTTCATGCGCTATCTGCAGCACCGCAATCTGTCGCAGACCGACGGCCGCAAGGTGTGGGCATTCCTCGGCGACGGCGAGACCGACGAACCGGAATCGCTGGGTGCGATCTCCATGGCCGGCCGCGAAGGTCTGGACAACCTGATCTTCGTGGTCAACTGCAACCTGCAGCGTCTGGACGGTCCGGTGCGCGGCAACGGCAAGATCATTCAGGAACTGGAAGGCGTGTTCCGCGGTGCGGGCTGGAACGTGATCAAGGTGGTGTGGGGTCGCTGGTGGGACCGCCTGCTGGCCAAGGACAAGAGCGGCCTACTGGCGAAACGCATGATGGAAGTGGTGGACGGCGAATATCAGACCTACAAGGCCCGTGACGGCGCCTATGTGCGCGAACATTTCTTCGGCAAATATCCGGAGTTGCTGGAGCTGGTGGCGGACATGTCCGACGACGAGATTTGGCACCTGAACCGCGGCGGCCACGATCCGTTCAAGGTGTTCGCGGCCTACTCGGCAGCCACCAAACACAAGGGCCAGCCCACTGTCATCCTGGCCAAGACCGTGAAGGGTTATGGCATGGGTTCTTCGGGCGAAGCACAGAACCCGACCCACCAGCAGAAGAAGATGGACGGCGGCTCGCTGCGCAACTTCCGCGACCGGTTCAACATCCCGGTGAGCGACGAGCAACTGCCCAACCTGCCCTTCGTGCGCCCCGCACCCGACAGCCAGGAAGCCAAGTATCTCAAGGAACGCAGCGCGGCAATGGGCAACATCCCGGCACGCGAGCCGTTGGCGCATCCGCTCAACATCCCGACACTGGACGCGTTCGATGCCTTGCTGAAATCCAGCGAGGAGCGCGAATTCTCCACCACCATGGCCTTCGTGCGCATGCTCGGCATACTGGTGAAAGACAAGGCCATCGGCAAACAGATCGTGCCTATTGTGCCGGACGAATCGCGCACCTTCGGTATGGAAGGCATGTTCCGCCAGCTCGGCATCTTCTCGCAGGTGGGCCAGTTGTACACCCCGCAGGATGCCGACCAACTGATGTTCTACAAGGAATCCGAATCCGGCCAGATTCTGCAGGAAGGCATCAACGAAGCGGGCGGCATGGCCGACTGGATCGCGGCGGCGACTGCCTACGCTAACCACGGCGTGGCGATGATCCCGTTCTACATCTATTACTCGATGTTCGGCTTCCAGCGCATCGGCGATCTGGCATGGGCTGCGGGCGACCTGCGCGCGCGCGGCTTCCTGGTCGGCGGCACGGCCGGCCGCACCACGCTGAACGGCGAAGGTCTGCAACATCAGGACGGCCACAGCCACCTGATGGCCGCGACCATCCCCAACTGCGTGTCCTACGACCCGACGTTCGCCTACGAACTGGCGGTGATCGTGCAGGACGGTATGCGCCGCATGTATCAGCAACAGGAAGACGTGTTCTATTACCTCACGGTGATGAACGAGAACTACACCCACCCGGCCATGCCGAAAGGTGCCGAAGCAGGCATCATCAAGGGCATGTACAAGTTCAGCGCTACCCGGGCCAAATCCAAGACCAAGGTGCAACTGCTGGGCAGCGGCACCATCCTGCGCGAAGTCATCGCGGCGGCGGAACTGCTGGCGCGCGACTTCGACATCTCCTCGGATGTGTGGAGCGTGACCAGCTTCAACGAGCTGCGCCGCGAAGGTATCGACTGCGAACGCTGGAACATGCTGCATCCGGAAGCCAAGGCCCGCGTCAGTTATGTCGAGCAGTGCCTGGACGCGAAGACGCCCGTCGTCGCCGCGACCGACTACATCCGCGCCTACCCGGACCAGATCCGTCCGTATGTAAAGGCACAGTACAAGACGCTGGGCACGGACGGTTTCGGACGTTCCGACTTCCGTCGCAAGTTGCGTGAGTTCTTCGAGGTGGACCGCTACTTTGTCGCCGTTGCCGCACTGAAGGCATTGGCCGACGAAGGCAGCATCGACGCGGGCGTGGTCAGCAAAGCGATCAAGCAATACCAGATCGACGCTGACAAGCCGAACCCCACCACGGTGTAAGAGGAGAACGACGTGGCAGAAATCAAGAATGTATTGGTACCGGACATCGGCGGATTCAAAGGTGTCGAGGTCATTGAAGTAGGCGCGAAAGCCGGCCAGCAGGTCACGGCCGAACAGACGCTGATCACACTGGAGACCGACAAGGCGACCATGGATGTGCCGGCACCGTTCGACGGCGTGCTGAAAGAACTCAAGGTCAAGGTCGGCGACAAGGTATCGGAAGGCGATCTGATCGCGCTGATCGAAGCCAGTCCCGCCGCAGCGCCCGCTGTCGCCGCACCGTCCGCACCCGCACCGCAGGCGGCACCTGTTGCGACAGCACCTGCTGCAAAACCGGCACCGGCTGCTGCACCCGTTGCAGCAGCCGCAGCGCCGGTCGCGATGGCACCCGGCGGCAAGGCACACGCCAGCCCGTCCATCCGCCGTTTCGCCCGCGAACTCGGTGTCGATCTGACACAGGTGAAGGGCAGCGCGGATAAAGGTCGCATCACCAAGGACGACGTGCAGAACTTCGTCAAACAATCGCTGGCGCAGCCGCGCGGCGCGGCAGCCGGTGGTGCATTGCCGGGACTGCTACCGTGGCCGGATGTGGATTTCGCCAAGTTCGGCGCAATCGAATCCAAGCCGCTGTCGCGCATCAAAAAGATCTCCGGTGCCAATCTGCACCGCAACTGGGTGATGATCCCGCATGTCACGCAGTTCGAGGAGGCCGACACCAGCGAACTGGAGGCGTTCCGCAAACAGCTCAACGACGAATACGCCAAGCAGGGCATCAAGATCACACCGCTGGCTTTCATGCTCAAAGCGGTCGCCGTGACGCTGAAGCACTTCCCCGACTTCAACGCTTCGCTGGATACGAGCGGCGAGAACCTGATCGTGAAGAAATACATTCACATCGGCGTCGCGGTGGACACACCGGACGGCCTGATGGTGCCGGTGATCCGCGACGTCGACCAGAAAGGCATCGTGCAGCTGGCGCAGGAATTGATGGAAGTCAGCGCCCGCGCGCGCGACAAGAAGATCACCGCTGCCGACATGCAGGGCGGCTGCTTCACCATCTCCAGCCTGGGTGGTATCGGCGGCACGGCATTCACGCCGATCATCAATGCGCCTGAAGTGGCC
>WOZO01000070.1 GCA_011620315.1 Sideroxydans sp. | reverse complement strand
GCGCCGTGGGTCCGCGTTGGCCATTCAAGCCAAACACCGTGCCATGTTCTGGCGCGGAAATCAGCGGCATGATGTTGTGCAGGAAAGCACCGCGTGACTTGACCGCCCGGTTGACTTCAACCAGATGCTTGTCGTTGATGCCCGGAATCATCACCGAGTTGATCTTGCACAGAATCTTGCGCTCGGTCAGCATCTCAAGCCCCTGCATCTGGCGCTCAGTCAGTATGCGTGCGGCATCAATGCCGGTGTAACGCTTTTTCTTGTAATAGATCCACGGATAGATGTACTGGCCGATCTCGGGATCCACCATATTGACCGTGATGGTCACGTGATCGACATTAAAACCGGCGATGGTATCGACATGGTCCGGCAGGGTGAGTCCATTGGTGGACAGGCACAGCTTGATGTCTGGCGCGGTCTTGGCAATGAGCTCAAACGTTTTGAACGTCTTCTCAGGATTAGCCAACGGATCCCCGGGGCCGGCAATGCCCAGCACGGTCATTTGCGGGATGGTGGAGGCCACGGCCAGCACCTTTTTGGAGGCCTGTTCCGGCGTGAGCTTTTCACTCACCACGCCGGGACGCGACTCATTGGCGCAGTCATACTTGCGGTTGCAGTAGTTGCACTGGATGTTGCAGGCAGGCGCCACCGCCACGTGCATGCGGGCATAGTGGTGATGCGCTTCTTCGGAATAGCAGGGATGATTCTTGACCTTCTCCCACACCTCGGGATCCATGTCTTCCGGACCATCAGAAGAACCACAGCTCGCTTTTCCGGAACCTCCACTGGTTCCGCACCCTTTGTGCTCGGCAACCTTCTCAAGCAGCTCATTCAACTGTGTTGTTTGTGCTATCGGCTTGATGTTGCCAACATCGACATACGTTGTTTCCTGCATGGCTAGCCCCCGGTCTGTTCGCGGATCCCGAATGGAATCCTGTCGGACAAGGTTTAGCCAGAAACATGCCACTTTAATTTAATCCATATAATCAATAATTTAAATTAAATGACAGTGACCTGCCTGCGTTTCATTCACGACAAGATATTTATTTGATGTCGTGATTTTTGTGGCAAACCCGACAAGCCACAGGGCGAATTGTCTTTTTCTTCGGGGAAGAATTAACGCGGGAATCTGCACGTGAATTCATCGCTATGGATTGCTTTCGCCTGGGCAAGGCGGTGACGCTGGATAATGAACGTGCGCTGGTTTTACTGGCTTATCGCCTCAACGCCCTGCTCATATCACTTTAACGCCGTCTCGCCAGCGCCGACTTTTGCGAATGCGGCCAGTCGGCACCAATGATCAGAAAGATCAGAAATGCTTGATCTCGATATTGTGCTTTTGCAACGCATAGCCCATTTGTCTTGGCGTGAGATTCAGCAAGCGTGCCGCCTTGGCCTGCACCCAGCCACACTGCTCCATTGCCCACACCAGACGATCGTGTTCAGAGGCCGGTGGAGAGGCAGGACGGCTCGCTCCTGAGTTGGCTACTGAAGAAGCCATCCCGACCGCATTCACGATAGCAGGCTCTGCAGAAGGCAGGGATCCCGCATGGATCGCCTCGATTGGAACAAGAATGGCTTTAGGTAGCCCTGACGGCTCCGGCACATGCAGCACTTGCGTCAGGCAGCGATGGTGGGTGCAGGGAAAGTCTACGTCATGGATCTCGTTGTGCTGTGTCATGGTCGCCGCACGCTCAATGCAATTTTCCAATTCGCGCACGTTGCCGGGCCAGTAACAATTCAGCACAACGTCCATCGCGTCTTGGGCAACATGGAGATCACGTCGATTATCCTTATTGAACTTGTCAATAAAGTGTTCCACCAGCGACGGAATGTCCTCACGCCGCTCGCGCAATGGCGGCAAAAAAATGCTCACCACATTGATGCGATAGTACAGGTCGGCGCGGAACTCGTTCGCCGCCACGGCTTTTTCCAGATCACGGTTGGTCGCCGTGATCAGGCGCACGTCGACATGTATCGTGCGGTTGCCGCCCACCCGCTCGAATTCCCGCTCCTGCAACACACGCAACAGCTTGGCCTGAAATGCCGGGGAAATATCCCCAATTTCATCCAGAAACAGCGTGCCGCCATTGGCCATTTCAAAGCGCCCCTTGCGCTCGCTCTGTGCGCCAGTGAAAGAACCTTTCTCGTGACCAAACAATTCTGATTCGAGCAGGGTTTCCGATAGCGCCGCACAGTTCACCTTGATGAAAGCGGCATCCTTGCGCGGGCTCAAAAAATGGATGGCACGCGCCACCGCCTCCTTGCCGGTGCCGCTCTCGCCACGCAACAGCACCGTAGCGCGACTGGGTGCCGCCTGATGCACTTCGGCGAAAACCTCCTGCATGCGCTTGGAGACGCCAATCACATTCTTGATGCTGTATTTGCCCTGCAATTCTTTTTGCAAGCGTGTCTTCTCGCGCACCAGCTCAGTCCGCTCAGCGACGATGCTCTGATGCAGGCGCACTGTCTGGCCGATCAGATTCGCGACCATGGTCAGAAAGCGCTGGTCTTTCTCGAAACTGCGGACATGCTTGTCGGTGGCGCGATGAATGCTCATCACCCCTATCGTCTCGCCGCCTGCCTTGATCGGCACACCGATGAAAGCCGCCACGTCCTTGTCATCGATGTCAAGCGAACCTGTCCGGTTGAGAAATAGCGGCTCGCGGGTGATATCCGGAATCACCAGCGCCATGCCCGTCTTGAATATCCGCCCGGTCACGCCTTCGCCCGCCGAGTAGCGGCCACGCTGGACTTCCTCTTTTGACAGCCCGACTGCACTGACCATGTGCAACTCGCCCGTATCCTGCACCAGAATGATCATGCTGCGCCGGATGCCGAGGTGGCTGGCCAACAGGTTCAGCACATCATGCAGGGTCTTCGACAGATCCAGGGATGAACTCAGAATCTTGCTGATTTCATAAATAGTCACCAGCTCTAGATCGCCGTCTCTGCTGTAATTGGTGGCCATGGGATACCTCTCGTTTTCATATCTTGAACATACATTTCGATAGAGACGCGCTTAGCTTGAAAGACTTTATATCGTTCAGAAAACCAAGCCTTGCATGTTGCAACAATGTAGCGTCCGATAGTTTACGTTGTTGCAATGCAATATTCACGCCAATTCCTCTTGTTTACAGGCATGAGCAAGCAAAACAAGGAAAGTACCCATGGCTCAAGAGGATGAAACACCACCTGACAAACATTCCCTGTTGGAAAGACGACAAAAACAAACAAAACGAACAAGGGAGGACATCGC
>WOZO01000043.1 GCA_011620315.1 Sideroxydans sp. | reverse complement strand
CTATGCGGGTTTCAAGCCTGTGCCGACCCTGTTTGTGTGAAATATCCGGGCTAGCCATGCTTCGGCGCTCAGATGCTCGTGCCAGAAAAGCAGGCCGAGCAGTGCGGAGAAGACGATGGTGCTGTAGGCCAGGCTGCCCACTACCGGCGTGTGGCCGGTGCGGTAGGCGCGCGTCATGAACAGCTGCGCAAAGGTGGCGCAAGCGCCGATGGTGATCAGCAGAGGCAGCTCGGACAGCGAGACAGGATGCAGTGTGTCGCCGAGTATCCAGATCGCGCTGGCAAGCGTGGCGATCAGGTTGAAGTAGAACACGACGCGCATGCCAGGTTCTCCGAGTGCGCCGAGGTGGCGCACATTCATCAGGGCGATGCCGGCCAGCAGGCCGGAGGCGAGCCCCAGCAATCCATCCGCGAATTGCTCATGCGCCAGTGTGGGTTGCAGCAGCAGCACCACACCGGCGAATCCCAGCGCCAGCGAACTGCTCATCGGCAGATGGAACTTCTCTTTCAATACCAGCACCGTCAGCGGCGACAGGAACAAGGACGAGTTGTAGTTCAGCGTGGTGGCGGTTGCCAGTGGCAATGCGGTGATGCTGTGGAAGAACAGCAGCATGGCGACCGTGCCGGACAGGCCGCGCCACAGATGCGGACGCCAATGAAAGGTGGAGAGTTTGATGCGCGAGCGGCGCAGCATCGCGTACACCACCAGCAGGCCGAAGAAGGAGCGGTAGAACACCAATTCGCCGCTGGAGAAGTGGGGCGCACCCAGTTTGACGAGCGCACCCATGCAGGCGAAAAGTGCTGCTGCTGCCAGCATCCATAGCGAGCCCACGTGGTTATTTCAGGTGAGGCGCAAGATGGCGACGCAAGAACTCGTGGTAGTGCAGCATGCCGTCTTCGGTCGGTGACTGATACGGGCCTTGCTCTTCGATGCCTTGTTTGTACAGGGCGCGGCGTCCCTGGTGCATGCGCAGGCAGATGAAATCGTCCTCCACTGCGGTCTCGCGGTAGGCCTGCTTCTCGGCCTCGATGTAATCGCGCTCGAACAGCACGATGTCTTCCGGATAGTAGAACTCGACGATGTTGGTGCAGGCATCTGTACCGCGCGGCACGACCGTGCTGACCACCAGCGTGTTCGGATACCACTCCACCGTGATGTTGGGGTAGTAGGTCAGCCAGATCGCGCCGTACTTGGGCAATTCGCCGTTGTTGTAGCGCAGCACCTGCTGCGCCCATTTGGCATAAGCCGGGCTGCCGGACTTTTTCAATGCGTGGTTGATGCCGACAGTCTGCACGCTGAAGTGCTCGCCGAAGGTCCATTGCAGATCGTCGCAGTCGACGAACTGGCCGAGACCGGGATGGAACGGCACAACGTGATAGTCCTCCTGGTACACCTCGATGAAGGTCTTCCAGTTGAAGTTGTATTCGTCGATCTCGACGCGGTCCAGCATGTAGCCGGAGAAATCGATCTCCTTGAAGGCGGGCATGCCGGACAGGTCCTTCGCGACATCGCGCTGGCCGGCGAACAGCAGGCCGTTCCAGTTCTGCAGCGGTGTCTTGTTCAGATGCAGACAGGGGTTTTGCGGGAAGTGTGGCGCACCGATCAGCTCGCCCGTGTTCTCATAAGTCCAGCGATGCAGCGGGCATACGATGTTCTTGGCTGTGCCGCGCCCTTCCAGCATGGTGGCCTGGCGGTGGCGGCAGATATTGGAAAGCAGCTCGACGCCGTTTTCATTGTGTACCAGCATCTTCGCTTTATCCATCCACTCGATCACATGGTAGTCGCCCAGATTGGGCACCATCAATTCGTGGCCCACATACTGCGGGCCTGTGTCGAGTAACACGCGTTGCTCGATCTCAAGAATCTTCGGATCGAAATACCAACTCAACGGAGGTTGCGCGGAGACGGGATTGAACTGCTGCAGCTTTGCCATTTCGGACATACCCACATTCCTCTGTGAATACGGGGAATCAGACAATGCACATCAAGCATGCACAAATTGATTCCCGGATGTTTACGGGGGCGTGGATTGTCCTAGAAAAACAATGGGGGGGCAACAAAAATTGGCCGCACAGTAGTGGCTTGGGTAAAATGCCGCCCCTACGCGAAACAATGCACACAGGAATGATGATGGCGACGAAGTCTGAAAAGAAGCCGAGTTTCGAGGCGGCCATGGCCGATCTGGAACAACTCGTGGCAGATATGGAATCAGGCAAGCTGTCTCTTGAGGATTCACTTGCCGCCTACAAGCGCGGCGCGGAACTGATGACCTACTGCCGGACGCGACTGGAAGAAGCGCAGCAACAGGTGCGCGTGCTCGAAGAGGGCGTGCTGAAGGATCTCGACGCGGGTGACGCGAACTGATGGCGGCCGATTTCTCCGCATGGGTGTCCGCCCATCAATCCCGATTCGAAGAAGTATTGAAGCATCTGCTGCCGCAGGCGGACGTGCTGCCGCAACGCTTGCACGGCGCGATGCGCTACAGCGTGCTGGACGGCGGCAAACGCGTGCGTCCGCTGCTGGCGTATGCCGCCGGTGAATTGTCGGGTGCGACAACCGAACGCGTGGAGATCGCCGCCGCTGCGGTGGAACTCATCCATGCCTATTCGCTGGTGCACGACGACATGCCCTGTATGGACGATGATGTGCTGCGTCGCGGCAAGCCGACCTGCCATGTCGAATACGACGAAGCCACCGCACTGCTGGTCGGCGATGCGCTGCAGAGTCTGGCTTTCCAGTTGCTGTCCGAAAGCCGACTGAACGACGATGCGAACAAGCAACTGCAGATGGTGAAGCTGCTGGCCGTGGCCTCGGGTTCGCGCGGCATGGCGGGCGGGCAGGCCATCGATCTGGCCAGCGTGGGCAAGCAACTGTCGCTGCCCGAACTGGAGCAGATGCATATACACAAGACCGGCGCGCTGATCCGCGCCGCCATCCTGCTCGGTGCTTATTGCGGCAATAAATTGAGCGATGCGCAACTCGAACGGCTGGATCATTTCGGCAAGCTGATCGGCCTGGCTTTCCAGGTGGTGGATGATGTGCTCGATTGCGAAGCGGATACTGTGACGCTGGGCAAGACCGCGGGCAAGGATGCCGACAACGATAAACCGACCTATGTCAGCCTGCTCGGACTGGCCGGTGCCAAAGAGATGGCGCAAGGCCTGCATCGTGAAGCGCTGGATACCTTGGGCGAATTCGGCGAGGCTGCGTTAAGACTGCGCGAACTGGCCGACTTCATCGTGTTAAGAAAGTTCTGATGACACCGCTGCTCGACACCATCAACAGTCCGGAAGACCTGCGCAAACTGTCGCGCGAGCAGCTGCCGCAACTGGCGGATGAGCTGCGCGAGTTCCTGATCGAGTCGGTGAGCAAGACCGGCGGTCACCTTTCTTCCAACTTGGGCACGGTGGAGCTGACTATCGCCCTGCATGCCGTGTTCAACACACCGCAAGACAAACTGGTGTGGGACGTCGGCCACCAGACCTATGTGCACAAGATACTCACCGGTCGCCGCGCGGCGATGGCCAGGTTGCGCATGCATGGCGGCATCGCCGGTTTCCCCAAGCGCGACGAAAGCCCCTACGACACATTCGGCACCGGCCATTCCAGCACCTCGATCTCGGCGGCGCTGGGCATGGCGGCTGCCGCCAAACTGCGCGGGTCGGACGAACGCGCAGTCGCCATCATCGGCGACGGCGCGATGACGGGCGGCATGGCATTCGAGGCCTTGAACAACGCGGGCGCGATGGATGCCAATCTGATGGTCATCCTCAACGACAACGATATGTCGATCTCGCGCCCGGTCGGGGCACTCAACAACTATCTGGCGAAACTGATGTCGGGCCGATTCTATGCGGCGATGCGGCGCGGCAGCGAGAAGATGCTCAAAGGCATGCCGCCGGTGCTGGAATTCGCCAAACGCACCGAGGAACATATCAAGGGCATGGTCATTCCCGGCACGATGTTCGAGGAGTTTGGTTTCAACTACATCGGCCCCATCGACGGTCACGACCTCAATGTATTGATAGATACACTGAACAACATCCGCAAGCTGGAAGGGCCGCAGTTCCTGCACATCGTTACGCAGAAGGGCAAGGGCTACGCGCTGGCGGAGGAAGACTGTCTGCTCTATCACGGGGTATCCAGGTTCGACCGCACCAGCGGCATCATCCCCAAGCCCGCGCCGCATCGTACTTTTACGCAGATTTTCGGTGCATGGTTGTGCGACATGGCGGCGGCGGACAACAGGCTGGTCGCGATCACGCCCGCCATGTGCGAAGGCTCCGGCATGACCGAGTTTTCGGAGAAATATCCGGACAGATATTTCGATGTCGGCATCGCCGAGCAGCACGCCCTCACTTTCGCGGCAGGCATGGCCTGCGAGGGCAGCAAACCGGTGGTCGCCATCTATTCCACCTTTTTGCAGCGCGCTTATGACCAGTTGATCCACGATGTCGCCATCCAGAACCTGCCGGTGATGCTGGCCATTGACCGTGGCGGTCTGGTCGGTGCGGACGGCGCGACGCATGCGGGCAGTTTCGATCTGAGTTTCCTGCGCAGCATCCCCAACATGACGGTGATGGCACCGGCCGACGAGAACGAATGCCGCCAGATGCTGACCACGGCCTACCGTATGGACAGCCCGACCGCCGTGCGTTATCCGCGCGGTACCGGTCCCGGTGTGCAGGTTGCGAAGGAACTGACTGCGCTGGAAGTCGGCAAGGGCGAGATCCGCCGCAACGGTATCGGCGTCGCCATCCTGTCGTTCGGCACCATGCTGGCACCGGCGCTGGAAGCAGCGGAGAGACTGAATGCCACGGTCGCCAACATGCGCTTCGTCAAACCGCTGGATGCGGAACTGGTGCTGAAGCTGGCGCGCGAGCACATGCTGCTGGTCACGGTAGAAGAGAACACGGTGCAGGGCGGTGCCGGTAGCGCAGTGGCCGAGTGCCTCGCGCAACATGGCGTGAAAGTATCCATGCTGCATTTGGGCTTGCCCGACCGCTTCGTAGAACAGGGTGAGCATGCACTATTGCTGGCGGATTGCGGGCTGGATGCCGCCGGTATCGAAAGCAGCGTGCGCAAGGTGCATGTTTCCGCACAAGGAGATAACCCGACTAAATTAGTCGGAGATTGTCTATAATCGGCCCCCGGCCACAACGCAAAGGTTACGACAATGAACGCACCCGCGCCCATTCCAGACGTGCAGAGCAGCGCGGATACCCGCCAGCTCGCCATCAACAAAGTCGGTATCAAGAGTATCCGCCACCCCATCGTCGTCAGCGACAAGAGCGAAGGCGTGCAGCACACCATCGCCACATTCAATATGTATGTGCGTCTGCCGCATAACTTCAAGGGCACGCACATGTCCCGCTTCGTGCAGATCCTGAATCAGCACGGCCGCGAGATCACGGTGGAATCGTTCGAGAGCATCCTGCGCGAGATGGTGGAGAAGCTGGAAGCCAAGTCCGGCTACATCGAGATGAGCTTCCCGTATTTCGTGAACAAGACCGCGCCCGTTTCCGGCGTGCAGAGCCTGCTCGATTACGACGTCACCTTCACCGGCGAGATCATCGACGGTGAGTACCGCTTCACCATGAAGGTGCTGGTGCCCGTCACCAGCCTGTGCCCCTGCTCCAAGGAAATATCCGAACGCGGCGCGCACAACCAGCGTTCACACGTCACGCTCACCGTGCGCACCAAAGGATCGGTGTGGATCGAGGACGTGGTGCGCATCGCCGAAGAACAGGCATCCAGCGAGTTGTACGGCCTGCTCAAGCGCCCGGACGAAAAGTTCGTCACCGAACGCGCTTACGACAACCCAAAGTTTGTGGAAGACATGGTGCGCGACGTGGCGGCGGCATTGAATGCGGACGAGCGTATCCAAGCCTACATCGTGGAATCCGAGAACTTCGAATCGATTCACAATCACTCCGCTTACGCGCTGATCGAGCGCGACAAGACGCAGGGCTGATCTTGAAGCCGGTCGCCGTCCTTCGTCATTCCGCGAATGAGGGACCGGGGCATATCGCACTGTTCCTGACGCAACACGCCATCCCCTGGAAGATGTTCCATGTCGATCAGGGGGAAGCTGTTCCGGAAAAGGCAGACGACTTCAGCGGCCTGGTGTTCATGGGTGGCGTGATGAGCGTGAACGACGATCTGCCGTGGATCCCGCGTTCCCTGAATCTGATCCGCGATGCCATCGCAAAAGACATTCCGGTATTGGGCCATTGTCTCGGCGGACAACTCATGTCCAAGGCGCTGGGCGGTGTGGTGAGCAAGAATCCCGTCAAAGAACTGGGCTGGGGTGCAGTCACCGTGGCCGACAACGACGTTGCCCGGCAATGGTTCGGCGACATCAAAGCTTTCGATTCATTCCACTGGCATGGAGAAACTTTCTCGCTGCCAGCCAATGCCGTTCATTTGCTGTCCAGTCCGCACTGTGCCAACCAGGCCTTCGCCCTCGGCAAACATCTGGGTATGCAATGCCATGTCGAGATGACCGAACACATGATCGAAGACTGGTGCCGGGTCGGAGCCGATGACCTTGCCGCCAATCTCGCCAGTCCCGGCGTACAGAGTGCCGAGACCATGCAGGCGCAGATGCACGACAAGCTGCCGCGCCTGACCGAAGTGGCGGAGCGGCTCTATCGTCACTGGATACACGGCATCGCCCCGCGCGCGAGTTAGAATGCGGCATGACCTACGTCGTCGCCGAAAACTGCATCCGCTGCAAATACACCGACTGTGTGGAAGTGTGCCCTGTCGACTGTTTCCGCGAGGGCGGGAACTTCCTCGTCATCGATCCAGAAGAATGCATCGACTGCTCGCTGTGCGTGCCGGAATGTCCGGCAGGCGCCATCTACGCGGCGGACGACCTGCCGGCGGATCAGCAGCAATTCATCGCACTGAATGCGGAACTGGCCAAACAGTGGCAGCCCATCACCGTGAAGAAAGACGCCCCGCCGGATGCTGATGACTGGCTGCAGGTCAAAGACAAACTCCATCTGTTGCAGCGGTGAGTAACGCAAGCGATCTCTTCGACCGCGTCGCCCAGCGCATCCTCGCCGCGCATCCCGCGTCCGACCTGCGCGGCATCACCGTCATCCTCCCCAATATGCACGCCGCGCAGCCGCTGGCGCAGGCCTTGATGCGCCGTGCGCAGGTGGCGGCCATCCTGCTGCCGCAGATGGTCACGCTGAACGAATGGGCGCAAAGCGTGCCGCTGGCTGCGCCTGTCGCCAGCGACAGCCAGCGCAGCGCCATGCTCTACCAGCAACTGCGCAAGCTGCAATGGTTCGAGCACGCCGACCTGTGGAGCATGACGCAGGAGCTGCTGAAACTGTTCGATGAACTCACGTATGCATTGCATGCGCTGCCGAACGACGCGGAGGCTTTCGCCGCCGCCGTGCAACAGGCCTATCAGGCCAGACAGAACGTCACGCTGCAACTGGAAGCGCGGCTCGTGTTCGAGCTGTGGCATGCCATGCAGAGCGGTGAAGAGCTGGATGCCGCGCGCGCCTACCAGATGCGACTCGGCATGCTGGCACAGCAGGCAGACCGTCCCTTGTATGTGTTGCGCACTTCGGATTGGGATGCGTTGGAACAACGCTTCCTCGAAGAATATGAACAGCGAGCGCTGGTGAAGGTGTTCGATGTGCGCGAGATGGATGTGCTCAGCCAGGCACCAAAGTTCTTCGCCGCTACCTCGCTCGAACAGGAAGCCCGTGCCGCCGCCATGCAGATACGCCGCTGGCTGGCCGACGGCAAACGCAACATCGCCATCGTCGCGCAAGACCGCGTGGCGGCACGGCGCACACGCGCCCTGCTGGAACGCGCCGAGATACTGGTGGCGGACGAGACGGGCTGGACTTTCGCCACGCTGTCGGTGAGCACCGTGCTCGATCGCTGGCTGACCGCGCTGCAAAGCGACTTCTATCATCACGACCTGCTCGATCTGCTCAAGTCGCCTTTCATCTTTGCCGACATGACGGCTGGCGAGCGCAAGGCGGCGGTGTATCAACTGGAACAACTGCTGCGCAAACAAGGTGTGGTCGCCGGGCTGGAGAGATACGTAGCGCTCACCGAACAAGAGATCGCGCTGCACCAGCCGCTGGCGCGCCTGCGCCAGGCTGCGGCGCTGCTGGCGCAGAACAGGAAGCAGACGCTGGCGGAATGGCTGGCGGCTTTGCAGCAAAGCTTGAATGTGCTGGGCATCGATGCCGGTTTGCAGCAGGACGATGCCGGTCTGCAACTCTTGCGTGCGCTGGACAACTGGAAGCGGGAATTGCACGGTGACGCGGGCCGCTACCGTTTCGACGAATGGCGGCGCTGGCTGGCGCAGCAACTGGATACCGAGACGTTCCGCGACAGCAGCATCGACAGTCCGGTGCGCTTCACTCACTTGGCTGCCACGCGCTGGCGCAGTTTCGACGCGGTGCTGATGCTGGGTTGCGATGCGGCACATCTGCCCAGCGCGGGTGATGGCGGGCGCTGGTTCAACGATGCCGTGCGTGCCACGCTCAATCTGACGACACGCGCATTCCATGCCGTGCGCCAGCACGATGACCTGCGCGCCTTGCTGGCGATGAATGACGAGGTGCTGGTCACCTGGCAGAAAGAGCAGAACGGTGAAGCGCGTTTGCTCAGCCCGTTCCTGCAGATGCTGCGCGATGCGCATCAGCAGGCGCACGGGGATGATCTGAGTGAGCGTGAGTTGCGGGCATATCTGGCGGCAGAAGAGGCGCAGAAAATCGAGCTGGCGCAGTCGGCACAGCCCGCGCCTGCGGTGTCGCCGGACAGTGTGCCGATCAGCATCTCCATCAGCGGCTACAACACGCTGGTCGCCTGCCCCTACCAATACTATGCGCGCCACATCCTGAAACTGAACGAACTGGACGAAGTGCAGGAGGCTATCGAGAAGCGGGACTACGGCGAGCGCGTGCACGGTATCCTGCAACGATTCCACGAGCAGTATCCGCTGGTGATGCAAGGCAATCTGGCCGAGATGGAAGCCGCCCTGCGGCGCATCAGCGAGGAAGTGTTCGCCGACCTGCTGGCGCAGGACTTCGCCGCGCGCGCCTGGTTGGCGCGCTGGGTTCGGTCTCTGCCTGCCTATCTGGATTGGCAGATCAAGCGCGAGACAGACGGCTGGCGATATGCGGAATCCGAGCAGGCGTTCGACTGGCCGCTGGAAGGCATCCGCCTATGCGGCCGCATCGACCGGCTGGATGTGCGCGGCGAAGAGAAGCTGGTGCTGGATTACAAGACGCAGAGCGACCAGTTGCTGCGCAACAAATTGAAAGAGCCGGGCGAGGATGTGCAACTCGCCTGCTACGCCTACGCGCACGAGGCGGCGGAGGCGGCTTTCGTCAGCATTGAGAACGGCAAGGTGAGGCAGGTTGCACCGCAAGAGGATGTGCCGCTGCTGGCGCAGCTGAATGCCGAGCGGCTGGAGCAACTGATGGCAGAGATACGCGGCGGGGCGGGGCTGCCCGCGAACGGTATCGATGCTGTATGTGCCTATTGCGAAGTGCGTGGCGTGTGCAGGAAGGGGGAGTGGGTATGAGCAATCACATCGCCCTCGATCCCACTCGCAGTGTGGTGGTCGAAGCCTGTGCCGGCAGCGGCAAGACCTGGCTGCTGGTGTCGCGCATCGTGCGCCTGTTTCTGGACGGTGCGCAGCCTTCACAGATCCTCGCCATCACCTTCACGCGCAAAGCCGCGCAGGAGATGCTGGCGCGTCTTCAGCTGTGGCTGCGCGATCTGGCGCTGGGCGACGAGGCTTTCGTGCGCCAGTTCTTCGCCGAGCGCGGCATTGCCGAGCTGAGCGAGGAACAACTGCAACGTGCGCGCGACCTCTATAAAGAAGTGTTGCTGGCGCAACCCGCCATCACCATCAGCACCTTCCACGGCTGGTTCATGCAGGTCATGCAGCGTGCCCCGCTGAATGCGGATGTGATGCAGGGCATGAGTCTGCTGGAACGGGCCGGGGCAGAGCAGGAAGAAGCGTGGGAAGAGTTGCTGGAGCAGATGCGCAAACAGCCGGACGGTGATGAGGCGCGGCACATGCAATGGCTGTTCGAGGCACACGGCTTATTCAACACGCGCAAACTGCTGTTCAACTTTCTCGCCAAGCGCGCCGAGTGGTGGGCGTACACACAAGGCGAGCAGGACACGCTGAACTTTGCGCTGGAGAATCTGCGCAACGATCTGGCGGTGGATATGGACTTTGATCCGGTCGCGGATTGGGGTGCGTGCGGCAACAGCGAGGAAGTGTATTTCGCTTTTGTGCGGCAACTGGCGAGCAACGGTACCGACACGCAGGCGAAGAAAGCCGGTGAGCTGGAACAAGCATGGACGGACAGCGCGCCCGAGGCGCGCTTCGCGACGGTGTCTGCGCTGCTGTTCACGCAAGCGGACGAGCCGCGCAGTTTCAAACCGACCAAAAAGCAGGATGCCGAGGCCTATCTGGTCACGCGCGATGCATTGTTCGCCGCTGTGCAGGAAGTGCGCGATACGCTCGCCGAGCAGCAGGCCTGGCGTCTGAACGAAGCCGTGCTGCATTGCGGCGTCGCTTTCCTCGAACGCTATCAGGCGCTGAAGGCGCAGAAGCAGCAGATGGATTTCTCCGATCTGGAATGGCAGTTGTGCCGTTTGCTGCAACAGAGCGAACACGCCGAGACCATGCAGTACAAGCTCGACAGCCGCTACCGTCATGTGTTGCTGGACGAGTTCCAGGATACCAATCCGCTGCAATGGCAGATCATGCGCGCCTGGTTCGATGCCTCGGTGGCGGTGGAATCGCAGCCGACCGTGTTCGTGGTGGGCGATCCCAAGCAATCCATTTACCGTTTCCGTCGGGCCGATGCGCGTCTGTTCAGTGTGGCACGCGAATATCTGCAGCAGCATTTCAGTGCCGAGACCTTGGGCAACAGTCTCACGCGACGCAATTCGCAAGCCGTGGTGGATGCGGTGAACGCGGTGTTCCGCGAACAGCCGGAAGGCTTCGAGTTCGTCGAGCACCAGACGCATCAAACGGAATTGCCCGGCCATGTGCTGGTGTTGCCGCTGGCGGAAGCTGAATACGACGAAGAGGAGATCGTCGAGGATGCGCAACTGGTGTTGCGCGACCCGCTCACCACGCTGCGTGCCGAAGCCGTCGAAGGCGCACGCCACATGGAAGCCGGACAATTCGCCGCGCAACTGCAAACCATCGTCGGTGAATGGTCTGTGAATGCGGAAGGTGCAACACGCCGCGCGACTTACGGCGACATCATGGTGCTAGTGCGCAGCCGCACCCATCTCGCCATCTACGAAGAAGCCCTGCGCGCGCGACACATCCCATTCATCAGTTCGCGGCGCGGCGGTCTGCTCGATACATTGGAAGCGGAGGACGTGCAGGCGCTGCTGCTGTTCCTCATCACGCCGTTCGCCGATCTGGCGCTGGCGCAGGTGCTGCGCACGCCGATCTTCGCGTGCAGCGATGCGGACTTACTGCAGTTGTCAGGATTCAGGATTCAGGATTCGGATGGTGCGGCGGCATCTCCCGAATCCCGAATCCTGAATCCCGAATCCTCTTCATGGTGGCAGCGCCTGCAACACCTGCCCGAACCGTCACCTGCCTTGCAACGCGCCGTCGAACTGCTGCAACGCTGGCTCACTCTCGCCGACAAGCTGCCGGTGCACGACCTGCTCGACCGTATCTATTTCGAGGGCGAGGTGATCGCGCGCTACAACGCCGTGCTGCCGAGCGGGATGCGCGCCAAGGTGGCCGCCAACCTGCATGCCTTCATGGAGATCGCACTGTCGGTGGATGCCGGGCGCTACCCCAGCCTGCCGCGCTTCCTGCAGGAGTTGCGCGAATTGCGCGACAGCGCGGACGATGCGCCGGACGAAGGCAAGCTCGGCTCGGCAGGCGACGCGTTGCGCATCTACACCGTGCACGAATCGAAAGGTCTGGAAGCGCCTATTGTCTGGTTGCTGGATGCGAACGCGGAGCAGAAGAACCGCGACGGCAGCGATGTGCTGCTGGATTGGCCGACGCATGAGGGGCAGCCGCGGCACTTCTCGCTGTATGCCGACCAGGCTTCGCGCGGCAAGAAACGCGCGCACTTGTTCGAACAGGATGCCGCCGAACAGGCGCGCGAAGAAATGAACCTGCTCTACGTCGCCATGACCCGCGCGCAGCAGGCGCTGGTCGTCAGCGGCAGTCGGGGCGCGCGCGAGGCGAAGCAGCTTACGTGGCACGGGCGTATCGCGGCAGTGACAGGCGAGCGACAGAACCCGTTGCACGCAGTATCCCCTCTTTTGCAAGCGGGAGACGGGCAGGAGGAAAAGCCGGAAGTATTGCTGCCTGCCATCCTGCCCACCGGCAAGCGCGCCGCCCGCAACACGACCCGCCAGCAGCGCGGCATCTGGCTGCACGCGCTGCTGCAACATCTGACGGAGGGGCGGCTGGATCGGGCGGCGTTGCAGCAGAGTCTTGGCATCCCCGCTGCAGAGATCGAATCACTTTGGCTGCAAGCCGATAGCCTGCTTTCCACGCCGCAACTCGCGCGTTTCTTCGATGCTGCGCAATACCGCGCCGCCAGCAACGAGATGCCCTACATCAACGCCATGGGCGAACTGAAACGCATTGACCGTCTGGTCGAGTTTGACGATGAGGTCTGGGTGCTGGATTACAAACTGGGTGATTCCGAGGACGCAGCCCGCTACCGCGCACAGATGGCGGAATACCGCGCTGCGATGCAGGCGGTATATATTAGCAAGGAAATTAAATGCGCACTGTTGTTCGCGGATGGAGCGTTGAGTGAGTTGCAGTAAGGCGCATATGCCCAGGCAAATCGATTTCCCGGCAGATGAAATCATCTGCCATTGCAGCGGCACCGGGCGGGCATATATCCGCAGTCTGTTTAAACAAGGGATGGATGTGGCCGCCATCTCCAGATGGACGGGCGCTCTGTCCGGTTGCGGCGGCTGCGAATGGGACATTGCCGATTTTCTGCAAGACCTCGCCCGGCAAGAGAATGCTTCCCGCCAAACAGCGCCAGATTGATCGCCAAGACGTATCCATGGATGCGTCGTTGTTGTTTTCCTGCTGCCTGATTATTTCCAGCGAATTTTGCTCATCATGGACATGGTGTTTATTTCGCGCGCCCCCTAGAATAGACGCAACCAGATAGTGGTTATTGTTCCGGGATTTGCGGCAACTTCTATTCTGATGGGGGAGTGCGATGAGTATCGTGGACTGGCCGGAAGGGGAGCGTCCCCGCGAGCGACTGTTGCAGCGCGGTGCGGCCGCGTTGTCCGATGCGGAATTGCTGGCGATATTCCTGCGCGTCGGCGTGCGCGGCAAGAGCGCGGTCGATCTGGCGCGCGAGTTGCTGGCACGGTTCGGCGGCCTGACGATCATGTTCGCCGCCGATGAAAAGTCGTTCTGCGAGATACGCGGCATGGGGCGCGCCAAGTATGTGCAGTTGCAGGCGGTGCTGGAGATGTCGCGGCGTGCATTAAAAGAAGAGGTACATGCGGGCGATGCCTTGAATTCGCCGCAGGCGGTCCGCGACTATCTGCGGCTGTTGTTGCAGGGGCGGCGGCAGGAGGTGTTCGTGGCGCTGTTTCTGGATGCGCAGCATCGCGTGATTGCGATGGAAGAATTGTTCCAGGGCACGCTGACGCAAACCAGTGTCTATCCGCGCGAGGTGGTGAAGCGGGCGTTGCATCACAATGCGGCGGCCTTGATCTTCGCGCATAACCACCCATCGGGGGTGGCCGAGCCGAGCCAATCCGACCAGTTGCTGACGGATGCGCTCAAGCAGGCGCTGGGTCTGGTCGATGCACGGGTGCTGGATCATTTTATTGTGGCGGGTGCTGCCTGCCTGTCGTTCGCGGAGAGAGGTCTTTTGTAATGGCTAATGTGATGACTGCAGTGCCGGACTGCAACGTGCCGACCCATGCAACGGTGGTCAGTATCATCATCCGCGACTTCATTCATCTGACGGAGCGGGTGTCTGCGACGAATCTGGCCAGCCTGATGGCGAGCTACTACGAGAAGGTGGGCGCGCAGGTCGAGCAGCAGCAGGGTGTGCTGACATCGATCAGCAACCACGGCATGCTGGTGACATTCTTTGATGTGGACGGAGCGGATCACCATGCCCGCAGGGCGCTGCGCTGCGCGTTGGCGGTTGCACTCATCGCGTACCAGACGCGCTTTCTGATCCGTCAATCGTTTCCCGGGCATGGTTTTGAGCGCTTCGCCGTCGGGGTGGGCATACATACCGGTGAACTGGTGTTTGCCGAATTCAGCCATCAGACCGACGGGCAGCGCATCGTTTGCGGCCACGCGGTGTCTATCGCCTCGCTGTTATCTGTTAAATCCAAGGAGCTGGACTGGAACGTGGTCTGCAGTGCGCAGACGCTGGCTGCGGTCGGCTCCGGGATATTGACGCGCCGACGCGCCACGCTGGGTGCGGACTGGCTGAAAGAGCCGGTGCAGGTGGCAGAGGTGTTTGTGGTGCGCGACGGAGGCGCGGGCGACAGGATGGATGCCACGCTGAAGTTGGACAGGGGCTCGCGCTCGGGCATATATAAGGCATTCGATCCTGCCATGTTCGGAGACGGCAGCGAGGATGGCCCGGTTCTGCCGACAGTGCCGGGCTATCGTTGTCTGAAGGCGGTAGGGCGGGGCGGTATGTCCAGCGTATTTCTGGCCGAGCGCTTGAGTGACAAGGCGCTCGTGGCCCTGAAGTTCGCCGATAGCAGTGTGTCCGAAGATAGCGATGTGCTGTATCGCTTTGTCGAGGAGTACGGCCTGCTGGAGCAGGTGCGCCATCCGCATGTGCTGCAGATCTACGATCAGGGAGTGACGGACGATGCATTATTCATCGTGATGGAGTATCTGCCGGGCGGGACCCTGAAGCAGCGTATCGGCAAGCAGGGGATGGCGGGCAAGGAGGCGTGGCGCGTGCTGCGCGAAATCGCGCATGCATTGGTCGAGGTTCACAAGCGGGGCATCATCCATCGCGACATCAAGCCGGAGAACATCATGCTGCGTGAGGACGGTTCGGCTGTGCTGGGGGATTTTGGGGTGGCGCGGCGCATGCACGAGGTGCGCATGGGCGGGCATTTGGACGCGATCATTGCCACGCCCTATTTTATGAGTCCCGAACAGGCGCTGGGTGTGGCCGAGGATGATCGAACCGACATATATAGTATGGGAGCGGTGTTCTACAACATGCTGACCGGCCGGAAGCCGTATACCGGCGACACGCTGGAAGGCATCGTGCAACAGCACCTGCGGGCGGAAACGCCGAAATTGCAGGCTGAATATGGCCATTGGCAGCCCTTGCTGGACGCGATGATGGCAAAAAACAAGTCGCAGCGTCACTCGGCGAAGCAATTGATGGCGCACATGGAGACTTTTCAGGCTTTGCTGTGAGTCTTTCATCGCGATGCCGAGAAAGTTGCATCGATTCTTGAGGTATTTCGTATTTTCCCTTTGACATAGTTTGTTGTTATATGGATAATCGCGCGCTCTTTTTGGAGGGGTGGCCGAGTGGTTAAAGGCAGCAGACTGTAAATCTGCCCTCTTATGAGTACGATGGTTCGAATCCGTCCCCCTCCACCAAATTGAAAGGCAGTTTGCTGTAGTTGAAAGTGGGCTGGCGTTGGGTTTCGCGGGAGTAGCTCAATGGTAGAGCTGAAGCCTTCCAAGCTTATGACGAGGGTTCGATTCCCTTCTCCCGCTCCAGAGTTTATGTATGCCCATGTGGCTCAGTGGTAGAGCACTCCCTTGGTAAGGGAGAGGTCGCGAGTCCGATTCTCGCCATGGGCACCAGATTTTAGTTTTTAGGTTCTTTTCGTTAATTGGGTTGATGGGGGATTATCATGGCAAAGAGCAAATTTGAACGTACCAAACCGCACGTAAACGTCGGCACGA
>WOZO01000166.1 GCA_011620315.1 Sideroxydans sp. | reverse complement strand
GCGCCGCCGTAGGTGTCGACGATGATCTTGCGGCCGGTCAGGCCGCAGTCGCCCTGCGGACCGCCGACAACGAAGCGGCCGGTCGGGTTGACCAGATACTTGATGCCTCCCTTGATCAGTTCCTTCGGCAATATCGGCTTGATGATCTCCTCGATGGCCGCTTCGCGGATCTGTTCCAGTGTCATCTCCGGTGCATGCTGGGTGGACAGCACCACGGTGTCGATGCGGTCCGGCACGCCGTCCACATATTTGACGGTGACCTGCGACTTGGCATCCGGACGCAGCCAGTTTAAACGGCCGTCGCGGCGCAATTGCGCCTGGCGTTCGACGATGCGGTGCGACAGGTGGATGGGCAAGGGCATCAGCACGTCGGTCTCGCGGCAGGCATAGCCGAACATCAGGCCCTGGTCGCCGGCGCCCTGATCGAGGTTGTCGTCGTAGGCTTTGTTCACGCCCTGCGCGATGTCCGGGCTCTGTTTGTCATAGGCCACCAGCACGGCGCAGCCCTTGTAATCGATGCCGTATTCGGTGTTGTCGTAGCCGATGCGCTTGATGGTGTCGCGCGCGACCTGGATGTAGTCGACGTTGGCCGTGGTGGTGATCTCGCCCGCCAGCACAACCAGTCCGGTGTTGCACAAGGTCTCGGCGGCAATGCGTGAATGCTTGTCCTGCGCTAGAATCTCGTCCACGATGGCATCGGAGATTTGGTCTGCTACCTTGTCCGGATGGCCCTCGGACACGGATTCGGATGTAAAGAAAAACTCGCTCATGGCTCTCCGATCACTACTTCAACAGTTAAATGGGCGCGCAGTATATCAAATCCTTCCCCCGTCAATTTATGGGTTTTCTGAATGACCTTGCTGTTTGAATTTCTTTCCCGTTTGCCGCTGCCCCAGCTATATCGCTTGGGTGGCCTGTTCGGTCGACTGGTCTACTGGTCGTCCGGGCGCTATGCGGAACGGCTGCGCGAGAACTTGCGTTGTGCCGGTCTTGCCGGTTCAGAATCCGAGTATAAAAAGTTGCTGCATGCCAATATTCGGGAGGTCGGCAGGGGCGTTCTGGAGCTGCCATGGGTATGGCTCCGGTCTTATGAGGAGGTGCTGTCCGGTGTGCGGCGCAGCGAGGGATGGACGCATGTTGAGGCTGCGCACGTGCAGGGTAAGGGGGTGATCTTCCTCACGCCGCATCTGGGCTGTTTCGAAATGCTCAGCTTGTATATCGCGCACCATTACCCGATGACCAGCATGTATCGCTCGCCACGCCAGGTTTTCCTTGATCGCATGATGTTGCGCGGCCGTCAGCGCGGCATGGCGACCCTGGCACCGGCGGACATGGGCGGGGTGCGTCTGCTTTTGAAGGCGCTGAAGCGCGGCGAATGCATCGGCATTCTGCCTGACCAGGCGCCGGGCAATGGCGAAGGCGTGTGGGTGCCGTTTTTCGGGCGGCCTGCATATACCATGACGTTGTTCGGGCGCCTGCTTTCTGCAAGCAAGGCATCGGTGATTCTGTGTCACAGTGTGCGGCTACCGCAGGGGCAAGGTTATGATTTGCATTTCGAGCCTCTGGCATTCGATATGACACTGCCGGTGGAGCCGCAGTTAAATGCCGCGCTGGAACGCCTGATCCGTACCTGTCCCGAGCAGTATCTGTGGAGTTATGACCGTTACAAGGTTCCGCGCGGTGCGTTGCCGCCGGATGAAGTCAAGGAGCAGTGATGTTGGCACGTCTCGGCGTTTTTATTCTGTGGCTGATTCATTTTCTGCCGTTCCGCGCCATTGCCGCTATCGGTAATGGTCTTGGCGTCTTGCTCTATCCGTTAGCTGCGGAACGGCGGAGTGTGGGCACGATCAACCTGAAGCTGTGCTTTCCGGAGATGGGCGATGAAGAGCGCAGGAAACTGGTGCGCGGGCACTTTAAGATGTTTTGCCGCAGTTTGATCGAGCGCAGCATTCTGTGGTGGTCGAGTGCAGAGCGAATCAACGGCCTGATTCGCGTCGAGGGCATCGAGCATTTCGAGGCAATCCGGGGCAAGCCCACAATCTTTCTGGCACCGCATTTTGTCGGCATGGATACGGCCGGGCAATGGATTGCGCAGCAGATCGACTCCGTCAGCATGTACGCGAACCAGAAGAACCGGTATCTGACCGAACTGTTGTTAAAGAAGCGTGCCCGCTTCGGCAAGCAGGGGCTTTACTCGCGCCAACAAGGGCTGCGTCCGGTCATCAAGGCTATCCGTGAAGGCAAGCCATTTTTCTATTTGCCGGATCAGGATCAAGGCATCAAGGACGGGGCCTTCATTCCTTTCTTCGGCGTGCCTGCGGCGACCATGACCTCGCTGTCGCGCATCGCGCAGATGACCGGGGCGCAAGTCGTGCCCAGCATCGTGCGCGTGCTGCCCGGTGCTGCCGGATACGTGCTGACTTTCTATCCGGCATGGGAAAATTTCCCGAGCGGTGACGACGTTGCGGACGCGCGGCGCATGAATGAATTCATCGAGCAGCGTGTACTGGAGATGCCTGAACAGTATTTCTGGCTGCATAAACGCTTCAAGACGCGCCCCGAGGGCGAGTCGAAGTTCTATTGAGACATCCCTCGCCCGCGTGCGGGAGAGGGGCGGGGAGAGGGCAATGAAATATAAAGACCTGCGCGATTTCATCGCGCAACTGGAAGCCAAGGGTGAACTCAAGCGCATCACCGCACCGGTCTCCACGCATCTGGAGATGACCGAGATCTGCGACCGCGTGCTGCGCGCACAAGGTCCGGCACTGCTGTTCGAGAATGTCGCCGGGCATAACATGCCGGTGCTCGCCAACCTGTTCGGTACGCCGCGCCGCGTGGCGCTGGGCATGGGCGAGGAAGACATCGGCGCATTGCGCGAAGTGGGCAAGCTGCTGGCTTACCTGAAAGAGCCGGAGCCGCCCAAAGGCCTGAAAGACGCGTGGGACAAGTGGCCGATACTGAAACAAGTGATGACCATGTCGCCCAAAGTCTTGTCATCGGCACCTTGTCAGGAGGTGGCCCGGGAAGGCGCGGATGTCGATCTGTCGAACCTGCCGATCCAGCATTGCTGGCCCGGCGATGTTGCGCCGCTGATCACCTGGGGATTAGTGGTGACGCGCGGGCCGAACAAGGTACGGCAGAACCTGGGTATCTACCGCCAGCAGGTGCTGGGGCCGAACAAAGTCATCATGCGCTGGCTGGCGCATCGCGGTGGGGCGCTGGATTATCGCGATCATTGCGAAAAGCATCCGGGGCAGCCGTATCCGGTCGCGGTGGTGATCGGTGCAGACCCCGCCACCATCCTCGGTGCAGTCACG
>WOZO01000161.1 GCA_011620315.1 Sideroxydans sp. | reverse complement strand
GTGCTCGGAAGCGGCCGCGATACGCTGTCAGCCATCATCTGCATCGACAAGGAAACGGTAGGCCATTGGGCCGAGGTCCGGGGCATTTCCTACATGTCCTATGCTGACCTGTCGCAAAAACCCGAAGTGATGGAACTGATCGCGACCGCGGTGCAGCGCGTCAACAGCATCCTGCCGGATGGGCTGAAGCTGCGCCACTTCGTGTCGCTGCACAAGGAGTTCGACCCCGACGATGGCGAGATCACACGCACCCGCAAGCTGCGCCGCAATGTGGTGGAAGAGCGTTATGCGCCCATCATCGATGCGATCTACGGCGGCCAGAAAACGGTCACGATGAAAGCGCGGATCACATACGAATCCGGGGAGGTCGGCACCATCGAGCGCCAACTCTCGGTGCAGGAGAGTTGAATCATGGATTTTTCACTGTTTGCCGAGTTGGCCATCAATGGCGCACTGTCGGGGTTGATGTACTCCCTGGTGGCGATGGGAATCGTGCTCATCTACAAATCGTCGTCCGTGCCCAATCTGGCGCAAGGTGCAATGACCATGCTGGGCGCCTACGTGGTTCTGGCCATCGCCAACTGCATCGGCCTTCCCATGTGGATGGCCATCCCTCTGGCCATGGGGACGATGTTTTTTGTCGGCATGGGCATCGAACGGGTGGCCTTGCGCCGGCTGGCGGGCCGTCCCATCATCATGATTCTGATGATGACGCTGGGGCTCGATATCTTCATACGCGCGACAACGATGGCCATCTGGGGCAGTTCAAGTAGTCCAATGTCCATCGGCATCAGCGACGAACCGCTGTTTCTGGGGCCGTTGCTGCTCAATCGATCCTATGTGGTGGGGGCCGTGGTTGCCGCGGCATTGTTTGCCATCTTCTTTTTCTTCTTTCGCACGCGCAGGGGCATTGTCCTGCGCGCCATCTCTGATGACTACATCGCATCCTGGTCCATCGGCATCTCGGTTGAGCGCGGGGTGGCTTTTTCCTGGGCCATGTCCTCGGTTCTGGCGACCACGGCCGGCGTGTTGTGGGGATCGGTTCAAGGTGTCAATCAAGGGTTGGCGCTGCTGTTACTCAAGGGCTTGACCGTCGCCGTTCTGGGCGGTCTTGACAGCATCGGCGGGGCCATTCTGGCCGGCTTGCTACTGGGTTTTCTTGAAGGTATTGCCTCAGGCTATCTCGACCCCTTGGTGGGTGGTGGCAGCCGCGACCTGGTGATTGCCGCAACGCTGATTCTGACCATCCTGATTCGGCCCCACGGCCTGTTTGGGCGCCACGATATTGAAAGGATCTGAAAGCCATGATTTTTCGTCAATCAGGAATTTTCCACACCAGTTACGCGGACGCGCGGGCACTTTTCACGTTGCCTGCCGATCGCTGGATGATCGGCTTGCTGCTGGCCTTTGCATTAGCCGCGCCACTCACCATGAGCTCGCTCGTCCTCAGCACCCACCTGCTGCCCTGGCTGGTGTGGACTGCGGCCGCGCTCGGCTTGAACCTGATCCTGGGCTGGGCCGGCCAATTTCACTTCGGCTACGCCGCCATCATGGGCATCGGCGCCTACACGGCAGTGCATGGCGCGCGCAACGGCATCCCCTGGGAGATCGCGGTGGTGCTCGGCGGCGTGATGGCCGCAGTCATCGGCATCGTTTTCGCTTTCGCGGCGCTGCGCGTGAAGGGCCTGTATCTGGCGCTCAGCACGCTGGCCCTGCAGTATGTGATGGATTGGGTGATCTCCCATGTGCCGGCCATCAGCGGCGGCTCCCAGGCCACGCTGCAAGCACCAGAGATGCGCTTGCTCGGTCAGGCCGTCACGTCGGAAACCGGCCTCTACTATGTGGCGCTGGGCTGGTGCCTGCTCGTGACCGTCTTCATGCTCAATCTGCGCCGCAGCGCGCTTGGCCGCGCGCTCGTCGCCGTGCGTGAAAAAGACTTTGCCGCGGCAGTCATCGGCGTGCACAGCCTGTATTACAAGCTGGTGGCCTTCGCGACCTCGTCCTTCATTGGCGGCGTCAGCGGCGCCATCCTGGTTTTCACCTTCTACCGGGCGGCCACACCGGAGCAGTTTGCCGTCAATGTCTCCATCGAGTTGCTGGCCATGGTGATTGTCGGTGGCTTGAGCAGCATCATCGGCAGCTATTTCGGGGCCGCCTTCATTCTGTTGATGCCCGGCCTGATGAACAGCCTGATCGGCTGGCTGGCGCAGCTCGCAGGTGCCTCGCTCAGCGTTGAAACGCTGGCCCACATCCCGCATGCGGTTTATGGTGCCTTGATCATTGTGTTCCTGCTGCTTGAGCCGATGGGGCTGGGCAAGATGTACACGAACCTGCGCAACTATCTGCTGGTCTGGCCCTTTGGCTACGCCCGAAAGTAAAGATGACATCATGCACGCGACTGACAACTTGACTTCCACCCCGACCCTGATGCACAAGCCCGCCGCGAGCCCTGCACCGGTGCTGTCGCTGAACAACGTCGAGGTCATCTACGACCATGTGTCGCTCGCCATCAAGGGCGTGTCGATTGATGTGCCCCAGGGCGGCATGGTGGCGCTGCTGGGGGCCAACGGCGCCGGCAAAAGCACCACGCTGAAGTCCATCAGCGGTTTGCTACGCCCCGAGCGGGGCTTGGTAACCCGCGGTGAGGTACGCTTCATGGGGCAAAACATCGATGCGCTGGCGCCTCAGGATCGCGTCAAACTCGGTATCGTTCATGTGTTGGAAGGGCGGCGCGTGTTTGAGCACATGACGCCTGACGAGAACCTGATCGCGGCCTCCGCCGTTCGCGGCAGCCGCCGGGACATGCTGCGAAACAAAGACATGGTTTACAGCTACTTCCCGCGCTTGCACCAGCGGCGCGCCGCGCAGTCCGGCTACCTGTCCGGTGGCGAGCAGCAGATGCTGGCCATCGGTCGCGCCCTGATGACGCAGCCCAAGCTGTTGATGCTCGATGAGCCCAGTCTCGGACTGGCGCCCTTTCTCGTGGCCGAGATTTTTGACATTGTGCGGCGCATCAACAAGGAAGAAGGTCTGTCCGTCCTGCTGGTGGAGCAAAACGCAATTGCCGCTCTGGAAGTGGTCTCGCATGGCTACCTCATCGAGAACGGACGCGTGGTGATGCATGACAACGCAGAGGCTATGAAGAAGAACCCGGACATCCAGGAGTTTTACCTCGGAGGCGCTGAAGGCCACAATTTCCATGACATCAAGCACTATCGCCGACGCAAGCGCTGGCTGACCTGACCAAGGGTAAAACCCTGTCTGCGTCGGTATCCGGTTTCGCGTTCAGTCTTGGGGCGTACTGTACGGCGTGCCCATCGG
>WOZO01000104.1 GCA_011620315.1 Sideroxydans sp. | reverse complement strand
CGGCATCGTGAAGTCAGTCTTGGGATTCCGCCAGTTCTCACTGCGGGGGCTGGAACTCGCACGGGAAGTTCATCATGACCGGCAACCTTGGTGAACTTCCCGTGCATCCAAAAACTTCAAATCAACAATCTGGTAGACTTATCCACAGTTGCTGTGACACAAAACAGCAACAGGTCCTGGGTCAAAATTCATTCAGCACGATGGGTCAATATTCAATCAGCGATAACAGGATGCCATCAACATCACTCGCATGAGCGATGGCATGTATCTGGATGTGAACGAAGGTTTCGAGCGCCTCACCGGCTGGCACAGGGACGAGGTGATCGGCAAGACTTCGCTGGAGATCAGCGTGTGGCACTCGACAGCGGACAGGAAACGCCTGGTGGAACGACTCCAGCGCGACGGTTTCTGCGAGAATCTGGAAGCGACCTTCGCAAGGAAAGACGGCAGTACGCTCACCGGTCTGATGTCCGCCAAGGGTGTCGAGATCAAAGGCGAGCCCTGCATTCTTTCAATCACCCGCGACATCTCGCATCTGCGCCAGACCGAGTCTTCCCTGCTCAAGCTGTCGCTGGCGGTCGAGCAGAGTCCGAATACCATCGTCATCACCGACCTGGACGCGCATATCGAATATGCCAACAAGGCATTCACCCATGTCACCGGTTACTCGCTGGACGAAGTCATCGGCCAGAACCCGAACATCCTGCAGTCCGGCATGACACCCAAAGCCACCTACGAAGACATGTGGGCACATCTGACTGTCGGCAAAGCCTGGCACGGGGAGCTGACCAATAAGCGTAAGGACGGCTCCATCTATATCGAGGCGGCGACACTGTCGCCGGTGCGTCAGGCTGACGGGCGCATCACCCACTACCTCGCTGTGAAAGAGAACATCACCGACAGGAAGATGGATGAGGCACGTATCGAACAACTGGCCAACTTCGACCATCTGACGAACCTGCCCAACCGTCGCATGCTGAACGAGCGCCTCAACTACGCCATCAGTCTGGCGCAGCGCAACGACGAGAAGCTGGCGGTGATGTTCATCGATCTGGATAACTTCCAGAACATCAATGATTCGCTGGGCCACAATATCGGCGACCGTTACCTGATCGAGATCGCCAACCGGCTGAAACAAACTGTGCGCGACGAGGACACCGTTTCGCGACTGGGCGGCGACGAGTTCATCCTGGTTTTCCCCGCTGTCAATGCCGATGATGCCGCGTTGATCGCCGGCAAACTGCTCGCTGCGATAGCCCGCCCCTGCCTCATCGAACAGCACGAGTTGATCAACAGTGCGTCCATCGGCATCGCCCTCTATCCTGACGACGGACAGACTCTGGATGAACTGGTAAAAAATGCGGATACCGCGATGAATCGTCTCAAACAGAGCAGTCGCAACGACTATTGTTTCTTTACACAGGAGATGCAGGCACATTCCGTACGCAATGCCCAGTTGGTCACTGCTTTGCGTCAGGCTTTGGCACGCAACGAATTGCAGTTGCACTATCAGCCGCAAGTCTCCCTGCTTGACGGTCGCGTGATCGGTGCCGAAGCCTTGCTGCGCTGGCGGCATCCGGAGTTGGGCGTGGTCTCCCCCGCGGAATTCATCCCCCTGGCCGAGGAAAACGGGCTGATCATTCCCATCGGCGAATGGGTGTTGCGCACGGCCGCGCGGCAAATGCAGCAATGGTTGGCTGCCGGGCTGCCCGACATGGTGATCGCGGTCAATCTGTCCGCGATCCAGTTCCGCCAGCCCAAACTGCCGGAAACAGTCTCGCAAATTCTGGAAGCAACAGGACTCAGTGCCGATCACCTGGAACTGGAACTGACCGAAGCCGTGGCGATGGACGATCCCCAAGCGGCGGTGGCGATGATGGACAAATTGCACGAGCGCGGCATCCGCCTGTCCATTGACGACTTCGGCACCGGCTACTCCTCGTTGAGCTATCTCAAACGCTTCAAGGTCTACAAACTCAAGATCGACCAGTCTTTCGTGCGCGACCTGACGGACGATCCGGAAGACAAAGCCATCGTCACGGCCATCATCAATCTGGCCAGCAGTCTGGGCATGCACACCATCGCCGAAGGCGTGGAAACCGCCGGCCAGCTGGCATATCTGCGCTTGCAGGGCTGCGACGAAGTGCAAGGCTATTACTTCAGCAAACCTTTGCCTGCCACTGAATTTGAAACCTATCTGCAACAGCATTCCGCCTGAGCAGTCACTACATGAGGATGAAATGAGCCAGAAACGTACCGCCTTCTTCGTATCCGACCGCACCGGTCTGACAGTGGAAAAACTCGGCCGCAGCCTGTTATCCCAATTCGAGGGGATCGAATTTGCGCGTGTCACCCTGCCCTTCATCGATTCGGAAGACAAGGCGCGCGAAGCGAAAAAACGCATCGATCTGGCGGCGCACACCGACGGGCAGCGCCCCATCGTGTTCAGCACGCTGATCGTGCCGAAGATCCACGACATCATCGAAGAGTGCGATGCGCTCATCCTCGACCTGTTCGAGAGCTTCATCGTGCCGCTGGAGAACGAACTGGGCATGCCTTCCTCGCATGCCATTGGCCGTTCGCACCAGACCGGCGTTCATTACAACGAGCGCATGGATGCAGTGAACTACGCGCTGAACCATGATGACGGCGGAGTCACGCGCGATCTTGGCCGTGCTGACATCATCCTGGTCGGCGTATCGCGCTGCGGTAAATCGCCGACTTCGCTCTATCTGGCTTTGCAGTTCGGCATCTCTGCGGCGAACTACCCTTTGGTACCGGAAGATTTCGAGAAACGCGCGCTGCCGGAAGCGCTCAAATCATTGACCAGAAAGCTGTACGGACTGACCATCCAGCCGGAACGATTGAGCCAGATCCGGGCCGAGCGCATGCCGAACAGCCGCTATGCTTCGCTGGAGAATTGCCGCAAGGAGATATTGCAGGCCGAAGAACTGATGCAGCAGGCAAGGATTCCTGTCCTCGATGTAACCACTATCTCGGTGGAAGAGATCGCCACCACCCTGCTCCATTTGACCGGATTGAAACGCTGAACATCCCCCCCACCCCAATCCTCCCCCGGAGGTAGAGGGAGCCAAGGTGCTTCGCGTATATTTTACTAAACAACCACCGGCTAAAGCCGGAGGGTTTGAATTACGGACTGAAAGTCCGGATACGCGTCGCCTAAACGACGCGTTTTAATCAGGTTCCATTTTGAAATCATCGTTCGGCTTAGGCTCAAAGTGATGCTCCAAATACTGCTCTATCATCTCTTCCGTCATCTGACCTACCGTTGCGCAAAAGTACCCTCTCGCCCAGAAATGCCTACCCCAATATTTCTTTTTCAGGT
>WOZO01000041.1 GCA_011620315.1 Sideroxydans sp. | reverse complement strand
GAGCTGGCCGGCGTGCTGGCGCACGAGATCTCGCATGTGCTGCGCAAACATCACCTGATGGCGTTGAAGAAGGGCGCGCGCTCGGAACTGTTCAGCGACCTCGCCAACGACGCGATCAAGACGCAAGGCGGCGATCCGCGCCTGACCAAACTCGTCAGCGCCGGTACCGAGATCTACGCGCGCGGTCTGGACAAGCAAGACGAGTTCGAATCCGACCGCATGGGCGTCGTACTCGCCGCCCGCGCCGGTTACGACCCCTACGGTTTGCCCGCCGTATTGCAGACCCTGCAATCCATCAACCCCGGCGATTCCAACTTGGCTCTCATGTTCAAGACCCACCCGTCCTTCGACAAGCGGCTGGCGCTGCTGGCGGACGAGATGACGCCCGCGCTGGACGCATACGAAAGGCAACCGGCTTTGGATGCGCGCTTCGCAGGCGTGCTGGACGCCAAGCGGTAAGGGGCGAACGATGCAAAAACTGTCCGCGCATATCGAGATGGCCGCTGCGGAATATCGGCAGGAAACCGGCAAGGACGAACTGGTGCAGCTGTGGAGCGCCGAGTATTTCCAGGACTGCGGGGTGATGGACGACTATCCCGGACTGAGCCTGATCGAATTCCACGCGCTGGTACAAAAGGCCCTGGCCCTGGATGTCGAAAGGAAAGAAAAACGCGCACGATTGGAGCAGGATAAGCACAAGCGCGCCGCAAAAAAATAGGGCAGGCCGCTCCTGCCGGAGCGTGACTTCGCCGCCATCCGGGATGTATGCCAGATTTTGTTCTCATTCGAATACAAGGAGGACGCAATGAAAATTCTGTACAACAAAAACGAGATCATCGCGGCAGCCCACTTCATCGCCGAAAACAATCCCAGCCGAAAGATACCCTCGCTCATTCCCCACACCGACCGCGGCTATCAGCCCGTGCGCGGGGGAAGTGGATGAGATATTGGGGAATATGCGCAACCTGGCCAAAGAGAACAGGGCCGCGTTCGAAGAGGCGCAGCAGAAACTGGCAGCCGGAGATGCGGATGTGAATACCGTTCTGCAGAAGTGGGTCGAGGTATTGGGCGTGGGCGGCTACTGGATCATCGCCGAGATAGAAGACCACGCCATCCTGTTCGCCATCGCGGTCTCCCCGTGGTTCGGCGAAGACCTGATCGTCGAGGAAGAGCTATAGCGAATGGCCAGCCATCGGCCAAGGACCAAAGCGCTGGCGCGGTAGTGGCTCCGAACCACGAGTCGTGGTGGATTTTGGGGCTATGCGAAAACGTCCAAACCTTTGCATGCAATATCACTGTGCACAATTATCAAATCAAGCGTTCGCTATTGCCATTCAGCATTTTAAATAGGCAGAGAACGCATTGGATTGACCGGTATCTTTGGCCGATTATGTGCAGTTTGCGATGATGTGAAGTGATGGGTGGAATCCGCACCAAGCATTGATTGCGGCGGACTGGCGTAAATGCTCATGCCGGACTGCCCGCTCCGGCCGATCAGCCGCCACCTCTGATTCACGCCGCCCCGTCCATCCCCGCATCAACACCGCCCCATAAATTGCCGCCGCCCGCATCCCGATAACTCAGATACACGCGCAGATCGAATTCCAGTTGGCCGTAGTCCGGTTCCATGTGCATGCACAGCTGGTAGAACGCTTTGCCGTGCTCGCGCTGTTTCATGTGCGCCAGTTCGTGCACGACGATCATGCGCAGGAACTCGGGCGGGGTGTCCTTGAACAGGGAGGCGATGCGGATCTCTTTCTTGGCCTTCAAGTTCTGGCCTTGCACGCGCGAGTGGGTGGTGTGGGTGCCGAGGGCGTTGCGCAACACTTGCAGCTTGCTGTCAAACATCACCTTGCTCGGTTGTCCGGCGTTGCGCAGGTATGCATTCTTGATTTCCAGCACGTAGTCGTACAGCGCCTTGTCGGTGCGCACGTCGTGCGGGTCGGGATATTTTTTGCGCAGCAGATCGGCGACCTTGTCCTGTGCGATCAGCTGGCGCACCTGTGCCACCGGCGCGGCGGGGTAGCCGGCGAGATAGTCGGGAGCGGGGCGCATGGCGTGCGGACTCAGGGATGGGTCGCGGCCGCGACTTCGCGCGTGTGTTCCAGCACGCGCGCCCTGATCTCTTCGGCCCGTGCCGGGTCTATGCCCAGTGACTGCCAGGCGCTGTCGTTGATACCCGGCATGACCGGTTCCACGATGCCGAAGGTGGGCAGCAGTTTCTCCGCCATGCAGGCCATGCCGACCAGCGGCTGGCCGTCGGCGGCGCGCGGGTCGTCCGGTGTGTGGTGGTAGTGCAGTACGGTGGCGATGGATTCCGGCAGGCCCCAGTGGCGCGCCAGTTTTGCGCCCAGTTCGCCGTGGCTGGTCTGCAGCATCTCCGCTTCGACTTCTTCCACCGTGCGGCCGGGCGCGTCGCCCAGGCGCGCATGGAAACGGTCGCTGAGGTCGGGGTCGAGATAGTCCAGCACCATGAAGCCGATGTCGTGCAGCAGGCCGGCCAGATAGATCTCTTCGTCCGACGGCTGCCGTTCGCGCGGCATCATGCGCGCCAGCGTGTCCATGGTCAGCGCGACCGACAGGCTGTGCTGCCACAGCTTGTGCACGTCCAGATGACTGGCCGCCTTGCGCGACATGGAAGCCATCATGGCGAAACTCAGTGCGACCATTTTCACCCGCTTGCTGCCGAGGATCGCCGCCGCATCGTGCAGACTGAGGATCTTGCGGCTGGTGCCGAACAGCGGAGAGTTGGCGAGGCCGATCACCTTGGCCAGGATGGGCGGGTCCTGCCCGATCAGCTGCAGCAGGGCGTGCTCGCCCTCGTCGGTGTTGATCTTCAGTGCCAGGATGCGCTGCGCCAGCAGCGGGATGGGCGGCAGCGAGCCGATGTGTTCCAGCGCCTGGCGCAGGGTGGGGGAGGCGTTCATGGTTGTTCCTTTTTTGTGGCACCGCGCGCTGCGGCACGCGCCGGTTGTGTCGACAGGGTCTTCATCAGTCGAAGCTCCAGCGGCGCAGTTCGTCGGCCGCCATCGGGCGCGCGATTAGGTAACCCTGGCCGTGGCTGCAGCCCATGTCGAGCAGGGCGCGGTAGTGCGCCTCGGTCTCGATGCCCTCGGCCACGATCTGCCGGCCGAACGCGTGCGCCAAGCCGATGATGCCCTGCACGATGGCGTGGTCGCCTTTGTCTTCCAGCATGTCGCGCACGAAGGACTGGTCGATCTTGAGCACGTCCACCGGCAGCCCGCTCAGGTAGGACAGCGAGGAGTAGCCGGTGCCGAAATCGTCCAGCGCGAAGCGCACGCCGAACTTGCGGCAGGCCCCGATCACGTCGCGCACGATGGCGATGTCGTTCAGCGCGGCCGTCTCCAGCACTTCGATCTGTAGCCTATCTTGTGGCAGGTCGGGATATTGCGCCAGCTGCTGTTGCAGCTGGCCGACGAAATTGCGCGACTCCAGGTGGTGGGCCGAGATGTTGATGCTGACCTCGATGTCCAGTCCGTCCTGCCGCCAGCGGTCAAGCTGGGCCAGCGCGCTGGCAATCACCCAGTCGCCGATCTCGATGTCGAGCTCGGTGTTCTCGATGGGGCGCAGGAACTCGGCCGGGAACAGCAGGCCGCGCGTCGGGTGGCGCCAGCGGATTAGCGCTTCGGCACCGGCCAGGCGGCGCGTGCGCAGGTCGATCTTGGGCTGGTAATGCAGCTCGAACTGCTGCCGCTCCAGCGCCTCGCGGATGCTGTTGAGCAGGGCATGCTGGCTGCGCGTGCGCATGCCCAGCGCAGGGTCGTAGATGTGGAAACGGTTCTTGCCCGATTGTTTGGCCACGTACATGGCCTGGTCGGCATGGCGCAGCAGGGTGTCCGGGTCCTCGTCGTCCAGCGGGTAGATGCTGACGCCGATGCTGGTGCTCAGCGCCAGCGTCTGTTCCTTGACCTGCATGGGTTCGGCGATGGCGGCCAGCAGCCGTTCCAGCGTGGCCATGCATTCCTCGCCCTTCTCCAGCCCGAGCAGCACCACCACGAACTCGTCGCCGCCCAAACGCGCCACGGTGTCGCCGCCGCGCAGGGTCTTGCCGATGCGGTCGGCGATCTCGACCAGCACCTGGTCGCCGGCGTCGTGCCCCAGCGTGTCGTTGATGTGTTTGAAACCGTCCAGATCGAGATAGCACACTGCCACCATGTTCTGCTCGCGCGCGGCCTGCGCGATGGCCTGCTTCATGCGGTCGGCGAGCAGCACGCGGTTGGGGATGCCGGTCAGCGCGTCGTAATGCGCGATGCGGCTGAGCTCGGCCTCGTGCGCCTTCAGGTGGCTGATGTCGGAGAATACGCCGACGTAGCGCTGCACCTTGCCGTCGCCGTCGCAGATGGCCGAGATGGACAGCAGCTCGGCGTAGATCTCGCCCGACTTGCGCCGGTTCCAGATCTCGCCGCGCCAGCCGCGCTCCCGCCGCAGGGTCTGCCACATGGCGGCATAGAAGTCGCGGTCGTGGTGGCCAGAACTGAGCAGGCGCGGATTTTTGCCCAGCACTTCCGCACGGCTGTAGCCGGTGATGTCGAGGAAGGCCTGGTTGACGTCGAGGATGTCGTTGTCGGTATCGGTGATCAGGACGGCTTCCCGGCTGTTGTCGAACACGCTGGCGGTGATGCGCAACGCGTCCTCCGAGCGCTTGCGCTCGGTGATGTCGGTGCCGATGCCGACCAGGTAGGCACGGTCGTCTCTGCGGCTGAGATGACCGGTGAAGTAGTAGGGGACCTTCTGCCCAGACTTGAGCACGAGCTCCGCCTCGGCCGAGGCGGAACCGTTGAGGAACGCCTCCTGCATGCGCTGCGCGATCAGCGCCTGGTCGTCGCCCTCGAACAGGTCCAGCGCCGTCATGCGGTCGAGTTCCTGCTGCGTGTGGCCGGTCACCTGCAGGAACAGCGGATTCACCCGCACGAAGTGCGCGTCGGCATCCAGCATGTAAAAGATGCCGGGCAGGCTGTTGATGATGTCGTCCAGGAACTGCTTCTGCTGGCGCAGTGCGTCCTCCGCCAGCTTGCGTTCGGTGATGTCGCGGATCAGGCCCAGTGCATGCCAGCTTCCGTGCAGGCGGAAGGCGGAGATGGACAGTTCGACCGGGAACTCGTTGCCGTTTTTGCGCAGCGTGCTGATCTCGAACGTGGTGCCGATGAGCTTGCCTTCGCCGCTGTGGCGGAAGCGGCTGAAGGCGTTATGCGCCCGTTCGCGTTCACTTTCCGGTGTCAGCAGCCCATGCAGGTTCTGTCCCATTGCGTCGGCGGCGGCATGGCCGAAAATCTGCTCGGCGGCCGGATTCCAGTACATGATCAACTCGTCCGGGCCGACGATGACGATGGCGTCCTTGGCGAAGGTGCCGATCAGGCGGAACTTCTCCTCGCTCTCGGCCAGTTCCTTGCTTTGCTGTTCCAGTTCCCGCGTGCGCCGGCGCACCAGTTCCTCCAGGTGTTCCTGATGCAGGCGCAGTTCGTCGGTCACCTGCTGCAGCTTGCCGATGATGGTCCGCACATGGCGGGTGAACGGGTGGAAGATCAGGACCGCTTCCAGCAGCAGCAACAGCAGGGTGCTCCCCCAGAACAGGGTCTCGGCCTGTTTCAGGCGCGCGACCGCTGTCTCGCCCTCCAGCTGGTACTGCTGCACCATGTCGTCCAGCGCGGCGACCAGCGGACCCGGCGCGGTGCGCGTGATGTATTGCAGCAGCGGGTGGTCGTGCTGCAGCGCGCCGTCATCCAACTGCAGCAGCTCGCGCACCGCCTTGATGTAGGTCTCCACCTGCGTGTCGAGCGCGTGCGGGCCGTTGAAATACATGGCGCGCACGGTCGGCGACAGGATGCCGGGCAGTCCCATTTCCGCATTGCCATGTGTGAGCCCCTGGTGCGAGACGTCCATCAGGGCAATGGCTTCCTGCAGCTTGGCGCGGAAGGCCGGTCGCTCGTTCTTGCGCGCATCGGTCAGCAGGTTGGAGAACAGTGCGGTGCGCTGGCTCAGCATGCGCTGGCGTCCGCTGACGTTGACCACCGCCGCCGTGCTCTTCTGTTCGGTGATCACCAGATCGAGGCTGATCCACGCCGCCGTGGACAGCGTCGCCACCAGCGCGAGCGCGATGGCATAGCGCCAGGTCAGCGCGCGGGCGACTCCGGTATGGCCGGCATGTTCTGAGGGGACGGATGGGTTCATTGACACCCCGCGTCTAGGTTCGGCGGCAGGTGCGCGCCAGCCGCAATGGATTGCATGACATGAAGCTTACTCTCTCCGGTTCGGCGCGATCCGGACGTTTGCCGCCCGCGCCTGTAATGGTGTGATGTGCGGCGGAGTTTACACCATTGGCCCCACGCGAAGCGGGGCCTTGCGGCGATGTCGCTACTGCGGGCGGCGCGGCAGGAACAGCTTGGGATCGACCATCGCGCCGTTGAGGATCACGCTCCAGTGCAGGTGCGGACCGGTGGCGCGGCCGGTCATGCCGGACAGGCCGATCCGTTGTCCTTTGCGCACTGCTTCGTTGTCGCTGACGTCGATGCGATCCAGATGGCAGTACATGGTGATGAGGCCGTTGCCGTGGTCCAGGAAGATGGTCTTGCCGTTGAAGAAATAATCACCGACCGCGAGCACCTTGGCACGGGAGCTGGCAACGACCTGCGTGCCTTTGCCTACCGCCACATCGATACCCGCATGCGGTGCGCGCGGTTGTCCGTTGAATACTCGGCGTGAGCCGAACTTGCCGGACAGTCTGCCTTGCGCGGGCAGGATGAAAGCGGGGTCGGTGTCCGCACTCGGCTGCCAGTGCAACTTGAGTTGCTTGATGAGCGCGATCTCGCCGACTGCCCGTTTCGCGTCTTCTTCGGAGAGTTCCACCTTGCCTTTGTCTTTCAGGGTGATGTGCTGCTCGGGATATTTCTTGGGCTTGACCTTGAATGCGACCGACATCGTTTCTTCATTCAATTTGGCGTGCAGTGTATGCACGCCGGTTTTCATGTCCAGTGGCAGACCGACCACCGCGAACCACTTGCCTTTATCCGCCGTCACGAGGATCGGCTGTTCTTTCAGCCATGCCCGGGGCGGCGGTGCATGCTCGACGACAGCGCCCAGTGGAATGATGGCGATGCCGCCGGGTACGTTGGATGCCAATGGCAGGCCGGCATGTGCGGACAGAGACAGGGAAAAGAACAGCAGGCAGGATATAAGGCAGAGGCGAATCATATTTGCGGCAGATGTTTGGTGGGTGAGCGTGAAGCCGGACCGTACCGCACCCGGGCGGCACGTTCAACCTTGGATTGTTTGCGGATTAGCCGCACGCGCCGATCGCGCCGCAACTGGTGCAGAACTCGCAGCCGTCCTTCTTGATCAGCGTGGCGTTGCCGCATTCCTTGCAGTGCTTGCCGGTCATCGGTTTGACGGTGGTGGGTTTGATCTGCCCTTCGGGGATTTCCAGCACGCCCATCTGCTGCACCGGATAGCCGTGTTCGTCGAGGATGCCGAGCATGGCGTAGCGGTGGATGATGAGCTTGGCGACGTACGACACCGTCGAGGGGTAGCTCTCCATCTTCATGCCGCCCGGCACGCGCGCCATGAAGTCGCCCAGCGGTTCGCCGAAGTTGAGCAGCTTGCGCAGCTTCATGCCGATCCAGGCCGGGTCGATCACGCGCATGTCCAGACTGAGCACCTTGCACAGCCCGTCCAGTGCGCGCGGATACACGCCGGACAGCCACATCGAGTAGGGACGGCGCTGGCCGTCGGGCAGCACCAGTTCCTTCAGGCCCAGCACGAAGTCGTCGCCGGTGCCGGCGTTGGCGATGTCCACGGTCCAGCTCATCGTGCCGTCGGTGCCGGTCTTCGGTTCCTTCTTTGCGAACAGCGCGTCCATCATCGGCGTGGTCACGCCTTCGGTGATCTCCAGCGCGCCCAGCGCCTCGATGCGGTATTTCAGCAGGTGCGCGAACGCGGCGACCAGGCTGGGCATGCGCTTCATCTCGCCGTCGGGCGGCATCGGCATGTCGAAGGCGTCGTCGCCCGCGGTCTTGGTCAGCATCTCCAGCTTCATGCGTATCCACACCGGGTCGCGCGTGCGCATGTCCATCGACAGCGACTTCGCAAGCGCGCCGAGTCCGCGCGGCTGCTCGGAGCCGTTCACCCAGACTTCGAACGGATGGTTGCAGCCGTTCGAGGTGTGCGAAACGAAGGCCACGAAGCTGCCCAGCGGATGTTTCACCACCTGCGATACCCAGCCTTCGCTGCCGGCGGGCAACTTGGGGCGGCCCGGCCAGCGCAAGGAGGCCAGCGCCGGCGTGGGCGCGGCTTCCAGTTCGATGCGCCTGTCCTGGTCGAACACGAAATCCTGCGGTTGTTCGTCCGTTTTCGGCTCCGGCGTGACCGACAGCACCGAGCCCAGAACGCTGTTCGGGCGATAGGTCGCCAGACCTTTCAGTCCGGCCTTCCATGCTTCGGTGTACAGGTCCTTGAAATCCTCGTAGGGATAGTCGGCCGGCACGTTCACCGTCTTGCTGATCGAGGTGTCGATGAACGGCGCGACGGCGGCCACCATCTTCATGTGGTCGATGGCACTGATCTCCAGCGCAGTGACGAACGACCCCGGCAGTTTGTTAGTGTCGCCGCCCAGTTTCTTGTACAGACGCCAGGCGTGGTCTTCCACCGAATAGTCCTTGGTGGTGCCGTCCGGCATGCGCTTCTTGCGCGTGTAGAACCAGGAGAAGGGCGGCTCGATGCCGTTCGAAGCGTTGTCGGCGAAGGCCAGCGAGATGGTGCCGGTGGGCGCGATGGAAAGCAGGTGGCTATTGCGGATGCCGTGCTTGCGTATCTTGCCTTTCAACTCGTCCGGCAGGCGCGAGGCGAAGCGCGGCGCAGCCAAGTATTGCCCCGCATCCAGCAGCGGGAACTTGCCGCGCTCCTGCGCCAGTTCCACCGAGGCGGAATAGGCCTCGTCGCGCATGATGCGCGTGATGTCGGCGGCGAAGGCGCGCGCCTCGCCAGTGTCGTAACGCAGGCCCAACATCGCCAGCGCATCGCCCAATCCGGTGAAACCCAGACCGACACGGCGCTTGCTGCGCGCCTCCTGCTGCTGCTCCGGCAACGGCCATGCGGTCACGTCCAGTACGTTGTCCAACATGCGCACCGAGGTGCGCACCAGTTGCTTGAACGGCTCGTGATTGAAACCTGCCTGATTGGAGAATGGCGCTTTCACCATGCGCGTCAGGTCGATGGAACCGAGGCAGCAGCAGCCGTAGGGTGGGAGGGGTTGCTCGGCGCAGTTGTGCACGTACAAACCGTTGGCATCGAAAGCATGCACCTCGGCCACGGTCACGTCATACACATCTTCCTCGCCATCCTCTTCCAGTGATTCGACGGTGGCGACGAAGCGTTCCGCATTCTGCTTGCGCTTATAGCTCGCCAGAGAAACGCTGAGCTTGTCCATCTTGTCGCTGTCTGCAAAGCCGATGCGTTCCGCGTAGCGCGCGAGGTTGTCGCCGCTGATGATGAGTTCGTGCAGCGCCTGGCAGGCATATTCTTTCGCGCTGCCTTTGCCGTCCGGCAATCGCTTCATGCCTGCCGGGCGGCGATCCTGATAGATGGTCGACACGATGCCTAGCCGTTGCAGCATGCGCTGCACGGTTTGCAGGTTTCCGAGGTCGGTCTGCGTCAGGCGGACGCTGATGCCTTTGTGGCTGCGCCGAAACTCGCTTTGTCTTTGACAAAGCTCGTTTTCCTGCGTTCCTTGCACGGAGCCATCGGCGTCGAACATGCCGCGCAATGCGCCCCGGTAGAAATCGGATGAGGCATTCTCCATCGCGGGCGTGAAGCGTTTGTTGCCGGGCGACAGCCCCAGTTGCAACGCCAGCGAACGCAATGCGCCTGTCGCCAGCCTGAATTCGCCGCGTCCGTCTACTGGTCGCTGCCAGCCATTAAAGTCGGCACGATGCGGCAGTGTGCGTGCGGCCTGCGCTGCCGCCAGCATCACGCTGGCGATAGCGTTCGATGGTTGTATGTCTTCACCGTTGGCTTGTTTCAGCGCGGCTGCATCCCATACGCTCAGCACGGCCTTGTCTGATTTCAGTGTGCCATCGCCGATCAGCAGGCCGATCAGATACCCCTCGGCTTCGGTGTGTGTACCGCCCCAGGTATGCGGGGCGCGATGGTCGTGCAGCACGACTTGGTCACCGGATATCAGTTCTCCCGCTTTGACCCATTCCGTTTCGCGCACGTAGCGTGTCATTCTGGATACGCGCAGTACTTGATGGTCGGCGGTCAGGCGCAGGCTATGGCCTTCGCGGGTGTTCAGGCGCAGCACCGGTTTGTGGCCGGTGAGGAAGAAGCCCTGCGATTCGGTCGGGTAGCACTTGCCGTTTACGACAGCTTCGAAGGACTGGCCGATCAGATCGCGCACTTGTCGCGCGCCGTCGCGTGTCATCACCCAGGCATCCGCCGTAACGCACGGGTTGGTCGCTTCGATCACTTCGCAATACGACAGGTTGTTGTCGCGGTTCATCAGGTCGATGAACAGCACGCCCGGTTCGGCATGGTCGTAGGTGCTTTCGATGATCTGTTTCCACAGGTCGGTGGCGCGCACTTTGCGATACACCCACTTGCCGTCGGCACGCCGCGTGGCACCGGCTTCCTTGAGGGCAGCGGAGGGTTCGGCGGCGTGCACCAGCTCGAATTCCTCGTCCTTCTCCACCGCCCGCATCAACGCGTCGGTGACGCCGACCGAGATGTTGAAGTTGCGCAGGTCGCCCTTGTCCTTGGCGCTGATGAATCTTTCGATGTCGGGATGGTCGCAGCGCAGCACGCCCATCTGCGCACCGCGCCGCGCGCCGGCAGACTCAACCGTCTCGCAGGAACGGTCGAACACGCGCATGTAGGAAATGGGGCCGGAAGCGCGCGAGTTGGTGCCTTTGACGTGCGCGCCTTCGGGGCGGATCGCGGAGAAGTCGTAGCCCACACCGCCGCCACGGCGCATGGTCTCGGCGGCCTGCTGCAGCGCGTCGTAGATGCCGGGTCGACCGTCGCTGAAGCCGGAGATGGCGTCGCCCACCGGTTGCACGAAACAGTTGATCAGCGTGGCCTGCATGTTGAGTCCGGCGGCGGAGTTGATGCGGCCGGCGGGAACGAAACCATTTTCTTGAGCTTGGAAGAAGGTCTCTTCCCATTGCGCGCGCTGGTCCGGCTTCTCGGCCTGCGCCAGTCCGCGCGCCACGCGGCGGCGCACGTCCTGCACCGTGTTCTCGTCGGCTTCCGCGTATTTTTCGAGGAGGACTTCGGTGCTGATCTCTTGCGTCATGTGAGGGATGCCTTTTGGTGCGTGATTCCGGTATGCAACGATAGCCCAATCGGGGCATGGCGGCGATGCTTTTTTCAGAGTCTAATTCCCGATGTAATCAAGGGGTGTTTGTTTGTATCCAATGTGCGTAGAGTCTGCAAAAAAGAGCCCGATGGCTAGTCAAGAAAGGGAAGTCAGTTTGAATCAGCATATTCCGATGCGCCATTTCCTCATATTGCTGGGCCTGATCGCGCTGGCAGAGATGTTGCTGATGCTGACCGTCGATCCGATGATGGAAGCGCAGGGCTATCCTATCTGGATACGCGCCATGGCGGATGCAGCCCTGCTGGCGCTCATCTGCGTCCCTTTCATGCTGAACTTTCAGTTGCGCCCGATGCAGATGGCTTACCACGATCCGCTGACCGGCATGCCCAACCGCCAGTTGTTCAACGACAGGCTGCAGCAAGCGCTGGTGGTGGCCAAGCGCGAGCAGAGCAGTTTCGCCGTGGTCTTCCTCGATCTGGATAGTTTCAAACCCATCAATGATCGATTCGGCCACCGCATCGGCGATGTGGTGCTGAAGCTGGCGGCTGTGCGCATCGAGAGCGGGATACGCGCAAGCGATACCGTGGCGCGCATCGGCGGGGATGAATTCGCGATCCTGCTAACCGATGCGGAAAGCACGGCCGACGCGGAACGCGTGATCCGCAAGATCACGGTTGCCCTGTCGCGGCCTTTCGAAGTGCGCGGCCATACACTGGAACTGGGTGTCAGCGCGGGGTTCGCCTTTTATCCCGCGGACGGTGTGAACGGGATGGAGTTGGTCGATGCCGCGGATGATGCGATGTATCGCAACAAGGGGCTGAAAAAATCGCGGGCAGCGGTGGCGGTGCCGCAAAGCAGCCTCCGGCCGAGCGGGGCCGATTCAGTACAACTTTAGTTTGAGTTGCAGCGAGATCCCGCCGTAGATACGATCCTGAATGGTGGGGACGATGATGAGGTTGGCGCCGATGCGACCGTATTCGGCACTGATCACCGGCACTGCTGCAAGGAAAGTCCCGCCACCTTGCATTCTGGGATAACCATCGAGCAAACCGCCGAACATGCCCAATCTGAACGGGCCCGCCGCGAGCGGCTGCCAGCTCAAACCAAGATAGTTGGAATCATGCCGGTCACTGTTGAAGAACTTGCCGCCGGTGACGGAAAGCGTCGTCGAGAAACGATAGTCGATCCCCCAGCCCGGGTTGTGGCCGTTCAGATCCGGCCCGCTATCGAAGTGCCAGGTCTCGAACCCTGTGCTCAGCCATAATTCCTTCAGCGGCTGATATTCGATCTCGTCGAACGGGCCGTACTTGTCGGCCGCATGGCAAGCCATCGCGAACATCAGTCCGCTTAATGCGCAGGCAGCTTTCAGGCCTGATCGCATGCCTGCTCGAACAAGGTGGATAGGCCATCCAGGCCAACGAAGTTTAGCGCGTGGCTGGCCTGCGCGCGCACCACCGGCTTGGCGTGGTAGGCCATGCTCACACCCACCTGCGCCATCATCTTCAGGTCGTTCGCGCCGTCGCCCATGGCGATCACCTGCTCGCGGTTCAAGCCCAGCTCTTCGCGCACGCGGTTCAGCAGGTCGGCCTTGCCCTGCGCATCCACAATGTCGCCCAGCACCTTGCCGGTCAGTTTGCCGTCCACGATCTCCAGCGTGTTGGCGTGCGCGTAGTCGAGGCCGAGACGCGCCTTCAGGCGTTCGGTGAAAAACACGAAACCGCCGGACACCAGCAGCGTCTTGATACCGTGCTGCTTCATCGCAGCCAGCATCTTCTCCGCGCCGGGATTGAGTTGCAGACGTTCGTCGTACACGCGCTGCAAAGCCGATTCATCCAGCCCCCGCAGCAATGCCACACGGCGGCGCAGGCTTTCGGAAAAGTCGATCTCGCCGCGCATCGCCGCTTCGGTGATCTCAGCCACCTGCGGCTTGATGCCCTGCATGTCGGCGATCTCGTCGATGCATTCGATGCTGATCAGCGTCGAATCCATATCCATCACCAGCAGACCGAAATCGCCCAGATGCTTGCCCTGCGGCACGTAGCCGCAGTCGATCTGATGCTCGTAACAATACGCGCCGATGATCCCGTGCGGTTCGACGCCGCGAAGACGGTAGGTGTGCGGGGTCAATTGTTCAATGCGCTGTGCGGCGGCAAGGCTGGCGATGTGTTCGACCTGGACGGCGGGGATAGGGTGCAGGGCTTGGAGGATCAGGTTCATGTGCAGACGATACGGCCCGCAAGGGCGGGCAACCGGTTGAAAACAGTGGCGCGCATTTTACTTCAGCCCTGACGCGCCTGCTGCGCCTTCATGATCCTGGGCAGGTTGCGCTCTATCCAGTCCACCAGACTGTCGATCTGCGCGCCAATCTGCCCGCCCAGCGGCGTCAGCGAATATTCCACATGCGGCGGCACCACCGGATAGGACACACGGTCGACGAAGCCGTCCATCTCCAGTTGTTGCAGCGTCTGCGCCAGCATCTTCTCGCTCACGCCGTCGATCTTGCGGCGCAGTTCGCTGAAGCGGTGCGTGCCGTCCATCAGTGCGGACAGCACCAGCCCCCCCAGCGGCTGGTGACATGGTTGAGGATCTCGCGCGAAGGGCAATTCGTGGAGAACACCTCTCCACGGCGAAATACGGGCTTGGGATTGGCGGCGGCGATAGCGGGCATGACACTTACCTTTTTGTGCGTACTTACGAAAAGTTATTGTAGAGGATACTCTTTGTCCACCCATTCATTAATCAAGGAAGAAAGGAAACACCATGATCGTCGTCACCGGAGCTACCGGCCAACTGGGCCGCCTCGTCATCGCCTCCCTGCTCAAGAAAGTCTCCGCTTCGACCATCGTCGCCGCCGTGCGCAATGTGGAAAAAGCCAAAGACCTCGCCGCGCTGGGTGTGCAAGTCCGCCAGGCCGACTACACCCAGCCGCAAAGCTGGGATGCCGCGCTGCAAGGCGCGGACAAAGTGCTGCTGATCTCCTCAAGCGAGATCGGCCAGCGCGCCCAACAACACAAATCCGTGATCGACGCCGCCAAACGCGCGGGCATCAAACTGCTGGCCTACACCAGCGTGTTGCACGCAGACACATCCGTGCTTGGCCTGGCGGGTGAGCACCGCGAAACGGAAACCGCCATCAAAGCTTCGGGCGTGCCCGCCGTCATCCTGCGCAACGGCTGGTACACCGAGAACTACGCGATGGGCGTCCCCACCGCGCTGGCCCTCGGCGCGGTGTACGGCTGTGCGGGGGAAGGGCGCATCGCTTCCGCCGCGCGTGCCGACTATGCCGAAGCTGCCGCAGTCGTAATGACTAGCGACAATCAGGCGGGCAAGACCTACGAACTGGCAGGCGACAGCGCCTACACCCTGAGTGAATTCGCCGCCGAGATCGCCAGGCAAAGCGGCAAGGCGATCAACTACGTCAACCTGCCGCAAGCGGATTACAAGAAAGCGCTGCTCGGTGCCGGTCTGCCTGAACCGCTGGCCGCCATGCTGGCGGATTCCGATACGGGCGCTTCCAAAGGCGCGCTGTTCGATGACGGCCATCAGTTGAGCAAACTCATCGGCAGGGCCACGACGCCGTTGGCGGAGGTGGTGAAAGCGGCACTGTAAGAAAGTAGAACAGCCAGCGATCTACGCTGCATGCGCGGCGCAGATCGCTGGCCGCCACAAGCTGCGTGCGCGGAAATGACGCGCCGCACTGCCCATATTGTTTAGAATGGCGCGCCTCAGCCTCACGCTCGCCAGCCATTCCAGCCATGACTCAAGTCCCGACCAAAACCAATCTGCACCCGCGCAATCTGCACCGGGAGCGATACGACTTCGCGCAGCTCATCAAGACCAGTCCCGAGCTGGCAACGTATGTATCCGTGAATGTCTACGGTAACGAGTCGATAGACTTCGCCGATCCGGCAGCGGTGAAAGCGCTCAACCGCGCCCTGCTGAAACAGTATTACCAAATCAAGGAATGGGACATCCCCGACCAATACCTGTGCCCGCCCATCCCCGGCCGCGCCGACTACCTCCACTACCTCGCCGACCTTCTGGCCGAGAGCAACGGCGGCAACATCCCGCGTGGCGAAGCGGTGCGCGTATTCGACATCGGGGTGGGCGCGAACTGCATCTACCCGCTCATCGGCCACGCCGCCTACGGCTGGCACTTTGTCGGTACCGACATCGACGAGGTCGCGCTGGGCAATGCGCAACACATCGTCGCAGCGAACGACCTGAACGACGCCATCGAATTGCGCCTGCAACCCTCCAGCATCGACATCTTCTCCGGCGTCACCTATGCCGACGAATACTTCGCCATCACCCTGAGCAACCCGCCCTTCCACGCCTCGCTCGCCGAAGCCAGAAAATGCGCGCAGCGCAAATGGCAGAACCTCGGCAAGGAACATAACAAACACAAGAAGCCGGTGCTGAACTTCGGCGGACAAAGCATGGAGCTGTGTTGCGAAGGCGGCGAAGAAGCCTTCGTCACCCGCATGATCGAAGAGAGCGCAAGCGGTGGCGAACACTGCCTGTGGTTCACCACATTGATCTCAAAATCCACCAGCCTGCCGCAGGCCTACAGCGCCTTGAAACAAGCCGGCGCGTCAGACAGCCGCACCATCGAGATGGCGCAAGGGCAGAAGAAGAGTCGCTTGCTGGCTTGGACGTTCATGGACAAGCAGCAGCGGCGGGAGTGGTGGGGGAAGCACGGGAAGAAGTAACGTGCCGATCTATTCCGTTTTCCCTGTGCGGGATATGGAATAAAACCCGTCTAGCCGAAGCGTATCTTTATCACGTGAACATGGCATACATCCCAGCGAGATGTCTGCGGTGTGTCGCGTGTGCCATACCTTCAGCGCTTGCGGTATGAAAGCGGTGGTGGTCAGTGTCGCAGCGGCGCTGCATATTCCGGTTATGGTGCCTATGGTCTGCGCCTAGAGTCAGACCAGTGTTGAGAGGTGTTGTTCTAGCGTCTGCACGTTGACGAAGGTCAGGCCATGCATCGCACTCAGTCCTTTGCCTTGCTCTGGGTCGAGGTCTGACACGCAAAGGATGAAATATTTTTGCTCGATGTTCAGCTTCTTTTTGAGAGATATATATTTATCTAGGTCTTGCCGGAATTCGCCGGTCTTGCACTCGATATATAAAGGCTTGGTCTTGTTGATCAGGAAGAATACGTCCAGTTCCCGTTTTTCGTTCTGGGGATAAGAAAGTATGAGATTGCGGGCGCAGGCGTATTCCGCGTTGCGTTCATTGAAGATCCTCACGCTGGTCATCAGTGCGAACCACTCAAGCCATTCCCCGGCAAAGAAACGGCGGACAGCTGGAGCATTTTGCAGGATCAGGCGAAGGTTCTTCTCCTCCTTGTTGTTGAAGAAGCGGGCGACAAGGGAATACTCGTGGAGCTTGCGAGCGAAGGACTCAAGCGCCTTTACGTCATCGATGGATTTCTTGTCCAGATGGATCAGGGCGCTGTTGTATTCCTTTTGCTGGGCATAACGGATCCGCTCGCAGAATTCACCCAGCAATTCGTAGTCTGAGCCAATGGCGACAGCGGCTTCGTCAAAAAATCCGCTTGTGTCCACAGCCCCTGCGTTAATAGTGGCTGCGATACTTTTTGATTTAAACCAGTCGATGACGGGCAGGTGCTGCGACTCCAGAGTCAACCAGTCTGAATTGTGAATGTCGACGCTGCTCATGGGGTGCGACGTTTCCTGGGATTGCGAAGTATTTGCCCTGAGTGCAGTAAGTTCGGTTCTTTGTGCGAAGAACTGTTCCAGCACTTTGTTGATGAATACGACAGTGTCGTAGACCGGATTGGGGGTCTCGCATCGAATGCAACTTTGGTTCGTGCCTATCAGTTTACGTTCAAGCTCTGTGACCGTGCCGCATTTGTTGCATCGAGAGATGGCCATGGAGAATGGTTGAGTTTATTGACGATGGCAAGATTGTAGCGCAGAAAGGGCAGGTCACACGCTATGCTGTTTCGTCTAACTTAATTCCTTGAAGAAATTCACAATCGCCAACACCCTTTGCTTCAACTCCCCATACTTCAACTCGATCCGCAGCTTGTCCTGGCCGGCCATCTTGATATGGCGTTTGCTCTGGATCATGGTGATGATCTTCATCGGGTCGATGGGCGGTTCGGGGACGAACTGGATCTGGATCGCTTCGCTTGAGGCATCTACTTTGCTGATGCCCAGAGGCTTGGCGAGGATGCGCAGGCGGTGGCAGTCGAACAGGGTCTGTGCGGGTTCGGGTAGTAGGCCGAAACGGTCGATGAGTTCCTGTTGCATGTCGTCCATGTCTTGTTGCGATTCGCAGTTGGCGAGTCGTTTGTAGATGACTAGGCGTTGGTGGATGTCGCCGCAATATTCGTCCGGCAGCAGGGCGGGGGTATGCAGGTTGATCTCGGTGGTGACGCCTAGCGGGTGCGCCATGTCGGGTTCCTTGCCGGACTTGAGCGATTTGATGGCGGCGTTGAGCATGTCGTTGTACAGACTGAAACCGATCTCCTGCATCTCGCCGCTCTGCGATTCGCCCAGCACTTCGCCCGCGCCGCGTATCTCCAGGTCGTGCATGGCGAGGTAGAAGCCGCTTCCCAGTTGTTCCATGGCCTGGATGGCTTCAAGGCGCTTCTTCGCCTGCGCGGTGAGGCCGTCCATGCTGTCCACCAGCAGGTAGGCATAGGCCTGGTGGTGCGAACGGCCGACGCGGCCGCGCAACTGGTGCAACTGCGCCAGGCCGAAGCGGTCGGCGCGGTTCATGATGATGGTGTTGGCGGTGGGCACGTCGATGCCCGTTTCGATGATCGTGGAACAGAGCAGCACGTTGAAGCGCTGGTGGGTGAAGTCGCGCATCACCGCTTCCAGTTCGCGTTCGCCCATCTGGCCGTGCGCCATGCGGATGCGCGCTTCGGGCAGCAGCTCGGTCAGTTTCTCCAGCATGTTGGGCATGGTGTCCACTTCGTTGTGCAGGAAGTACACCTGACCGCCGCGCTTGAGTTCGCGCAGCACGGCCTCGCGGATCACGCCCGCGCTGTAGTTGCTGACGAAGGTCTTGATGGACAAGCGGCGCTGCGGTGCGGTGGCGATCACCGAGAAGTCGCGCAGGCCTTCCAGCGACATGGCCAGTGTGCGCGGGATCGGCGTGGCGGTGAGCGTGAGCACATCCACCTCGGCGCGTAGCGCCTTGAGGCGTTCCTTCTGCTGCACACCGAAACGGTGTTCCTCGTCGAGGATGACCAGCCCAAGATTGTGGAACTTCACATCCTTCTGGATCAGCTTGTGCGTGCCGATGACGATGTCCAGCTTGCCGTCCGCCAGGTCCTTCAGCGCCTGTGTGGTCTCCTTGGTGGAGCGGAAACGCGACAGCTCGGCGAGCTTGATGGGGAAATCAGCGAAGCGGTTGGAGAAGTTCTGGAAGTGTTGCTCGACCAGCAGCGTGGTCGGTGCGAGCACGGCGACCTGCTTACCCTCCATGGCGGCGATGAAGGCGGCGCGCAGCGCCACCTCGGTCTTGCCGAAACCGACGTCGCCGCAGATCAGGCGGTCCATCGGCTTGCCGGATTGCAGGTCGAGGATGACGGCTTCGATGGCGGCGGCCTGATCGGCTGTCTCCCCGAAACCGAACCCGGCGGCGAAGGCTTCGTAGTCGTGATAGTTGAACTTGAACGCGTGGCCTTTGCGCAGCGCGCGCTGGGCGTAGATGTTGAGCAGTTCGGCGGCGGTGTCGCGCACCTGTTGCATGGCGCGGCGCTTGGCCTTGTCCCACGCGCCGCTGCCCAGCTTGTGCAGCGGCGCGGTCTCCGGTGCGCCACCGCTGTAACGACCGATCACATGCAGTTGCGACACCGGCACATACAGTTTGGCTTCGTCCGCATATTCGAGCAGCAGGAACTCGTTCTCGCCTTCGCCCATGTCGAGATTGACCAGCCCGTGGTAGCGCGCGATGCCGTGCTGTTCGTGCACCACCGGGTCGCCTGGCTTGAGCTCGGACAGGTCGCGCAGCATGCCTTCCACATTGCTCTTCTTGGCGGTGCGCGAGATGCGCGCGCGCGACGGCGTGGCATACAGCTCGCTCTCGGTGACGATGGCGATGTGTTCGTCGCTGAGCAGGAAGCCGTTGCCTATTGTCGCCACGCCGAGCATGAATTTCTCTTGGCCGACGAGGAACGCTGCATAGTCCTCGCACACCACCGGCGCCAGGCCATATTCCTCAAGGTAGTTGGACATGATCTCGCGTCGGCCCAGGCTGTCGGCCAGCAACAGCACACGCCCCTCGTAGTCGCGAATGAAGTCGGCGAACTTCTGTGTGGGGATCTCGGCGCGGCGGTCGACGGCGATGTTGGGGATGGCGGCGGTAGGGCAGCGCGTCAGCGAAGCTCCGCTCTCGTCGGTGGCGATGTCGATACGCCCGAATTCCTTGGCGCGGATGAAGAACTGCTCCCCATCCATGAACAGTTCCTTCGTCTCCAGCAGCGGATGTTGCGGATCACCGCGCAGCAACTTGTAGCGCGAGGCTGTGTCCTGCGCGAACTGTTGTATCGCGGCAGTCACGTCGTGATGCAGACACAGCGTGGCGTCATTGGGCAGGTAGTCGAACAGATTCGCGGTCTGTTCGAAGAACAGCGGCAGATAATACTCGATGCCGGCCGGCGCGATGCCTTTGCTCACGTCTTTATAGATGCGCGATTTGGACGGGTCGCCCTCGAAACGCTCGCGGAAGTTCTGGCGGAAGGTGGCCTGACCTTTTTCGTCCATGGGGAATTCGCGCGCGGGCAGCAGACGGATCTCCGGCACAGGATACAGCGTGCGCTGTGTATCCACATCGAAGGTGGCGATGGTCTCGATCTCGTCGTCGAACAGGTCGATGCGGAATGGCAGCATGCTACCCATCGGGAACAAATCGATGAGCCCGCCGCGCACGCAGTATTCGCCCGGCGTCAGCACCTGCTGTACATGGGTGTAGCCGGCCAGCGTCATCTGCTCGCGGAACGCGTCGATGGCCAGCGCCTCGCCCTTCTTAAGGAAGAAAGTGTAAGCCGCCATGTAGCTCACCGGCGGCAGCGGATAGAGCGCGGTGGTGATGGGCACGATGACGACGTCGAAAGCCTGGGTGCGGATGTGGTGCAGGGTGGCCAGCCGCTCGGAGATCAGGTCCTGATGCGGCGAGAAGTGGTCGTAGGGCAGCGTCTCCCAGTCCGGCAGCAGGTGCACTTTCAAAGCCGGATCGAAGAACGGGATCTCGTCCACCAGCCGCTGCGCTTCCAGCGCGTTGGCGGCGATGACGACCAGCGGGGCTTGCTGTTTGGCGAGTTGTGCGATCCCGAGCGCGTCGGACGAGCCGACCAGGTTGGCGTAGCGGGGGCGGGTATGGGGTGAGGCGAACAGCATGGCGGAACTCGAAGCAAAGGGCGCGCATTATACCCCTGCCGGGTCATCCGCCTTGTTGCGGATGGTGTATGTAATATCATGCGTCACTCTTATATAAAATTGCGGTTTGCCGATAAATGAAGCGATATCCGGATCTTTCCCGTCTTGGTCTGTTGAAGCGCAACTTCCGCTATCTGATCGTCGCCTGGTCGGTCATCGTGGCGGCTTCTCTGGGCTGGACCGTGTACTTCCAGAACGATAGATTCCGGAACACGCTTTACAGCCGGGCCGTGGCGATCCATGCCATGGACATGGAATACCGCAACTGGGTCATCCGCAGCGGCGGTGTCTATGTGCCGGTCGGCGAGCAGGTCGTTCCGAGCCCGTGGTTGAGCGGGGTGCCGGATCGCGACATCACCACACCTTCGGGTCAAGAGCTCACCCTGCTCAACTCATCCTATGTGGTCAGGTTGGTGCACGAGGGCATGACCGCCCGTCAGAGCGAGCTGCGCGGGCATATCGCCAGCCTGCATCCGCTCAATCCGGCCAACGCGGCGGACGATTGGGAGCGACAGGCGCTGGAAGCCTTCCAGAAAGGTGCACAAGAGTGGTCGTCGTTCGATGTCATGCAAGGAAAGCGCCACTTCCGCTATATGAAGCCGATGGTGACGGAGCAGAGTTGCCTCAAATGCCATGCGCAGTACGGCGACAAGCTGGGCGATATCCGTGGCGGGGTCGGCATCGCCATTCCGGTGGAGAAACAGCTCCGGATCGAAAGCGGTGAGCGCAATGCGTTGATCGCCGGGCACGGTTTGATCTGGGGGCTGGGACTGTTCGGTCTGTTCTTTGGTGCGCGCTGGCAAACAGCTTCCATACGCCGGGCCGAACAGAGCGAGGCGGAGGTCACGCTGCTGACCGACTCTATCGCCCACGCGATCTATGGCATCGATGCCGATGGGCGTTGTACTTTTGCCAACGATGCCTGCGTGAAGGCGCTGGGTTACGGATCGGCGTCCGAACTGCTGGGGCGGGACATGCATGCGCTGGTGCACCACACGCGCAAGGACGGCACGCCCTACCCCTATCGCGAATGTCCGACATACTCATCCATCCGCGATGGCCGTTCCCACCATATCGACGACGAGATTCTGTGGCGCAAGGACGGCAGCTCCTTCCCGGTCGCCTACTGGTCGTATCCGGTCAGCCGCGACGGGGTCATTCACGGTGCGGTGGTGACCTTCATGGACATCAGCGAACAGTTGCGCGTCAAGGATGAGCTGAGAAGCTCGCAGAAACTGCTCGGGTCCATCGTCGAGAACATCCCGGTCATGGTGTTCCTGAAAGACGCGAAGGAATTGCGCTTCGAGTTGTTCAACCGTGCCGGGGAAAAGTTGCTGGGCTACAAGCGCGAAGACATGCTGGGCAAGAACGACCATGACTTCTTCACCAAGGAACAGGCGGATTTCTTCACGCAGAAAGACCGCGCGGTGCTGGAGGGCCGACAATTGCAGGAGATCGGTGCCGAACCCATCAAGATCGCCGACGGCAGCCAGCGCTGGCTGCATACCTTCAAGATCGGTCTGTATGACGAAGCAGGGCAGCCCAATCACCTGCTGGGCATCTCGGTCGATATCAGCGAGCGTGTGGCGATGGAAGAGGCGTTGCGCGCCAGCCGGCAGCGGCTGGCCGAAGCGCAGCGCATGGCGCATCTCGGATATTGGGAGCTCGATCTGGTGACGAACGAATTGAAATGGTCGGACGAGATATTCCGCATCTTCGAGATCGATCAAAAACGGTTCGGTGCGACCTATGAGGCCTTCCTTAATGCCATCCATCCTGATGACCGCGACGCGGTGGATGAGGCCTACACCGATTCTTTGAAGAGTCGCGCTTCGTACCAGATCCATCACCGATTGTTGATGAAGGATGGCCGTATCAAATACGTGCAGGAGAAATGCGAAACCGACTTTGATGCGGATGGCAAGCCCTTACGCTCGCTGGGCACGGTGCAGGACGTGACCGCCAGCATGTTCGCGGAGAAGGCGCTGAGCGAACAGCAGAAGGTGCTGGAGCAGGCGCTGGAAGGCACCATCCACACCGTGTCGATGGCGGTGGAACTGCGCGACCCCTACACGGCGGGCCACCAGCGCCGGGTGGCCGAACTGTCCTGCGCCATCGCGCACAAGATGGGGCTGGACGACGAGCGCATCCGCGGCATCCGTCTCGGTGCGACCATCCACGACATCGGCAAGATCGGCATCCCCGCCGAGGTGCTGAGCAAGCCCACGCGGCTGACCGACATCGAACTGCGTATCGTGCAGGAGCATGCGCGCATGGGGTACGACATCCTCAGGGAAGTGCATTTCCCGTGGCCGGTGGCGGACATCGCCCACCAGCATCACGAGCGCATCGACGGTTCCGGCTATCCGCAGGGGCTGAAGGGCGAGGAGATCGCGCAGGAAGCGCGCATCGTCGCCGTCGCCGACGTGGTGGAATCGATGGCGAGCCACCGTCCTTACCGTCCCGCGTTGGGTATCGATGCGGCAAGGGAAGAGCTGGTTAACGGACGCGGCACTTTGTATGACGCACAAGTGGTCGATGCATGTCTGCATGTATTGGATAGCGGCTTCACGCTCAGTTGAGTTTTGGTAGACTCGCGCCCATGTCTGAATTCCACGCATTAGTTCCCGCCGCCGGTTTCGGCATCCGCATGGGCCACGAGTTGCCCAAGCAATATCTCGACCTTGCCGGTCGCCCCATGATCTGGCATGCGCTCACCACTTTGTGCGCCAGTCCGCACATCAAAACGGTGTTCGTGGTACTGGCGCCCGATGATGAATATTTCGCGCGTTACGACTGGTCGCATTGCGGCGAGAAGTTGGAGCCGCTGTATTGCGGTGGTGTGACACGCGCCGAGAGCGTGTGCAACGGTCTGCTGGCTTCGGAGTTGGAGTCGGATGATTGGGTGCTGGTGCATGATGCCGCGCGCCCTTGCCTGACCCAGCATCTGTTGTCGCGCATGATCGCTGAGCTGCGCGACGATGTGGTAGGCGGCATCTTGGCCGTGCCGGTGGCGGATACGCTCAAGCGTGCCGATCCGCAGCAACGCATCGCCCATACCGAACCGCGTGAAGGTCTGTGGCAGGCACAGACGCCGCAGATGTTCCGCGCCGGACTGCTGGCTGAAGCATTGGCACGCTGCGTGAATGTCACCGACGAAGCCTCCGCCATCGAAGCGATGGGCTTGCAGCCGAAGCTGGTGGCCAGCGACAGCAGCAACTTCAAAGTGACCTATCCCCAAGACATCGAACTGGCGGAACTGCTGCTACAGAAAAGGAAATAAATATGCGTATCGGACAAGGATTCGACGTCCATCAACTGGTCGCGGATCGCAAGCTCATCATTGGCGGTGTGGATATCCCGTATGAGAAAGGACTGCTCGGTCACTCCGATGCCGACGTGTTACTGCATGCCATCTGCGATGCCTTGCTGGGCGCAGCGGCGCTGGGAGATATCGGTAGACACTTTTCCGATACCGATGCCAAATTCAAGAACATCGACAGCCGCATCCTGCTGCGCGAGACGCTGCACCGGGTGCGCGAGGCGGGATTCCGCGTGGCCAATGTCGATGCCACCATTATCGCGCAAGCCCCGAAGATGGCACCGCATATCTATCTGATGGTCGACAACATTGCCGCCGACCTGCGCCTGGAGAAGAGCGCCGTCAATGTGAAGGCGACCACCACAGAGAAGCTCGGTTACACCGGGCGCGGCGAGGGTATTGCGGCGCAGGCGGTTGTATTGTTGCTCGCCGAATGAAGCTGCTCGCCATCGAAACCTCCACCGAATACTGTTCCGTCGCCCTGTGGCAGGACGGCGTGGTCAGCGCGCGCAGTGAAAAGGTGGGGCAGAAGCATTCCGAAGTGTTGATGGCCATGGTGGATGCTGTCTTGAAAGAGGCGGGCTGCAAGGTCAAGGAGATGGATGGCATCGCCTTCGGCAAAGGGCCGGGTTCGTTCACCGGGGTGCGCATCGCCTGCGGGGTGGCGCAAGGTTTGGCGTTCGGCGTCGATGTGAATGTGGCGGGCGTGTGCACCTTGCAGGCGCTGGCCGAGGCGAGCGGCAAGGATAAAGTCATCGCCGCGCTGGATGCGCGCATGGGCGAGTTGTATCTGGCGGCCTATGTGAAAGAGGGCGATGTTTGGCGCACTGTTGTTGAGCCCTGCCTGTGCAAGGCCGTGGATGCGCCTGAGGTGGCTGGTGAGGGATGGTTCGGGGTGGGGAGCGGGTTCCTGGTGAGTTCCCCCACCCCGCCCCCGGAGGGAGGGGGGCTAAAGGCGCGTTACAGCCGGCAGTTGGCAGCGGTCGATGCACAGGCCGTGCCGCAGGCCGAGGCCGTGGTGCGGCTGGCGGCGGTCGAGTTCGCGCAGGGCAACGCGGTGGATGCCGCGCTGGCCTTGCCGCTCTATCTGCGCGACAAGGTCGCGCTGACTACACGCGAGCGGAAAGATGAACGTTGCACTTCGACAAGCTCTGTGCGAACGGCTATTTGAATATGATCCTGCGCGACATGAAGGAAGCGGATCTGGATGGCGTATTGGCCATCGAGCGCGCGGTGCATGCGCACCCCTGGACGCCGGGCAATTTCAGCGACGCATTGCGCAGCAAATACCAGTGCAAAGTGTATGAAACGGCACAGCGGGAACTGGTCGGCTATGCCGTGATGCTGCTGGCGGTGGATGAAGCGGAATTGCTGGACATCGCCATCGCCACCGCGCAACAGCGCAAGGGACAGGGCAGGAGATTGCTGAACGAGATGCTGGCACTGGCCAGAAAGAACGAGATGCGGCGCATGGTGCTGGAAGTGCGCGCGTCGAATGTATCCGCCATTGCCCTGTATCGCAGCATGGGTTTCAGTGACATCGGACTGCGCCGCGACTACTATCCGGCACATACCGGCCGTGAAGATGCCATATTGATGGGGAGAGGGTTGTGAACGTTCGGGATGAGCAGCTACTGCGAGAACTGAACCTGTATCCGCTTTGGGTACGGCGCGGTGTGCCCGTGCAGGAGGAGGTCGTCCCCGCTTCCGTCGGCATGGAAGGCTCCCCGCAAGTGAAGACTGCGGCACCTGTCGAAATGGTTATGCCTGTTGCCGAACTGCCGGAGATCGCGGCTATTCCCGAGGTCGCATCGCTGGACTGGACAGCACTCAAAGAAAAAGTACGTGACTGCACGGCGTGCAAGCTGCGCGAGGGTTGCACACAGACCGTGTTCGGCGTGGGCGACGAGCAGGCGGACTGGCTGTTCGTGGGCGAAGGCCCGGGCGCGGAAGAGGATGCGCAGGGCGAACCGTTCGTGGGGCAGGCGGGCAAGCTGCTGGACAACATGCTGTTCTCTATCGGTCTCAAGCGCGGCGACAATGTCTATATCGCCAACATCGTCAAATGCCGTCCGTCGAACAACCGCGTGCCGGAAGCGGACGAGATCGCCACCTGTATGCCGTATCTGCGCCAACAGATCGCGCTGATCAAACCCAAACTCATCATCGCGCTGGGCAAAACAGCGGCCACCGCCCTGCTGGGGCGCGATGCCCCGTTGGGTTCCCTGCGCGGGACTACGTATGACTACCACGGTACGCCGCTGATCATCACCTATCACCCCGCCTACCTGTTGCGCAGTCCCGGCGAAAAAGCCAAGGCATGGCAGGATCTGAAGTCCGCCGTCGCACTCATGCAGTAAGCGCCCTATGAGACTTGCCGACATCAGCCTCTCGACCCGCATCACTTTGCTGGGTCTTTTGCTGGTGGTGGCGGGCGGTATGCTCTGGACTTGGGGGGAGGATCGGCGCATCAAGGAAGCGTTCCTTACGCAACGCGAGTCGAATCTGGATGGTGCATTGCATGTCGAACGTGAACGCCTGCTGTTGCAGATCGACACTCTGCGACGCGACGCGCTGTTCCTGTCCAACACGCCACCCCTCAGCGGTATCGCGCGCGCCATCCAAAATGGCGGTATCGATCCGCGCGAACAGAACACGCGTCAGGTCTGGGAACGCCGCCTGCAGGAGATTTTCACCGCTTACCTTACCGCGCATCCTGAATATTTTCAGGTGCGCTACATCGGTCTGGCCGATGGCGGTCGCGAACTGGTGCGCATCGATCGCGCCAATGACCGCCTGCGGATCGTGCAGGGAGCGGCACTGCAACGCAAAGCGGACAGGGATTATTTCAAGGCGGGGCAGGCGCTGGCAGCGAACAGTGTCCACTTGTCCGACTTCACGCTCTATGAAGAATATGAGCGCATCGAAGTGCCGCAACGCCTGACTTTGCGCGCCGTGGTACCGGTGTTCGACGAGCGCGGCCGCCGTTTTGGCATGCTGGTGTTGAATATGGATGCGGCTTCGTTGCTGTCACCGCTTGCCAGAGGCGGGGTAAAAGGTATCGAAAGTTATGTCACGGATAATAACGGACACTATCTGTTGCATCCCGATGCGACGCGCATCGGCCCCGTCCAACCCGGCTTGCTGCAGGCCGATATCCGCAATGACTTTCCCGTCCTGAAGTCGAAGTTCGACCCGCACGCGGGTAGCTGCTCGCCGATGCGCGAGGCGCCGGACGGAAGGGGCGGTTATCTGGCGTCGGAGCGCGTGCGATTCGATCCGGATCATCCATGGCGCTTCCTGCTGCTGGCCTACCATGTGCCGCAGCAGGCGCTGGGTGCGGACGCGGCGGGCATCCCCGGGAGCAGTATGCTCAAGGCTCTGCTGCTGACACTGCTCGCCGCCGCGGCTTTCATGCTGGCCCTTCGTTCCATCCTGCGTCCGCTCCGGCGCATCACCGTTGCCGCGCGCGAGATCGCCGGCGACCATCGTCAGCCGCATCTGCGCGAATCCGGCAGCGGCGAGATCGGCGAACTGGTGCAGTCCCTGAACATCATGCTGGAAAAGCTGACCGCCGGTGATGACATGGAGCGCGAGAACGCCTTCCGCAAGGAACTGATCGAGTCATTGCCCGGGGTGTTCTACATGGTGGGCATGGACGGGACCTTGCTGATGTGGAACCGCAACTTCGAGCAGGTGCTGGGTGTCGGCGAGAACGGGCTGGCCGACACGAATGCGCTGGAGCTGTTCGAGGGAGACGACAGGACGGTGATCGAAGCGCGCATACGCGAGGTGTTCGAGCGCGGCGAATCCGAGGCGGAAGCCTCGCTGGTGAACGCATGGGGCGAACGTATCCCCTACCACTTCACCGGGCGGCGGGTGATCTTTGACGGCAGCCCGGTGCTGATCGGTCTCGGCGTGGATATCTCGGCGCAGCGCAGTTACCTGCGGCAGATAGAGGCGCAGTTGAAGAGAAATCTGACGCTGCGCGACAACTCCATGGAAGGTGTGCATGTGATGGATGCGCGGGGCAAGGTGATCGAGGTCAATGCCGCCTTCTGCGACATGCTGGGTTATAAGCGCGAAGAGGTGATGCAACTCAACGTGCGCGACTTGGACGACCAGTTCGGCGGTGAGGAACTGTCTGATCGCTTCCGCATGCTGACCGGCAAGAGCGCGACCTTTGAGACGAAACACAAGCGCAAAGACGGCAGCTTGCTCGATGTCGAGGTATGCGCCACCGGCGTGGAGATCGACGGGCAGCTCTACATGTATGCGGCCAGCCGCGACATCACCGAGCGCAAGCGGATCGAAAATGTGTTGCTGCGCCACCATCAGATGATCGAGACGGCACTGGACGGTTACTGGATGACCGATGCGGAGGGTTTTCTGCAGGAGGCGAACGAGGCTTATGCGCGCATGTCCGGCTATACCGTGCAGGAGCTGACAGGGATGCATATCAGCCAGCTGGAGGCCGGCGAGCACCCGGAGGAAGTCGGGGCACACATCGAAAAGATCATCGCGACCGGGCACGACCAGTTCGAGACGGTGCACCGACGCAAGGACGGCAGTGTGATGGATATCGAGATATCCGCCACCTTCATGCCCGAGGAGCAGAAGCTTTTCGTGTTCTGCCACGATATCACCCAGCGCAAGCTGTACGCCGCGCGTCTGCAGCAACAGCAGGAAATGCTGAACGAGGCACAACGACTGGGCCGGCTGGGAAGCTGGGAGATGGAGTTGCCATGCGGCAAATTGAAATGGTCCGACGAGACTTATCGCATCTTCGAATCCGAGAAGTCCGCCGATGAGTCGCTGTACGACATCTTCGAACGATCCATCCATCCAGATGATCGCGACAAAGTGGAGCAGGCTTATCAGCATTCACTGCGGGATCACCTGCCATACGATATAGAGCACCGGTTGCTGTTCCCGGACGGGCGTATCAAATGGGTGCGCGAACATTGCACCACCACCTATGACGGGACGGGCGAGCCCTTGCGTTCGGTGGGCATGGTGCAGGACATCACCGCGCGCAAGCGAGACGAGGAACAGTTGCGTGTGGCGGCAGCCACCTTCGAGACGCACGATGCGATCCTGATCACCGATGCGCAGTCCAACATCGTGCGCGTGAATAATGCCTTTACGCAGATAACCGGCTATCGTTCATGGGAAGTGCTCGGGATGAATCCGCGCATCATGAGCTCCGGCCGCCACGACCAGGCTTTCTACCAGGAGATGTGGCAGCAGTTGCTTGGGCAGGGCTCATGGGCTGGCGAGATATGGGATCGGCGCAAGAACGGCGAGATATATCCCAAGTGGATGACCATCACGGCAGTGAAGGACGAGGCCGGCAAAACGGTCAACTATGTCGCCATTTTCAGCGACATCACCGAGCGCAAGCGCAACGAGGACGAGATACGCGGGCTGGCTTTTTACGACGCGCTGACGCAGTTGCCCAACCGCCGCTTGTTCTTGGACCGTCTGCACAATGCGCTGGCCGTCTCGGCGCGCAACGGCGACTTCGGCGCATTGCTGTTCATCGATCTGGATCGTTTCAAGGTACTGAACGATACGCTCGGCCACGACTACGGCGATCTGCTGCTGATCGAAGTTGCGGAACGCATCAAACACTGTGTGCGCGAAGTCGATACGGTGGCGAGGCTGGGCGGCGACGAATTCGTGGTGGTGGTGGAGGGGATGGGCAGCCACCGCGACGAGGCGTCGCACAAGGCCGGACTGGTGGCGGAAAAGATCAGGGAGTGGCTGGCGCGTCCGTATCAGATCAAGGAGCATGAGCATTACAGTTCGCCCAGTATCGGCGTGGAGTTGTTCCACGACGGGGAGGCGACTGCCGACGATCTGATCAAGCATGCGGACGTGGCGATGTACCAGGCCAAGAACGCCGGGCGCAACACTGTCCGTTTCTACGATCCCAGCCTGCAGAGCGATCTGGACACCCGCGCCATGCTGGAGAACGACCTGCGCCGTGCCATCGAGAACAACGAGCTGCAGTTGCATTATCAGGTGCAGGTGGACAACGAACGCAAACTGGTTGGGGTCGAGGCATTGTTGCGCTGGCAGCATCCCGCGCGCGGCATGATCCCGCCGGGGAAATTTATCCCGGTGGCAGAGGAGAGCATGCTCATCATTGAATTGGGCGATTGGGTATTGCACCGTGCTTGCGCCCAGTTGGCGCTGTGGTCTGGCGATCCGCTCAAGTCCGGTTTGACGATGGCGGTCAATGTCAGCGCCCACCAGTTCGCCATGCATGATTTCGTGGAATATCTGGCATCCATCCTGCAGCGGCACGGCGTCGAACCGAAGAAGTTGAAACTGGAGCTGACCGAAGGCGTGGTGCTGAACGACATCACCGATGTGGCGGAGAAGATGCGCAAGTTGAAGGTGCTCGGCGTGCAGCTGTCGCTGGACGATTTTGGCATCGGTTATTCCTCGCTTTCGTATCTGAAGAAGCTGCCGTTGGACCAGCTCAAGATCGACAAGAGCTTCGTGCGCGACATCACCGTCGACCAGAGCGATGCGGGTATGGTGCGGAGCATCATCGATATGGCGAAGAACTTCCGGCACGATGTCATCGCCGAAGGGGTGGAGAACGAAGCCCAGCTGAGTTTCCTCAAACACCATGCCTGCATGGCCTATCAGGGCTTTTTCTTCAGCAAACCCATCCCCCTGGATGAACTGGAACGCCTGATCGCCGATTGGAAATCGGACTGAACGAATAGTCCGTATAATCAGACTCGTTTTGAGCGCTGATGAATTTTGTTTTGTTGGCACAAGGTCATCAGAACTTTGGCCGATTGATTGGGAGGGGAGCAGTTTGAAGTCACTTCAAAAGCGACTGGCTTGTTCATGCCTGTTTCCGCTTGCCCTGGTTTTGCCGCCGCTGCTGGCCGCTTGCGACAGGCAGCACGAGCCGCCTTTGCGCATCGCCAGCAGCCCGTGGCCGGGCTATGAGCCGCTCTATCTGGCGAAAGAGATCGGCTATCTGCAACCTGCGCAAGCCAGGATATTCGAACTGCCTTCGTCCGACATCACCCTGGAGTCGTTCCGTAATCATTCCGCGGATATGGCGACGCTGACGCTGGATGAGACCATGGATCTGATGCAGAGCGGCGTCAAGCTGCGCATCCTGATGGCGCTGGATGTCTCCAACGGGGCGGATGCGGTGATGGCGAAGCCGCAGGTGAAACGTCTGGCCGACCTGAAGGGGAAACGCATCGCCATCCTCAACATCCCGCTCGGTGTGTATATGCTCAGCCGCACGCTGGAAGCGGCGGGGTTGAGCCGCCAGGATGTGCAAGTCATTCCCAGTGCGGAGAGCAAACACGAAGAGATGTACCGGCTGGGCAAGGCGGATGCATTCATTACCTTCGACCCGTTCAAGACCGCGCTGGCCAACCGCGGCGCGCATGTGCTGTTTGACAGCAGCCGGATACCGGACGAGATATTCGATCTGATGCTGGTGCGCGAGGAGGTGTATCAGACGCGCCGTGCCGAAGTCTGCAACGTCGCGCGCCAGTGGTTGCGCACGCTGGAATACATGCGCCGCTCACCCGATGCGGCAGCGGCATCCATCGCCAAAAGACTGGGCGTCACGCCGCAGGCATATCGCGCCATGGTGCAGGGCATCAAGACACCCGGCGCGGAAGAGAACCTTGCGCTGCTCGGCGGCGAGGCACCGCAAATACTGAATGCAGCCAAACGCCTGAATGCGGTGATGGTGGGAGAAGGCCAGCTCAAGCGGGAGATCGACATCCGCCCCGCGCTGCCACCTGATCTGCAGGCCTGTATCGGTGGATAGAAACCTTTCGATGAAAAAACGTCTTTCCTTCCTCATTCCTTCGATCCTGATGGCCTTCTCGATGGTCAGTTCGATGCTCGTCTATCTGCAGGAGGACAGGCAGAACCGGCGCGTGATCGAAGCCCACATGTCGCGCGAGATCGAGCTGGAGATGGGGCAGTTGCAGAACATCCTCTACAACCGTCTGACGGAAGGCGACGAGGCGGAAGCGCTGTTGAGCATCTCGCTGGCGGCCATGCGTCCGGGTATCGGCACGCTGCTGCTGGCGGACAGTGATCATCGCGTGATCCTGTCGAATTTCTTCAGATGGAAAGGCGAGTCGGCCGCCGCACATTCCCTCTATTCCGAAACGGATGCGCGCCTGGTCAGACAGGGCGAACAGAGCAGGCTGGCATTCAATGCGCAGCGGCCCGCGCTGCTGCAAGGTTACTTCCCGCTGCTCGTGTCCTATCGCCATGGCGGGCTGGAGAAGAAAATGGGCGTGCTGTATGTCGAGGCGGATATCAGCGAGCAGGTGCAGGCGGCGCGCCGGGATTCCCTGCAACAGGCGCTGGTGTTCGGCCTGATCACTTTGCTGGCTTCCATCGTTATCGCCTACATCCTGCACCGCCTGGTCAGTCGCCGCGTCGGGGTGCTGGTGGCTGCGGCAGACCGTTTTGCGGCGGGCGACTTCACGACCCAGACGGGATTGCGCGGCGAGGATGAGCTGGCCGAGTTGGGCCATCGCTTCGATCTGATGGCGCAGCGCGTGGGCGACAGCCTCAGCATGCGCGAGCGGGCGGTCGGCGATCTGCAGCATGTGCTGGAAACCACCAGCGACGGCTACTGGCTGACTGACGGGCAGGGCTGTTTGCTGGACGTGAACCAGTCTTACTGCAAGATGTCCGGTTACAGCCGCGAGGAATTGCTGGCAATGTGCATCCCGCAACTGGAAGCCCGGGAACGGTCGCCGCAAGAGGTGTTTGAACATATAAAAGAAATATTCCGGCGCGGCTGGGATGTTTTCGAAACGCGTCACCGGCGCAAGGATGGTCGCGAGATTGATGTGGAAGTGTCGGCCACTTACTGGAAACAGGAAGACCGTCTTTTCGTTTTTGTGCGCGACATCACGGATCGCGTCAATGCCAGAAACGAGCTGGAGCGCGAGCGCAGACTGCTGGAGGAAGCGCAAAAAGTCGGGCACTTCGGCAGTTGGGAACTGGATATTCAGTCCGGCGTACTGACATGGTCGGACCAGATATACCTGATCTTCGAGATCGACCAGCGCCGCTTCGGTGCATCCTATGAGGCGTTCCTTGCCGCCATTCATCCGGACGACCGTGAAAAAGTGAATCAGGCCTACAGCGATTCACTCGTGCACAAAAAGCCGTATCAGATCGTGCACCGTCTGCAGATGCCGGACGGCCGTATCAAGTGGGTGGAAGAACGCTGCTCTTCCACTTTCGACGCATCCGGCAAGCCGCTGCGTTCCATCGGTACCGTGCAGGATGTGACCGAACGCGAGCTGCTGAGCGAGCAGGGGCGTATCGCTTCCGTCGCGTTTGACACGCAGGAAGCCATCATCGTGACCGACCGTGATGCCAACATCATCAAGGTGAACCACGCCTTCGAGCTGACCACCGGCTATGGGCAGGAAGAAGTGCTGGGCAAGAATCCGCGCATCCTGGCTTCCGGGCGTCACGACCAGCATTTCTATCAGGAGATGTGGCGGTCCGTTATCGAGGAAGGGCGCTGGTCGGGAGAAGTGTGGGACCGGCGCAAGAGCGGCGAGATATATCCCAAGTGGCTGACCATCACGGCGGTGAAGCATCAGGGCGAGGTGACGCATTTCGTGGCGGTGTTCGTCGACATCACCGAGCGCAAGAAAGCGGAGGAGGAGATCAGAAATCTCGCCTTCTACGATCCGCTCACATCCCTGCCCAATCGCCGTTTGCTGCAGGACCATCTGCAACGCGCTTTGAGCCAGAGTGCGCGCAACGACCAGTACGGCGCGCTGATGTTCCTCGACCTGGACCACTTCAAAGTGCTGAACGATACCAAAGGTCATGAATACGGCGACAGGCTGCTGGTGGAGGTCGCGCGCCGTCTCGGCACCTGTGTGCGGGATACCGACACCATCTCCCGATTCGGCGGCGACGAGTTCGTGGTGCTGCTGGAAGGCATGAACGTATCCATGGAAGAGGCCGTCGCCCAGGCGGGACGCATTGCCGAGAAGATACGCGATGCGCTGTCGCAGCCCTATCAGTTGGATGGCGTGTTGCACCGCAGCACGCCCAGTATCGGCATCGTATTGTTCCGCGGCGGCGAGGTGGGCAGCGAGGAACTGCTGAAACGGGCCGACCTGGCCATGTACCAGTCCAAGGAAAGCGGGCGCAACAAGGTGACGTTCTTCGAGGCATCCATGCAGGCGGTGCTTGAATCGCGCACCCTGCTGGAGGGCGCGTTGCGGCAGGCGCTGTCCAAGGGCGAACTGGAGATGTTCTATCAATTGCAGACCGACGAGGACAATTCGCTGCTGGGAGCGGAGGTGCTGTTGCGCTGGCGCAGCGCGGAGCTGGGCATGGTGTCGCCGGCGCAGTTCATCCCCATGGCCGAGCAGACCAGGCTGATCCTGCCCATCGGTCACTGGGTGCTGGAAAACGCCTGTCGCCAGCTCAAGCTGTGGGAATCGCATCCAGTATTGGGGCGCATGCACCTTGCCGTGAACATCAGTCCGGTGCAGTTCCACCAGCCCGATTTTGTGCGCGAAGTGAAATTGATATTGGAAGAGACCGGTGCCGATCCGCGCAATCTGGAGCTGGAGCTGACCGAGAATCTGGTGCTGGAAGACATCGAGGAGGCGACGCGCAAGATGACGGCATTGAAAGAGGTTGGTGTGCGCTTCTCGATGGATGATTTCGGCACCGGCTATTCGTCGCTGCAATACATCAAGCGCTTGCCTATCGACCTGCTCAAGATCGACCAGTCCTTTGTGCGCGACATTCTCACCGATCCGGGCGACGCGATGATGGTGCAGACCATCTCCGGCATGGCGCGCAATTTCGGTTTCGGCGTCATCGCGGAAGGTGTCGAGGACAGGGCGCAGATCCCGCCGCTGGTTGCACGCGGTTGCGCAAAGTTTCAGGGCTATCTGTTCAGCCGCCCGGTGCCGCTGGCGGATTTTGAATCATTGGTGGAAAACTGGAAGACGGACTGAACGCCCCGCACTGGCTATAATCGGAACAACAACAAGAACGGCCGCATATGAATAGACAAGTGGAAGCACTCAACATTCTGGTAGTGGAAGACAGCAAAGTCACGGTCAAGGTATTGGGCAATTACCTGGCCGCCATGAATGTCAGCGATCCGCTGATTGCGGAGAACGGCACGCAGGCGCTGAAGATATACGAGCGCGAACGACCCGATGTGGTGCTGCTGGACATCAAATTGCCGGATATCAACGGTTTTGAGGTGGCGCGCCAAATACGCCAGATGGAAGGCGAGCATGAATGGGCCGCCATCATCTTCCTCACCGCGATGAATTCCGATGAAGACCTTGCGCACGGCATCGCCGCTGGCGGCGACGACTATCTGGTCAAGCCGGTCAGCGAAGTCGTGTTCCATGCCAAGGTGCGCGCCATGCAGCGTCTGATCGGGATGCAGCGCAGACTGGTGGAGGTTACGCGTCAACTTGACAGCGCCAATGCCGAATTGCAGCGCCTGTCCACAACCGACGCCCTGACCGGCATCGCCAACCGCAGATCGCTGGATTACTTCATGGAACGCGAGTGGCGGCGCTGCCTGCGCATGAAGAAACCGCTGTCGCTGGTGATGATGGATATCGACTACTTCAAGCTGTTCAACGACAAGTACGGCCATCAGGCCGGCGACGACTGTCTGAAAAAAGTGGCCGACCAGATCGCGCGCGCCGCGCCGCGCGGCACCGATCTGGCGGCACGCTACGGCGGGGAAGAGTTCACGCTGGTGCTGGGTGAAACGGACCAGGACGGCGCGATGTGGATCGCCGAGCGCGTGCGCCAGATGGTGGCCGAGCTAAAGGTGCCGCACTACGCCACCAGCAGCAAGTTCGTGACCATCAGCTGCGGTGTGGTGTCGGTGCTGCCGGACGAGCATACATCGCTGGAGATACTGCTCCAGTCGGCGGACGCCTCGCTCTATCAGGCCAAGCGCGGCGGTCGCGACAGGGTGGTGGCGGGGCAATACGGCAAGTTCTAACAGCCTGTGGGGCGCGGATCAACGCGTGTGATCTGCCCAGTTGTTGGGCGTCTCGTAGTAAAGCGGCTTTGATTTTCGGACGGATAGCGCATGATTTAAGGACGCTAATTTAAGCATGAAACAGTTGATTTCAGACGATCTTATCGAAGTCCATGAAGAAATGCGTTATTGCGTAACCATTTTTGGTTTTTGGGCCTCCGGCAGACCAGACTTCAATTCGGCGGCAAATGCCGAAGGGAGCAAGTTTACCTCCAAGGATTCATAGTTGGTGACTGGATGCCAGGCGGCGCGCCGACACTGGCGGACTTCACTTTTCCAGAGAGCGGAATAGCTCCCCGTTGAACGCACCATAGAGCGCTATATAATGCAGCGAAAAGCACTTTATAGAGTGCTATAGTTTCGGCAATTCACAAGGAGTTTCGAGCATGAGCAAAACACAGGATGCGCTGCGCATGATGCGCGAGAAAGGGCTGACGCCATACGCTGCCGCAAAAGAAGTCGGGATAACACCAACGACCTTGTATGCAGCAATCCGGCGCGAGGAAGCGAAGGGGGCGATGGAAGCCTGCCCCTGCTGTGGATCGTTGGTGCAGGCCGACAAGATCAACCGGGCGGTGCTGAAGGCCGGGAAGTGATGCGAACACTGTAGGTCATGATTGACAATAATGTAAATCATAGCTCACAATAGCTCATGTTCGAGATTATCCAGAGCGACGAGTTCAAGGTATGGCATGACGGCTTGCGCGACAAGATCGCCCGCGCCCGTGTATCTGCCCGCATCCGTCTTGCCGAGCAAGGCAGCTTGGGCGACTGGAAGCCACTGCGCGATGGGGTCTCGGAAATGCGAATTGACGTTGGCCCAAGCTACCGCCTGTATTTCATCCGGCGCGGCAATACCGTCGTGGTGCTGCTGTGTGGCGGTGACAAGCGCAAGCAGGATGCCGACATCGAACGGGCGATCAACCTCGCCAAACGTTGGAAGGAGTGAACCATGAACGAACCTCTCACCATCAATATCCCCGAAGGGTTCAGCCGTTGGGATGCAGCCGACACCATCAAGAACGATGAGGATGCCGCGCTGTATTTCGAGGCGTGCCTTGAGGAAGACCCCGGCGACGGGAGCCTGATTCGCGCCGCGCTGGGCGACATTGCACGCGCGCGAGGCATGAGCCAACTCGCCCGTGAAACAGGCCTGTCGCGTGAAGGGCTGTATCAAGCCCTGTCGGCCAAGGGAAACCCAGAATTCGGCACCATCATGAAGGTGATTCGTGCCTTGGGCCTGAAGCTGCACGCAGAAATCGCCCATGTCTGAGGCAGTGGCGGATTTTCAAAAGCGGCTATGAAAGCGGGTACGAAATGAGCGGACAAGCTACGACATCAAGCATTTATGCTGCGCGCAGCTTGTTCTTCCTCTTTAACGTGTAACGTCGGTGCTTCGTTCGAAACACAAAGGCCAAGCCGGAATCCGGCTTGGCCTTTGTGCATTCAGGGGGCCGCTGGCGCTTACTCGCCGTTCAGGAAAGCCAGCATGTCCCATTTCAATTCGTTGAATTCCTGCTCCGTCATCTCGAAGTGCGCCAGCACATGCGTGCCGTGCGTATCCCATTCCTTGTCGCGCACATGCAGATGTTCGTCGGTCACGCATTCGGACATGTGTATCAAGCCGACCAAGTCGCGCACATCCTCGCCGGTATGGTCGGTCGGCGAGGTAAAGACCTCCGGATCATGGTGCAGGCGGATGGCGGTACAGACGCGGGCGGGCAAAGCCCATGAACGCGTGAGCATGTTGCCGACCACGGCGTGGTTGGTGGAGAAGTGTGTGTCTTCAATGTGGCAGAGCGGGACGCCTTTTGCGCCCTGTGCCATGAGTGTTTCCCGATAGTGCGGAAACTTCTGCATTAGCACCGGGATGCCGCAGTCGTGGAACAGTGCCGCGAGATAACTTTCCTCGCGCGATAGTGTGGGGAATCTGGCGGCCATTCTTTCGGCGACACTGGCCGCGATGCTGGAACGCTCCCAGAATTTGTCGAACTTCGGGCCATCGTCGCCGAGACTTTGGCGCAGCGCGATGTTGTGCACCAGATTCACGATGTTCTTGAGGCCGAGCACATTGGCCGCTTGGAACACCGAGGTCACTTTCGTTCTCAAACCGATGAAGGGAGAGTTCGCCAATTTCAACAACGGTGCCAGCATCCCGGCATCCCTGCTGATCAGCTGCGCGATCTTTTCCATGCTGGCTTCCGGATGTTTGATCTCGCGCATGAGCTCGTTCAGCATTGTCGGGCACGGCGGGATGAAGATGCCGTTCAGGGTTTGTTCGGTGGCGGAGAGCGACAATTCGGAGTTCATCTGCATTTCCTGTGTTGAGTGAGCGATAGGCGCGGAACGGATAATGCATAAAAACGTGGCACATTTCTACAACCTAAAGCATGCGGTTATTGGCAAACACTGGTGACGGGAATTGATCCATTGAGAAATGCCCGCTTCTGTTACACTGCGTGCCGCAATCTCGTTTCAGTCTGGTGATTGCCGCCGATTCCGGTTTGCAACACCCACTTCATTCAGCCTCAGACTGGCGCCCGATCAGGGCGACAGGCCGTTTGTACCAATAAGAAAGCACAACTATGTCATTCGCATCCCTCGGCCTGTCCGATGAACTCGTCCGCGCCGTCACCGAGCGCGGTTATACCGAACCTACCCCCATTCAAGCCCAAGCCATCCCTGTCATTCTCAAAGGCGGTGACCTGATGGGCGGCGCGCAGACCGGCACCGGCAAGACCGCTGGCTTCACACTGCCGCTGCTGCAACGCCTGATGGAAAAGAATGTCGCCGGCAAGGCACCCATCCGCGCACTGGTGCTGACCCCCACCCGCGAACTCGCCGCGCAAGTGGAAGAGAGCGTGCGCCTGTACGGCAAACATCTGCCACTCAAATCCATGATGATGTTCGGCGGTGTCAACATCAATCCGCAGATCAAGCAGCTGCACGGCCGCGTCGACATCCTCGTCGCAACGCCGGGCCGTCTGCTCGATCACCTGCAGCAGAAGACCGTGAACCTGTCTCAAGTCGAGATCCTGGTGCTGGACGAAGCCGACCGCATGCTGGACATGGGCTTCATCCGAGACATCAAGAAGATCCTCGCCGTGTTGCCGAAACAGCGCCAGAACCTGCTGTTCTCCGCCACCTTCTCCGACGAGATCAAGATATTGGCCGATGGTCTGCTGACCAACCCCGCACTGATCGAAGTTGCGCGCCGCAATCAGGCCAACGAACTGATCGAACAGCGCGTGTATCCGGTTGACCGCGAACGCAAACGCGAACTGCTCACCCACCTCATCAAAGAGAACAACTGGTTCCAGGTGTTGGTGTTCACGCGCACCAAACACGGCGCGAACCGTTTGGCCGAGCAGCTCGACAAGGACGGCATCCCCGCCATGGCGATCCACGGCAACAAGAGCCAGGCCGCACGCACCCGCGCATTGGCCGAGTTCAAGACCGCCAAACTGCAAGTGCTGGTGGCGACCGACATCGCCGCGCGCGGTATCGATATCATCGAACTGCCGCACGTGGTCAACTTCGAACTGCCCAACGTGGCGGAAGACTATGTGCACCGCATCGGCCGCACCGGCCGCGCCGGTAGCGAAGGCGAAGCCAGCTCGCTGGTGTGCGTCGACGAACACAAGCTGCTGCGCGACATCGAGCGCCTCATCAAGCGCGAGATCCCCGTGGTCAACGTGCCGGGCTTCGATGTCGATCCGCGCATCAAGGCCGAGCCTATCCTGAACGGTTCGAATCGCGGTCAAGGTCAAGGGCGCGGTCAGGGTCAGGGTCGTAGCCAGTCCGCACCGCGCAGCGGCGGTGGGCAAGCTCGCGCTGGCGGCGCTCCGCGCACAGGTGGCGCCAAGCCGGCGGGTGGTGCAGGGCGTGGTAGTGCACCATCTGGTGCACAGCACCGTTCCGGTGGGCGTGGCCGATAAACAATAACTGCCCGTTCGTGGTGAGTAGGCCGCAGGCCGTATCGAACCATCCGATGCTTTGGCATCGGAATCCCTCGATACGGCTTCGCCTACTCGGGACGAACGGTTTGGAGGAGTGCTTGAATGAACACATCAGTTACCAACGAACAAGCAATCGCCGACACCACGCTGTGGCTGGAGAAGGCCGTCATCGGTCTTAACCTGTGCCCGTTCGCCAAGGGCGTGCACGTCAAGAAACAGATACGCTACTTCGTGAGCGCCGCACAAACGCCGGATGAACTGCTGGTCGATGTGTTGCGCGAACTTGAGCTGCTGGCCGAGACGCCGCGCGACAAGATCGACACCACACTGCTGATCCATCCGCAGGTGCTGACCGACTTCCTCGACTACAACGACTTCCTCGCCGTGGTGGATGTCGCGCTGGAGGAGATCGACCTGGCGGGAGAACTGCAAGTCGCCAGCATGCACCCCGACTACCAGTTCGCCGATACCGAAGCGGACGACATCACCAACTACACCAACCGCTCGTCGTATCCCACGTTGCACCTGATACGCGAAGACAGCATCGACGAAGCCGTGGCCGCTTTCCCCGAGGCCGAAATGATCTTCGAGAAGAACATGGAGACCATGCGCAAGCTGGGCCATGAAGGATGGGATGCGTTAGGTCTGGCGGAAGTGCAAAGAAGCAAAAAGTGATTCAGGCATAATCCTGCCCGACCACTGGCCATCAGCTTATCTTGAACCTGGAGACACGCATGGACATCGCCCGCATCGCCCTGAACCGCCACACCTGCAAAGCCTACGATCCCACCCGCAAGATCCCCGCCGCGCAGGTCGAGCAACTCAAGACCCTGCTCAGGTGCTCGCCCTCGTCGATCAACTCGCAGCCCTGGCACTTCATCATCGCCGCCAGCGACGCAGGCAAGGCGCGCATCGCGAAGGCCGCACAGCAAGGCGCTTACGCAGCAAACGGCCCCAAGATACTCAACGCCTCCCACGTCGTTGTGTTCTGCGCCCGCACCACCATGGATGACGCCCACCTCGCCAGCCTGCTCGCGCAGGAAGATGCCGACGGACGCTATCCCACGCCGGAGAACAAGGTGGCGCAAAACAAGGGCCGCAGTTTCTACACCGGCCTGCACCGCTACGACTTCAAAGACACGCAGCACTGGATGGAGAAACAGGTGTACCTCGCCCTCGGCACCCTGCTGCTGGGCGCTGCCGCACTCGAGATCGACGCCACACCGATTGAAGGATTCGATCAACGCATCCTCAACGAAGAACTCGGCCTGCGTGAGCAAGGCCTGACCAGTGTGGTGATCGCCGCACTGGGTTATCGCAGCGCAGAAGACTTCAACGCCGATCTGCCGAAATCACGCTTCCCGATGGAGCAGGTGATTTCGGAGTTGTGATGGATGAATGACGGTATCCTTGATCCATGACCCCCCCCGACTATTCGCAACTCACCCCCGACTGCGTACTCAACGCGCTGGAGAGTATCGGCCTGCGTTGCGACGGGCGTCTGCTCGCGCTCAACAGCTACGAGAACCGCGTGTATCAGGTCGGCATGGATGAGGGCGCACCGCTGGTCGCCAAGTTCTACCGTCCCGCGCGCTGGACTGATGCGGCCATCCTCGAAGAGCATGCCTTCGTGCAGGCACTGGTCGAACGCGAGATCCCCGTGGTACCCGCCTCGACCATCAACGGCAGCACCTTGCATCACTTCGATGGCTTCCGTTTCTCGGTATTCGCCAAGCACGGCGGCCGCGCCCCGGAACTGGAAGACCGCGACACGCTGGAATGGCTGGGCCGCTTCTTGGGGCGCATCCATGCCGTCGGCGCGATCAAGGATTTCCAGCACAGGCCGACCCTGAATATCGACAGCTTCGGCACCGAGCCGCGCGAATATCTGCTGGCCAATGACTTCATCCCGCCCGACATCCTCGACGCATGGCGCACTGTGTCGCAACAGGCGCTGGACGGTGTGCGCCACTGTTTCGACAGGGCAGGCGATGTGAAGCGATTACGCCTGCACGGCGACTGCCACGCGGGCAACGTGCTGTGGACAGACGAAGGCCCGCACTTCGTCGACTTCGACGACAGCCGCATGGGGCCGGCGGTGCAGGACCTGTGGATGCTGCTCTCCGGCGAACGCGAAGACCGCGTGCGGCAGATGGGCGACGTGCTGGCCGGTTACGAAGACTTCTGCGAATTCGATGCACGCGAACTGCATCTCATCGAAGGCCTGCGCACCTTGCGTCTCATCCATTACTCCGCATGGCTCGCGCGCCGCTGGGACGACATCGCCTTCAAGCAAGCCTTTCCCTGGTTCAACACGCAGATCTACTGGCAGAACCGCATCCTCGAACTGCGCGAGCAGATCGCCCTGATGGAAGAACCGCCGCTGTGGCAAAACTGATCGCCTGTCCCTGCGGCAGCGCAAAACCCTACGCTGAATGCTGTGCCCGCTACATCGAAGGCGGTGCAGCCGCATCCAGCGCCGAAGCCCTCATGCGCTCGCGCTACAGCGCCTACACCCTACTCAAGGAAGATTACCTGCTGGCAAGCTGGCATCCCTCCACACGTCCGACAGCATTAGGACTGGCAGATGAAGCGCCAACCAAGTGGATCGGCCTCGAAGTGAAACGCCATGCACAACAAGACGCCGAACACGTCACCGTCGAATTCGTCGCGCGCTACAAGTTGAACGGGCGCGCGCATCGCCTGCACGAGGTCAGTCGCTTCGTGCAAGAAGCGGGGCGCTGGTTCTACGTGGACGGCGACATCCAGTAAGGCCACTTCGGCACACTCAGGCGCTAAAATACCTGCACATTCCACGCACAACGACGGTCACCCAAACATGCAATCCGAGATAGAGAATACCCATCTGGTCATCAACGCCGCAGGCCCGGACCGCACCGGTCTGGTCGAACGGCTCAGCGGCGGCATCACCGACAGCGGATGCAACATCGAAGAGAGCCGCATGTCCGTGCTGGGCGGGCAATGCATCATCGTCATCCTCGCCACCGGCCCCTGGCATGCGCTCTCCAAACTGGAAGGGCAACTGGATGCGCTCGGTGCATCGCTCGCGCTGACACTGCATCACGAACGCACCGGCAAGCGCGCCGAGCCCGCCATCCCCTACAGCGTCGAGCTCGTCACGCCGGATCATCCCGGCATCGTGCGCAACCTCGCCGCGTTCTTCGCGCGCCGCGGCATCAACATCGAAGAGCTGCAGACTAGCACCTATCCCGCGCCGCATACCGGCTCGACAACCTTATCCGTGATGATGACGGTCGGCATCCCGGCCAAGATGCACATCGCCACGCTGCGCGGCGATTTCCTCGATTACTGCGACAGCCTCAATCTGGACGCGACGCTGGAGCCGGTGCGCGGCTGACGCAGGGCGGGAACGACAAAACCATACTGAAAGCAGAGGAGGTTGTTCATGCGTGTCGCGATCATCGGTTCCGGTCCTGCCGGGTTTTACGCGGCCGAAGCGCTGCTCAGGCGCACGGACGAAGTGGTGCAGGTGGACATGTTCGACCGCCTGCCCACGCCCTATGGCTTGGTGCGGGCAGGCGTCGCGCCCGACCACCAGAACATCAAGGCAGTCACCCGCGTCTACGAAAAAACCTCGGCGCGTCCAGAATTCCGCTTCTTCGGCAATGTGCGCCTGGGGCAAGACCTCAAGGTGGAAGACCTGCGCCGCCACTACCACCAGATCGTTTACGCCGTGGGTAACGAAGCCGACCGCCGCATGGGCATCCCCGGCGAAGGCATTCCGCGCTGCACGCCGGCCACCGTGTTCATCGGCTGGTACAACGGCCACCCCGACTACCGCCATGCAATGATCGACCTGTCGGTGTCGCGCGTGGCCGTGGTGGGCAACGGCAACGTCGCGGTCGACGCGGCGCGCATCCTGCTGCGCTCGCCCGCCGAACTGGAGAAGACCGACATCGCCGCTCACGCGCTCGCGGCACTGCGCAACAGCAAGGTGCGCGAGGTATACATCCTCGGCCGACGCGGCCCCGAGCAGGCCACCTTCACACCGGTCGAGCTGAAAGAACTGGGCGAGATGGAAGACGTCGACCCCGTCGTCGCACCAGACGAACTCGCCGACTGCGCCAGCGTCGAGTCCGGTTCGCAGCAGGACAAGAACCTCAAGATCCTGCAATCCTTCGTGGCACGCGAACGCGGCCGCGATACCAAAAAACTGCACCTGCGTTTCCGTGTCTCGCCGACCGAAGTGCTGGCCGATGCGGACGGCAAAGTGTGCGGACTCAAACTGGAGAAGAACCGCATCGAGATCCAGGCCGACGGCAGCACGGTCGCGCGCGGCACAGGCGAGTACGAAGTGCTGGAAGTAGGGATAGTATTGCCCGCGATCGGCTTCAGCCTCGACCCCATAGACGGCGTGCCCTACGACGAAGCCGCGCGCATCGTGGCGAACGAAGACGGGCGCGTGGTCGATCCCGTCAGCCGCGCCGTGGTCGCCAACGAATACGTCGTCGGCTGGGCGCGCACCGGCCCGCGCGGACTCATCGGCTCACACAAAGCCGCCTCCGCCCACGTGGCCGCCCACATGGCGGCGGACGGCATCGGCCTGTCCGCCCGCGAACTCCCCCCGCGCGACGCCATCATCGACCTGCTGCGCAAACGCGGCGTGCAGTTCATCTCGTTCGAAGACTGGAAGCGACTGGACGATGTCGAAGTGTCACGCGGCGAACGCCGCGCCGCCCCGCGCGACAAGATCGTCGATGTGGAATCGATGCTCGCTTTGTTGGGGCAGGGGTGAGCGGGATTGTGTAGGAGCGGCGAGGGCAGGGCGGTCGCGAGTATTTGTGTCGATAACTTCTGCTGCTCGGCCAAGGACTAAACCGCTCCGCGGTATGGGCGCTCCGAGCCACGTGTCGAGGTGGGTTTTAAGAGAGGTTGAAACAGTTTCCGGCTCTGGAACAGAGACTCGGCTAAGCCGGGGGGGGGATCGCGCCGAGGGCGCGTATAATGCCTCCACTTTTCCGACCACGATCCAAGAGACCTTTACATTGAACACTGTCAGTTTTGCCGACCTGAAGCTCGCGCCCGAGATCCTCAAAGCCCTCACCGAAGCCGGATACAGCACACCCACGCCGATCCAGGCGCAGGCCATTCCGGTGGTGCTCAGCGGTGAAGATTTGATGGCGGGCGCGCAGACCGGCACCGGCAAGACTGCCGCGTTCGCGCTGCCGATGTTGCAGCAGTTGCTGCCGCACGCCAGCGCCAGCACTTCGCCGGCCAAGCATCCGGTGCGCGCATTGATTTTGGTGCCGACGCGCGAGCTGGCGGTGCAGGTCGAAGAGAGTGTGAAGATGTATGCCAAGTACACCAGCCTGCGTTCGCTGGTGGTGTACGGCGGGGTCGACATCAAGACGCAGACACCGCATCTGAAGACCGGCGTGGAGATACTGGTGGCGACACCGGGACGATTGCTGGACCACATCGAACAGAAGACCGTGCTGCTGAACCAGGTGCAGATGCTGGTGCTGGACGAAGCCGACCGCATGCTGGATATGGGCTTCATGCCCGCGCTGAAACGCATCCTTGCGCTGTTGCCGCGCCGCCGCCAGAGCCTGATGTTCTCCGCCACCTTCTCCGACGACATCAAAAAACTCTCGGAAGATTTCCTCATCTACCCGAGCCTGATCGAAGTGGCGCGCAGCAACGCGACCTCGGACAACATCAAGCAAAAAGTCTATCTGGTGCCGAGCGAAGACAAGCACGCGCTGCTGGCAAAACTGCTGAAGGGCGACGACGCCAAGCAGGTGATCGTGTTCACCAAGACCAAGCTCACCGCCAGCCGTTTGACGCGCCAGTTGCAGCGCGAAGGCATCGAAGCCGATGCCATCCACGGCGACCGCAGCCAGTCGGAACGCCAGCAGACGCTGGAAGCGTTCAAGCAGGGCAAGGTGAGCGTGCTGATCGCCACCGACGTGGCCGCGCGCGGTCTGGACATCGACCACTTGCCGATGGTGATCAACTACGAGATCCCGCACGCGGCGGAAGATTATGTGCACCGCATCGGCCGCACCGGCCGCGCCGGTGCGTCGGGCACGGCGTTGTCGCTGGTGTCGCCCGAGGAAGAGAAATATCTGGTCGAGATCGAGAAACTGATCAAGACCAGCATCGAGAAAGAACAGGCCAGCGTGCCGCGTGCGCAGCGCGGCGAAACGCGCCCGCAGCATGAACCGCGCGAGCCGCGTCAGGCGTACCACAAGCCGTCGCTCAGCAAGCCCGCGCACGATCCCTGGTTCGACCAGCCGTATGTGCCGAAAGTGACCGAGCCTGCGCCTTCCACCAGCAAGCCGGACATCGCTGCCGTCAAACCCAAGGCGCAGATCCCCGCCTTGTTCAGGCGCAACAGCTAAAGGTCTTATTCGCGCGGCACTTCACCAGCTATGACCGTCGCGCAGATCATCGTCCCCATCTTCCTGCTGATTCTGCTCGGCGCGTCCATGCGCCGCTGGTTCGGTCTGCGCGACGAATTCTGGCCGCAGCTCGACCGTCTGATCTACTACGTGTTCTTCCCCGCGCTGCTGTTCCACACGCTGTCGCACTTCACTATCGATCTGGGCGCGGCGGCACCGATGATGGGCGTCGCGGTCCTGTACATGGGCGCGGGCATCCTGCTCGGCTTGCTGGCGAAAGCGTTGTTCCATGCGCCGCCCAAGGTGTACGCCGCCACCTTTCAGGCCACGTTCCGCTTCAACAGCTATGTCGGTCTCTCCATCGCGGGCAGCCTGCACGGCACGACCGGCCTGGCCGCCATCGGTTTGCTGATGGGTTTCATGGTGCCCATCGCCAATGTCGCCAGCGTGCTGATGCTGGCGCGCCACAGCGAGAGCCACTGGCTGCGCGAGATCATGCTCAACCCCTTGATCATCGCCACGGCAGGCGGCATCGCGTTCAGTCTGACCGGTCTGCATCTGCCGTCCATGTTGAATACCACGCTCGCACTGTTGTCGCAGGCCTCGTTGCCGATGGGTTTGATCGCGGTCGGCTCGGCGTTGCGCCTGAAGGGCTTGCATCATCAGCGCGGCACGCTGTGGTACGGCGTGCTGGTGAAACTGCTGCTGATCCCGGCCATCGCTTGGGGATTGGCGACGCTGTTCGGCTTGCAAGGTGTGTATTTCAATATCGCGGTGCTGATGGCGGCATTGCCCGTCTCGACGATGGCTTATGTGCTGGCGACGCGCATGGGTGGTGACGGCGACACCATCGCGGCGCAGGTGGTGTTGAGCACCTTGCTGGCCGCACTCACCTTACCGTTGTGGTTGTTCCTGCTGGGATTCTGATAGCGGCAAGCTGAGCTCGGCCACCGTTCCGCCGCCGTCGCGCGCGCGCAACGCAACCTGCCAACCGTTGGCCGTGCACAACTGCTGTACGATGGCTAGCCCCAGTCCGCTGCCGCCGGTATCTGCGTTGCGCGAAGACTCGATGCGATAGAACGGACGGAACACTTTCTCCATCTCTTGCGGCGGGATGCCGGGGCCGCGATCCAGTATCTCGATCAGTGCTTCCTTGTCGCGACATGCCGCTTCGATCTGCACCGGCTTGCCGTCGCTGTAACGAAAAGCATTGCCGAGCAGGTTCTGCAGCACACGATGCAGCGCGAGCGGACCGGCGCGCACGCTCAGGCCGGGCAGCGCATGACAGGAGACTTGCGCGCCCTGCGCGTGCTTCTCTTCCGCCAGCTCGCCCAGCATCGCTGCCAGGTCTATCTTCTCCGGTGCTTCCTGTTGCAGGTCGCGGCTCAGCGTGAGGAACTCGCCGATCAGTACATTCATGTTCTCTATGTCGCGGCGTAATCGTTCGACGGTCTTTGTGTCGCTGTTCTCCGGCAACATTTCCACCGCCAGCCGCATGCGCGCCAGCGGCGTGCGCAGGTCGTGCGAGATACCGGACAGCAGCGTGGTGCGGTTGGCCAGCAGTTCGCGCACTTGCAGTGCCATCTGGTTGAAAGCGGTGGCCAATTGCGAAAGTTCCTGCACGTCGTTGGCGGGCAGATATTCCGGGATGCCGCCTGCGCCGATGCGTTGCGCGGCCTGCGATAAATGCGCCAGCGGCCGCGTGATGCGGCGCGCTAGGATGTAGGCGGTGAGCAGGCTGAGCATCACCGTGGCGATCAGCGCGAGCAACAGCATCATGGGCGGGTCGGTCAGCAGGCGCGATCTGGGGAAACCGATGCGGATCAGTTTGCCGCCGGCCGGGATCTCGGCCCAGAACCAGACGGTATCGAGGTCGGTCATCTTCACCGAGACAGGCTCGCCCAGACGCGCGGACAGGGCATCGTCCAGCAGCACGAGATAGGGCAATGTGAACGCGCGATCAGGCAGCGGGGCGGCATCGTCGAACAACATGAACTGATGTTCGTGGATCAGTTCCAGCTCGAAATCTTTGCGCGTTTCCGGCGGCAGTTCCACCCATGTCTTGGCGGACAGGATCATCAGTGCCGCCAGATCGTCGGCGCTGCGTTGCGCCATCGGCAGCATGACGTAATGCACCGTGGCGGCGATGAGCACGATCTGGAACACCAGCAGCGCGGCAGCCACCGTGCGCACGGTGCTGTAGAACAGGGAGCGCGGCTGGCGGGGGCTGCGCATGGCTAGTTGGTGCCGCTTGGCGAGAACAGGTAACCCTCACCCCACACGGTGCGGATAAAATGCGGCGTGTTGGCGTCGTCTTCGATCTTGCGCCGCAGACGCGTCACGCGCACATCGATGCTGCGGTCGAACGGCGAACGCTCGTATCCTTTGAGCATATCCATGAGGGTGTCGCGACCCAGCACGCGGTTGGGATGTTCGACGAAGATGCGCAGCAGATTGAATTCGCCTGTGGTGAGTTGCACGGTCAGTTCGTGCTTGTGCAACACGCGCGCTTCCACATCCATACTGAACGGGCCGAAGCGGCGCACGTTGTTCTCTTCATGCTTGAGTTGCCCTTGTTCGTTGCGGCGCAACAGGGCGCGGATGCGTGCCAGCAGTTCACGCGGATTGAAAGGTTTTGCAAGATAATCGTCCGCGCCTACTTCCAGTCCCACGATGCGATCCACATCCTCGCCGCGCGCGGAGAGCATGATGATGGGTAAGCTGCTGCGGGAACGCAGGCGGCGCGCCAGCGACAGGCCGTCTTCGCCGGGCAACATCAGATCGAGGATCAACAGGTCGACCGGATGTTGCGCCAGATGCGCGTCCATCTGCACACCGTCGGCCACGGTCGCCACCTGCAAGCCCTGCGCGGAGAGATATTCCTGCAACAGTTCGCGCAGGCCGACATCGTCGTCTACCACCAGTATGTGTCTGCTTTCCATGCGCTTACTATAACCGAAGCAAATGGCTTAAGGCAGGGCGCGGACGGGGCGGTAACACTCTGTTACAAACTGTTGCAATACGGAAATCGCCGGGTAACGGCTGACGTTCATGATGCAGCCATCAGATGAATGATCTGATCGTCCAACCACCAAGGAGAACATCATGAAAACCACTACATTGTTGCTCAATAGCATGCTGGCATTGGCACTGTCCGGAATCGGCAACGTCTACGCCGCCGACGAGGCGGCGGTGCAGACACGCGAAGAGATCCGCGCCCAGCATCGTGAAGAGACTGCGGACATGGCTGCGGAACAACGCGAGGAATATCGTGTGCAGAAACAATCCGAGATGACTGCCGAACAACGCGCCGCACTGCGCGCCGAGACGAAAAATGCCAAGGCCGAGCAGCGCAAGAACAAGGCTGCCAAACAGCAGGGATCGGGTAACGGTACCATGTTGCGCGACGGCTCCGCTGCGGGTTCGCAACGCGGCAGCCAGGGCGGCATGGGTATGGGCCGCTGATGAAGGAGCGTGCGAACCGCTGACATGGCGGTTTGCGCGTTTTCAACATATGTTAGGGGCGTGGAATGAACATGCGGCATGCAACTATTCTGGCATCACTGCTGTTCGCTTTGTTGGCGAATGGCACTGTCCGCGCGGAAGATACGCCAGCAGTGTATCCGGCCATGGGCGAGATGACGCAGCAGGAATATGCCGACTACCGCGCGCGAATCAGCAAGCAGTTGGAAGAGAAAGTCGGCAGCAACGAAGCCAAGGAAACCAGGATCAGAAAACCCGCAAACGGTTACGGTCGGGGGTATCGTGCACGCCAGGAGCGGGCCATGGATAACGGCATGATGGGCCGTGCGGCGGGTCGCATCGCTGATTGAAGGAGAGATGTGATGAGGCAACGATTACTGTGGATCCCTGTGGCCGTCTTGATGGCGGCAAGCAGCGCATGGGCGAAAGGTGACGGCTACCTTTCGCTGGGCATCGGCTTCGACCGCAGTTCCGGAAAATACGGCGGCACCTCGACCATAGAGAGCACCTCCGTCCCGGTCACGCTACGCTATGCGCGCGACGATTGGTCGCTCAAGCTGACGGTGCCTTACCTGTCGGTGACCGGCGACGGTTCGGTGATCATCAACGGCATCCGCGGCAGCGTCGGTTATATGGGGGGCGGCATGCGCATGGGGATCGGCATGGGCGGTGGCGGGGGAGGCGGCACATCCACCTCCACAACTTCCGGCCGTGTCACCAACAGCGGATTGGGTGATGTGTCGCTGTTCGCAAGCTACGCCTTGTGGCAGAACGAGGAAGGCGATGCCGGTCTGGATTCGGGCGCGCGCGTCAAATTCGGCACGGCCAGCACCACGCTCGGCAGCGGCGAGAACGACTATGCGGTGCAGGCTTCCACCTATGCCGCGTTCGGTGATTTCATTCCCAGCCTGATGCTGGGTTATGAAAAGCTGGGCAGTACCGCCACGGTGCCGCTCGACAACGCCGCTTATGGCTCTGCCGGTTTGGACTATCTGCTGGGCGACGCATCGAACATGGGCGTGGAGTACAGGTACGCGCAACAAGCCTCGGCCACCGGCTATGCGCAGAAGGAGTTGTCGCTGTATGCCGCGACGCGGATCGGCGAAGACACATCGCTGCGCGCCTATGTGATGAAAGGCCTGTCGGACGGCAGTCCGGACACGGGTTACGGCGTGTCGCTGTCGAGCGGATTCTGATTGGATTACTTTTTCAGCAGCGACTTCAAACCGGCAAAGGGATTATGCGTGGCCGGTGCGGGGCCGCTCTCCTTGCGATCCCGCACCACCTCGTCCATCACGCGCGAATGCTCGTTGTCGTGGCAGTACAGGCATAACAGCTCCCAGTTGCTGCCGTCCGGCGGATTGTTGTCGTGGTTGTGGTCGCGGTGGTGCACCGTCAACTCGCGCAACCGTTGCCCCTCGAACTCCCTCCCGCAGCGCCCGCAGATGTGCGGATAGATATTGAGCGCGCGTTCGCGGTAATCCGCCTCGCGCAGCTCGCGTTGTTTGCGTGCTTCCGCCACGACGCGGTCGAGGCGGGCATGGTCGGGTGTGGTGTGCTTGGGCATGTTGTCCCCGCTGGGAGTGGACTGGCACTATAGCAGGCGGCACAACGGTTCTGGCTTTGCCGTTACACACCTATTCTGGCGCGCAGTTTGCCCAGCATGCCGATGAAATTCCCGGCCTGTACGCGTTCCTGGGCGTTGCTGATGGGTTCCACACTCTGCCGTTTCTGCAACGCCGGTTGGCTGCGCACCAGATGGAAGCGTTCCAGCATGGATTCCAGATTGCGGGCGAGGATGCCCTTGCTGACCGGCTTGGGCAGGAAGCGGGTGATCTGCGCCTGGTTGATCAGTTCGATTAGGCGCGAGGTGTCGTTGAAAGAGGTGACCACGATGCATTGCGTCTGCGGGTTGAGCTGCTTGATGGTCTTCAGGATGTAGCCGACATTGGTCTCGCCCAGCATCAGGTCGGACACCACCACCGACACATCCTGTTTTGCCAGTTCCTCCATCGCGTGCTGGGCGTCGGATGCCCAAACGATCTCGCAACGGTCACCCAGTGTCTCGTGCACTGTCTTGGCGGTCGCTTCGTCATGATCCATGATGAGTACGCGCGGCTTGGCTGTTTCGGTTGCCGGTTCCGCGTGCGATTGCACGGCGAAGCTGGCTTCCGCGATGGCAGCCGCTTCGGCCACGACCTTCTTCACGTCTTCCGCATTCCACGGTTTCATCAGATAGCGAAAGACTTCGCCTTCGTTCACGCTGGCGATGGATGCATCCAGATCGGAGTAGCCGGTGAGCAGGATGCGCATGGTGGCGGGCGAGGTCTCGCGCGCGATGCGCAGCAGTTCGGAACCCTGCATCTGCGGCATGCGCTGGTCGCTCATGATGACGTGCACCTTTTCCTCGCGCAGGATGCGGATGGCTTCGCCCGGTTCGGTGGTGGTGCGCACGTTATAACCGACGAAGAACAGCATGCGCAGAGAACGCAGGATGCGGTCTTCGTCGTCGATCAGCAGCAATGTGGGTTTGCTCATGGAGTCGTCCTTTCTTATGCCAGTGCCGCAAGGGCGGAAGCGTTGGATTTTGCGTCGCCGCTTAGCGGCAGGCTGATGTGGAAACTGGTGCCTTCTCCCGGACGGGATTCGACACGGATGCTGCCGCCGTGCTGCTGGATGATCTGGTGGCTGATCGCCAGGCCGAGTCCCGTGCCTTCGCCGACCGGCTTGGTGGTAAAGAAGGGATCGAAGATGCGGCTGATGATGTCCGGCGGTATGCCCTTGCCGTTGTCGCTCACGCCGATGTATATGTTGTCGGAGTCATGCCATGATTTGATGAGCAGCTTGCCCGGCGTCTCCATTGCCTGCGCGGCATTGGTGAACAGATTGAGAAACACCTGGTTGAGCTGCGAGGGCGCACACATGATCTCGGGCAACTGCGCCAGGTCTTTCACCACTTCCACTTTGTCCTTGAGCACGTTGCGGCCGATGTTCAGCGCGCTCTCGATGCAGTCGTTCGGATTCGCCAGGTCGTTGGCGGCGGCGTCCATGCGCGAGAAATTCTTCAGGTCATGCACCAGTCCGGATATCTGTTCGATGCCGTACAGCGAATCGGCCATCAATCCGTTCATTTCGCCCCGCATTTCCTGCATGCTCGCATCGTTGCGCATCGCGGCGGCGATCTGCATCTGCGCGGCAAGTTGCTCTTCGTTCGTATTGCCGTCCAGCAACTGGTCGATCAGTGTCTCGTAGGTGCCGAGTACGCCCTGCATCTGCGCGAACAGTTCCTGTCCGATGGCGACATTGTTCTGCACATAACCCAGCGGCGTGTTGATCTCGTGCGCGACACCGGCCACCATCTGGCCCAGCGACGCCATCTTCTCCGACTGCACCAGTGCCAGTTGCGAGGATTTGAGCTGCGAGTAGGCTTGTTCCAGTTCCGCCGTGTTGGCGCGCATCTGCACTTCCATCGCTTTGAGCAGATCCATCACGAAGCCGATGCCCAGATAGCGCCCGTGACGTGTCACGATGAAGTCCTCGGTGAGCGGGAATTGCATGTTGGCCGCGACATGCTGCGCCGCTTCGGCCAGCGGCTGACCCAGTTCCACCAGCAGCGGGGTGTTGTTGATGAAACCGCGTAGCGGACGTTTGCCGTACAGCTCGCGCGCATAGAGCTTGAGGTAGATGTTCATGAACTGGTAGCGGCTGATGACGCCGATGGGACGGCCGTTCTCCACCACCGGCAGTGAAAGCAACCTGGCATTGCGCGGGTCGGCGAACTGCTCGGCGACTTCTTCCAGCGGAACATCTGGCGACAGCGCCTCGATAGGGATGACCAGTGAAAAGATGCTTTCGCCGGGCGGATTCAGGTTGTTCATGCTGCCTCCTGTGCTGCGGTTTTTTTATGTTTACGACGCGGGAGCGATTCTAGTTTTCAACTGTTACAGTCCGGTTAAACGCTGCCGAAAATCCGGGCGCGGGCGTTCTTCGCCTTTGATCGGGGTAAATCTCCGGCTATTCCGGGGAAGCAAACGGGCAAGGCTTATGCGGCCTCCCCGGGGCGGTTTTCGGTGTTGTCAGCCATCTTTGATGGGCCCGCAAATCAAGCGGATTGTTGCGGTATCAGTAGCAGGACACAGCATAGTCGCGGATAATCGCGCATGACCAAAACAAGCCCAACCACCACCCCGGCCGCCAGCGGTCCCGCATTCGACACACTCAAGCTGCCGCCCGCCATGCTGGGTAACCTGCAGCAACTCGGTTACCTCACCATGACGCCGATCCAGGCCGCGAGCCTGCCCGTCACGCTGGCCGGGCAAGACCTGATCGCGCAGGCCAAGACCGGCAGCGGCAAGACCGCCGCCTTCGGCCTGCCGCTGCTGACCAAGCTCAATCCCAAGCACATGGGCGTGCAATCCATGGTGCTGTGTCCCACGCGCGAACTGGCCGACCAGGTCACGCAGGAACTGCGCCGCCTCGCGCGCTACATGCACAGCATCAAGATCCTCACGTTGGTCGGCGGCAGCACCATGCGTCCGCAGCGCGAGAGTCTGGGCTTCGGTGCACACATCGTGGTCGGCACGCCGGGCCGCATCATGGACCACATCGAGCGCGGCACGCTGGAACTGAACGCCATCAACACGCTGGTGCTGGACGAAGCCGACCGCATGCTGGACATGGGCTTCTACGATTCCATCGCATTCGTGGCGAAGCGCTGCCCGGACCGTCGCCAGACCATGATGTTCTCCGCCACCTATCCGGACGGCGTCACCAAACTGGCGCGCCAGTTCATGCACCAGCCGCAGGAAGTGAAACTGGCCGAGCAGCATGACGACAGCAAGATCCGCCAGCATTTCTACGAAGTGCGTCACGAAAGCCGTCTGCCCGCCGTTGCCGCCTTGCTCAAGCATTACCGCCCGGTCAGCACGCTGGCCTTTTGCAACACCAAGCAGCAATGCCGCGACCTGCTCGACGTGCTACAGGCCGAAGGCATCCACGCGCTCACGCTGAACGGCGACATGGAACAGCGCGAGCGCGACCAGGTGCTGATCCAGTTCGCCAACCGCAGTTGTTCGGTGCTGGTCGCCACCGACGTCGCCGCGCGCGGGCTGGACATCGCGCAACTGGAAGCCGTCATCAACGTCGACGTCACTCCCGATCCAGAAGTGCACATCCACCGCATCGGTCGCACCGGCCGTGCCGACGCCGAAGGCAGCGCCTTTAATCTGGTCAGCCCCGCCGAGATGAGCCGCATCGGCAACATCGCCAAGATGATGGGCATCGAACCCGAATGGGAAGAGGTGGAAAAATTACAGCGCGAACATAACGCCCCACTGATCCCGCCCATGGTCACCCTGCAGATACTCGGCGGCCGCAAGGAAAAGATGCGCCCCGGCGACGTGCTGGGCGCACTCACCGGCGAAGCCGACTTCACCCGCGAACAAGTCGGCAAGATCACCGTCACCGACATGTCCACCTACGTCGCCGTCACCCGCAACATCGCCCGCGAGGCCGTGAAGCGTCTGAATGCGGGCAAGGTGAAGGGCAAGTCGGTGAAGGTGAGGGCGCTGGAGGATTGAGATCGATGCTGAGAAGAGGCGGTTTTTCGGCCAAGGACTAAACCGCTATTGATCCGGCCTGATTTATCCGTGCATGGTAGGTCGGGCTTTAGCCCGATATGTCGGGTTGAAACCAGACCTGCATTCGGCGTTCCGGATCAATAGGATGGCGCGCGCCGTTCCGGGCTGACCTCGGACAAGCGCTCCAGGGAGGAAGCCGCGTGGGGTGCCGCTGAACTCAGATCAGCGTGCAGGCTATGGGGATTTGATGGGTTCTCTTTCGACCTGCATGGTCGATATGGCTTGTCGGCGAGCGTAGGATTCCAATCAAGTCGTCGATTCCGGGATCGTTTACGGACGTCCAAGACCGGGAAGCCGTCGCCCAACTTCAACCCTTCCGGACCGGCGGCTCCAGATCCCCGCTGTGCAGTTTGAACTCGCCGGCCTTGCGGTCGGCGAAGTAGCTTTCCAGTGCGTAGCGCACGGGACGGAAGGCGAGTTGCTCCCAGGGGATTTCTTCTTCTTTGAATAGTTTCACATCCAGACTTTCCACGCCGGGCGAGAAGTCGAGGTCGAGCAGAGTGGCGCGGAACAGCATTTGCACCTGGTTGATGTAGGGCAGGTTGTACAGGCCGAATAGTTCGTGGATGGCGACGCGTGCGTTGGCTTCTTCCAGCGTCTCGCGTGCGGCACCTTCTGCGGTGGTCTCGCCGTTCTCCATGAAGCCGGCCGGCAGGGTCCACAGGCCGTGGCGCGGTTCGATGGCGCGCAGGCAGAGCAGGATGCGACCATCTTCCCATTCGGGGATGGCACCGACGATGATCTTGGGATTCTGGTAGTGGATGGTGTCGCAGGATGTGCAGACGTAGCGCTCGCGGTGGTCGTCCTGCGGGGTGCGCAGTTCGACCGGGGCACCGCAGTCTGCGCAGTATCTCAACTTATGACTCCCAGAACTTCCACCACGGTGTCTCGCGTTCCTGGAAGAAGGTCTGCGAGGGCTTGATGCCGTCCTTGGCGATGTTGTGTTCCAGCACGCGATGCGTGTCGCGGCTGAGGTCGTCCAGACCGAGACGGGTATAGGCCTGCACCATGATCTGCAGGGCGTCGCGTGTTTGCGGGGTGAGCGGGTAATCGACGAGCACGCCTTGGGCGCGATTGACGGCGGCGACGTAGGCACCGCGGCGCAGGTAGTAGCTGGCGATGGCGATCTCATGCTTGGCCAGTGTGACCAGCAGGTATTGCATGCGCTGGCGCGCGTCTTCTGCATAACGGCTTTGCGGGTAACTTGTAACCAGTTGTTTGAATGCATCGAACGAGGCGCGCAGGGCGACCGGATCGCGCTCGGCCGGATCTTGCAGGAACAGGGTGCTGAAATAGCTGTTCAAGTTCTCGTCAAAGTTGATGAGACCTTTCAGGTAGAGCGCGTAGTCCAGTGCGTCGCTCTTGGGGAATTGTTTGGCGAAGCGGTCCAGAGCGGAGAGCGCCGGTGCGGGTTCACCTTTCTTGTACCAGGCGTAGGCGATGTCCAGTTGTGCCTGTTGCGCATAGCGGCCATAGGGGAAGCGCGACTGCATGCGTTCCAGGTCCTTGACGGCGCGCTCATAATCTTCGTCCTGCATTTCCGCCTTGGCCTTGGCATACAGCTCGTCGGCAGTGGCTTTGGGGTTGCTGTCGTAGTCCGCTTCAGGAAGTGAACTGCAAGCAGTTAACGTGAGCAGGAGGAAAACGGCTAAACTATGGCGCATGATGAAACCCGAAGAAGAATTGGCTGATTATAGCAAAGACGACGATAGCGCCGACCCGCTTGAGTTTAAGGTCCCAGCCGGGCTCGGCGGACTGCGTCTGGACCAGATACTGGTCAAATTGCTCCCCGAATATTCGCGCAGCCGCCTGCAAGACTGGATAGAGCAGGGCCTGGTCGGGGTCAACGGCAAGACAGCGACCGTCAAACAGAAGGTGTGGGGCAACGAGAAGCTGACCGTCGTGCCCCAGGTGCATCCTTCCGACATGGTGGCCGAGCCGGAAGACATCCCGCTGGACATCGTGTACGAGGACGAGGCGATCATCGTCATCGACAAACCGGTGGGGCTGGTGGTGCATCCCGGCAGCGGCAACTGGCAGGGCACGCTGTTGAACGGGCTGTTGTTCCATGCCCCCGAGCTGAAGGATGTGCCGCGCGCGGGCATCGTGCACCGGCTGGACAAGGACACCAGCGGACTGATGGTGGTGGCCAAGACGCTGGTGGCGCAGACCGCGCTGGTGCGGCAGATGCAGGCGCGCAGCGTGAAGCGCGAATATCTGGCGCTGGTTTGGGGGGAAGTGGACCGCGATTACACGGTCAACGTGCCTATCGGTCGCCATCCCACGCAGCGCGTGAAGATGGCGGTGACCGAGAGCGGCAAGGAAGCGATCACCCATGTCCATATCGAAGAACGTTTCCCCAACTGCACGCTGGTGCGCTGCAAACTGGAGACCGGCCGCACCCACCAGATCCGCGTGCACATGTCCTACCTCGACCATCCGCTGGTGGGCGATACGCTTTACATCAAGGGCGTGCAGAAATGCGTGCCGGCGATGCAGCAGATATTGATCAAGTTCCCGCGTCAGGCGCTGCATGCCTGGAAACTGGCGCTCGATCATCCGACGACCGGCAAGCGTATGGAGTTCGACGCGCCGCTGCCGGACGATATGGACGAGCTGCTGGAGCAGATCGAAGAGGCGCGCGGTGAAGTCTTGTGATCCCTATATCGCGCCCGACTGGCCGGCCCCGGCCAACGTCAAAGCGCTGCAGACCACCCGCATCGGCGGCGTGAGTCGCCCCCCCTGGGATTCGATGAATTTGGGTTTGCATGTGGGCGATGACCCGCTGCGGGTGAATCACAACCGCCAGTCGCTTTCCGCATTGCTGCCCACCGAACCGGTATGGCTGGAACAGGTGCACGGTATAGCCGTGGCGAATGCCGATGCGGCAGCATGCAGAGTGGCGGCTGATGCCGGCATCGCGCGCCAGCGCGGTTCGGTGTGTGTGGTAATGACGGCGGATTGTCTGCCGGTGTTGCTGTGCGACGAGGACGGCACGGTGGTCGGCGCGGCGCATGCGGGCTGGCGCGGTCTGTGCGACGGGGTGATTGAAGCGACCGTGCAGGCGATGGGCGTTGCAGGACACAAGTTGATGGCCTGGCTGGGGCCGGCCATCAGTCAGCAGTATTTCGAAGTCGGCGCGGAAGTGCGCGCAGCTTTCATCGCGCAGCATGCGCAGGCGCAGGAAGCCTTCGTTGCGCAGTCTGACTCGGACAAATATCGGGCTGACCTTTTTCTGCTGGCGCGCCAGCGTTTGAGTGCACTGGGCATCACGCGCATCCACGGCGGCGGGCGTTGTACCTATGGCGAGCCGGATTGTTTCTTCTCTTACCGGCGCGACGGGGCGACCGGGCGGATGGGCACTTTCATCTGGCTCGCCTGAGCCGCCTTACTGTTTCCCTTCCCGCACTTCCAGCAGGAATTCCGACGCATCGTTCACGGTAGAGAGCAGTTCAATATCCTGAATTGAATTCGGGTCGATGAACACGCGTGTCCAGCCGCCGGCTTTTTCCACCACGCGGCCGTCGTCGCCGCGGAATGCGGCGCGGACTTCGATCAGCACGCGCTTGTCGGTGAGGTTCTTCAGTTCGCCCCACACGCGCAATGTGCCGGTGCTTGTTCGGCCGGATTGCACGTTGTCAACTTCGACCACATCCTCCAGATGATCCTCGTCGATCATGATGATGGTGGCATCAGGCAATGACTGACAGGCAGCCATGGAACTCAATAGCAGGATGGAAAGTATCTTTTTCAGCATGATGGTCTCCTAAGAAAGCTGGGTTGCCGGTTCAATCCGGGTAAGTGGGGAATATTCTGCGCCTGAAAGTCACACCCGATTCAATATTGTCGGGAACCCCGGCCGTCGCGGCGAGTGGTGCGAGCGAGGTATTGAAATTCTTGGCATCGAGTGTCGCCTGTTCGGTGACCGCGTTGCAAGCACCTTTGCATTTCTCGTGGATCACTTCTTCGTGGTGCAGTGAACTGTCTGCCCAACTGGAAGGGTGGCCGGCAGGGTACTGTCTGCCCCAGACCAGCATGCAGGCACCGGAACGGAAAGTCTTCATCTCCACCGCCTGTTGCAGTTCGCCCCGCGCATCATGGAAGCCCAGCGACCACGGCGCAGGCTCTGCATTCAAATCCGTTCGGGTGGTCGCCATATAGATGCGATCAGGCAGGCTGGACCAGGTGCGGGTATCGGCTTCCGGATGTGTGGAGGCGGCGGCGATGTCGCTGCCGACGCTGACCAGCATGCCGAGCAGTGCCAGCCCTGCATACTGTCCCGCATCGTCGCTGTTGTTGCGGCGCGCGGCATCATTCGCCAGATCGGCTGATATCTGGGCGAATACGGCCGCCCCCGTCGCGATGTTCTCCGCCGTGCTGCGGAATGAAGCCTTGCCCGCCAGTATCTTGTCCACTGCGCGACCACCGCGTGTCGATGCCTGCCAGTACACGTCCTCGATCTGCTGCCCCGTCAGCAGTTGCTTGCCTTGCGTGAAAGTGACACCGCGTATCCTGCCGTCGTCGCGGCGTCCGTAGCGCAACTCTTCCTGATGGCGACCGCTGGCGATCTTGCCCGGTGCCTGGCCGACCTCGCCGATCAGCAACACGTTGTCGCCCGCAGCGGGGATTTTGATGCCCGGTTTCGCTTTGCGCACAGCCGAGAATTCGTCCTTCGCCCGCGCAGTGCGCCCCGAGCAGTTGTACAGCCAGCCGCGTATGAACGGCATGATGACCATGTCGCTCTGGAAGGTTTCGGCGGCGGACATGGTGTCCTGTATCTCGGCGAAACGCAGGTCGGCGCGCGCGTTGTCCAGATCGGGGTCGGAGAAATCGGCGAGGGCAAGGTAGTAGCCGACCATGGCACGCTCGTAAGGGTCGCCTTTGAAGTCCTTGTCGGCTTCCGGCACGAAATTGCCGCGTGCCCGGTTGGCCACCGGGTCATTCGCATAGATGGTCTCGATCAGCGCTTGCGCGTCGGATAGCAGGCGTTGTGCCGTTTCCGGTTGGGACAGTTCCAGCGCGGTCAGCCCGGCCATGGCTTCGTTCAGCACACGGTCGCGGCGACCCTGTTCCTGGTCGCGCAGCACGAAGGGGCGCAAGGCGGACGGCACTTCCGCATTCGGCTCAAGCAGTTGTTCGATGCGTCCCGGTTCGACAGGTTTGCTTTCCAGCCCGCTGGTGGCGCAAGCGGACAGTGTCAGCCCGAGGGCGCAGGTGAGGGCAAGTGGAACGAAGCGGGGCGGTGCCGAAAGATCAGCGATAGATCGCATCGTCCTGGCCGCCCTTCTTGAACTCGTACAGGTTGGACCAGACGCTGAGCGAAGTCTCCAGATCGATCAGCTCGAAAGTGATCTGCGTGTAGCGTTCCACCATGCCGTTTTGCGCGCTGCGCGCGTCCAGCGAGTTGATGCGGCCCACCAGGCGATAGTCCGCGCCGGCGGTGGCTTTGGCTTGCTTGAGTGTGCCCGCGTCGGTCACGCCCTGTCGCTTCATGTCGCGTTCCTGCGCCACCATGTCGGCGGATTCGCGCGACACGAATTGCAGCTTGCCTTTGGCTGCACGTTGCAGATTGATGCGCAGACGGTCCACCAGCAGGTTCTTGTTGATGCGCTGGCTGCTCTCGTTCTCGAAATAGGCCGCATCGAGGATGACGCGCGCCGCCTGGCTGCGCTTCACGACTTCCGGTGTGGCGAGGATGTCCTTCACCATCACGTCGGTGACCGCCGTCACATCCTGGCTTTCCACGCCCACACCGGCCACCACGCCGGTGGAATTCACATCCTGGTAGGTGACCGGCTTGCCGGCATCGGGGGTGGCGCAGGCAGACAGCAGCAGGACAGAAACGGAAAGGGGTAGCAGGGTATTCGTGTTCATTGTGATCTCCGAAAATTAAGGCGGGTATGTGACCGTGCGTAGCGACGAATGGTTCAAAGCGTGCACATTGTGTGTGTCTCCATCCCGTAAATCAAGCGCCCGGGTGGACAAGCGCCAGCATATGCTTTATATCCCTGCGCTGTTCACAACCCATGCCTCCGCCATGAATACGATAACCAAGACCCAGCGCAAGGTGGTGCTCGCCGCCTGTTTCGGCACCTTCCTCGAGTGGTACGACTTCCTTACCTTCGCCACGCTGGCAACCTATTTCAGCGTGCTGTTTTTTCCGCCGGAAGATGCCACGGCCGCTTTGCTGGCGAGTCTGGCCGCGTTCGGTGTGGGCATGATCGTGCGGCCTTTGGGTTCGGCGCTGTTTGGTACCTTGGCGGACCGTTACGGGCGGCGTCCGATCTTTCTGGTCACCATCACCCTGATGGGGGCATCAACTTTTCTGGTCGGCATGCTGCCGACCTATGTGCAGGTCGGCATGCTGGCACCGGCGCTGCTGTTGCTGCTGCGCTTGCTGCAGGGTTTTGCCGTGGGTGGAGAGATCGGCGGGGTGGCGGTGTATCTCACCGAGCATGCACCCGAAGGTCGGCGCGGTCTCTATACCAGCGTGCTGCAACTGATGGGGCCGCTGGGCATTCTCGTCTCCACTTTGCAGATCGTGCTGCTGCACCAGTTCCTCGACGATGCCTCGTTCAGCAGTTGGGGCTGGCGCGTACCGTTCCTGCTCTCGGTGGTGTTGCTGTTCATCTCGATCAAGGCGCGCATGAGTCTGGAAGAATCGCCGGTGTTCAAGGAATTGCAGGAGCAGGGCCGTGTGTCGCAAGCGCCGTTGCGCGAATGCTTCCGCGACCGCCAGACTTTGAAGGGCATGGCCTTGCTGTTCTTCTGCATCTCGGCGGGCGGTTCGCTGCTGTTCTTTACCTCGCAGGTGTATGCCAACGTGTTCCTCAAGAGCGTGGTGCGGCTGGATGCGCAACTCGCCAGCACGCTGGTGATGCTCTCCACGCTGTTGCTGTTCCCGCTCACCATTTGGTGCGGCTGGCTGAGCGACCGCATCGGCCGCCGTCCGGTGTTGCTGGCCGGGTTGCTGCTGGGGGCGATCAGCATCATTCCCGTGTTCGACGGCCTGCAGCATTTCGGCAATCCCGCGCTGGAGCGTTTCAACAGCGAGGTGAAAGTGACCCTGTCCGGTGCCGACTGCAACTACAGCCCGTTCCATAAGGCTATGAGTGAATGTGCGCGCAATCAGGAGTTCTTCATCAAGAACGGCATCGTGCACAGCACCGCGCCGGGCGAGGGCGTGGTGGTGCGTATCGGCGCGGATGCCGAGGTGCGGGGATTCGATCCTGATGCGCTGCGTGCCGGCCTGCAAGCCAAAGGTTGGACAGCACAGGCGGATAAAGAGCAGGCAAACACCGTGATGCTGTTCCTGTTGCTGGTGATCCCGGTGGTTGCGGTCGGCCTCATCACCGGCCCGCAGACAGCTGTGCTGCCCGAACTGTTCAAGGCGCGCACTCGCTACACCGCCGCCGCCTTGCCGCATAACCTGAGCGCGGGCTGGATCGGCGGTCTGTCGCCGTTCATGGTGACCTTGCTGTCGGTGCAAACGGGCGATGTGATGGCGGGCCTGTGGTATCCGGTCGGCATGCTCATCATGGCCTCGGTCATCGGCCTGCGGTTCCTGCCCGAGACCCGGGATGTGGCGCTGGGGGATTAAGCCTGTGTTAAGTCAGCGTCGGGTACAATGCGCACCCCGTATCCCCTTGGTTTGATATGTCTGTTCTATCCTGGATCATCGTCGCCAGCCTGTTCGGCGGTGCGTTAAGCGTATTGTGTGCGGCGGTGTTCGCGCTGAATGCTCGCACGCACTGGATTGGTATGCTGGTCAGTTATGCCATCGGCACCTTGCTGGGCGCGGTGTTTCTCGACATCCTGCCGGAAGCGATCAATCTGGCCGGCAACACCGCCGCCGTGAGCGCTGCCGTGCTGGTCGGCATTCTGCTGTTCTTCACATTGGAGAAGGTGCTGATCTGGCGTCACTGCCACCACGACCATTGCGAAGCGCACGAGCCGCACGAGCATGCCAGCCAAGGTCAGGATCATGGTCGCAGCGGCACCATGCTCATCATCGGCGACACCTTCCACAATTTTGTGGACGGCATCATCATTGCCGCCGCTTTTATGGTCGACGTCCACCTGGGTATCGTCACTTCGCTGGCCATCATCGCGCACGAGATCCCGCAGGAAGTCGGCGACTTCCTCATCCTGCTGCATTCCGGTTACAGCAAACTGCGCGCGTTCCAGCTCAATTTGATCTCCAGCTTCGCCACGCTGATCGGCGGTGTGCTGGCCTATTACGCGCTGCAGGGCTTGCAGTCGTGGACGCCTTACATTCTCGCGTTGTCGGCAGCCAGCATGATCTACGTTGCCGTGGCCGACCTCATCCCCGGTCTGCACAAGCGCACGCAGTTGCGCGACACTGTGCAGCAGGTGCTGTTGATCGTGCTGGGTGTGGCAACGGTCGGTCTGACCGGATATTTCGCCGGAGTCTGAAAGAATCGGTATGCATAAAGATCTAACCCGTTTCGCCTGGCTGTCCATCGCCGCCGCCGTCGCCACCATCCTGCTCAAGGGTGTGGCCTGGTGGCTGACCGGCTCGGTCGGTCTGTTGTCCGATGCGCTGGAATCATTCGTCAATCTGGCCGGTGCGCTGATGGCTTTGTACGTGTTGTCGCTGGCCGCCACGCCGGCGGATGAAAAGCATGCCTACGGCCACGGCAAGGCGGAGTACTTCTCCAGCGCCTTTGAAGGCTTCCTCATCCTGCTGGCCGCAGTCAGCATCGGCTACACCGCCATCGACCGCTTGCTGCATCCGCAGACACTGGCCGATGTCGGCGTCGGTTTGCTGGTGTCGGTGGTGGCGTCAGTCATCAATCTGCTTGCTGCACGCCAACTGCTCAAGGCCGGACGCGCCTATAACTCGATCACGCTGGAGGCGGATGCCAAGCACCTGATGACCGACGTATGGACCTCGGTCGGCGTCATCATCGGCGTGGCGCTGGTGTGGTTGACGGGCTGGCTGTGGCTGGATCCGGTGATCGCGCTGCTGGTGGCCGCGAACATCGTGTGGACAGGTTGGCAGTTGTTGCATCGTTCCGCCTCCGGCCTGATGGACGCCGCCATCCCGCAGGAACATATCGACGCCATCGAAACCGTGCTGGCGAAGTACCGTGAGCAAGGCCTGGATTTCCATGCGCTGCGTACGCGCGAGGCCGGACGGCAGGCCTTCATCTCCATGCACGTGCTGGTGCCCGGCAAGTGGACGGTGCAGCGCGGACATGATCTGGCCGAAGTGATCGAGGCGGAGATCCGTGGCACCGTACCGTTCAGCCACATCACCACCCATCTGGAACCCATCGAAGACCCGGTCTCGCTGATCGACGCGACGCTGGAACGACAGGATGCGGATGAAGTCGGACGTATTGAATAATTCTGAAAAGCAGATGTCCACGAAAAACACGAAAGTCACGAAAAACAGCAGCCGAAGTTTTCGTGTTTTTCGTGGATAAATAGGTTTTTGATTAAGGAATAACCCATGAGTAAAGCTACACCAAAGATCGGTTTCGTCTCGCTCGGCTGCCCCAAAGCGGCATCCGATTCCGAGCTCATCCTCACGCGCATGCAGGCCGAAGGTTACGAACTCACGCCCAGCTATCAGGAGGCCGATCTGGTGGTGGTCAACACCTGCGGTTTCATCGACAGCGCGGTGGCGGAGTCGCTGGAAGCCATCGGCGAAGCCTTGCAGGAAAACGGTCGCGTCATCGTCACCGGTTGTCTGGGTGCCAAGGGCGACATCGTGCAGAAGACCCATCCCAAGGTGCTCGCGGTGACCGGTCCGCACGAGACCGAGGCGGTGATGCACGCGGTGCACCAGCATTTGCCGCGCCTGCACGATCCCTATACCGATCTGGTGCCGCTGCAGGGCGTGCGCCTCACACCGCAACATTTCGCCTACCTGAAGATCTCCGAAGGCTGCAACCATAGCTGCACCTTCTGCATCATCCCCAGTCTGCGCGGCGATCTGGTCAGCCGTCCCGTGCACGACGTGATGGCCGAAGCGGAGAAACTGGTCGAATCCGGCGTGAAAGAGTTGCTGGTCATCTCGCAGGACACCTCGGCCTACGGCGTGGACATGAAATACCGCACCGGTTTCTGGCAAGGCAAACCGCTCAAGACGCGCATGACCGAACTGGCGGGCGCGCTGGGTGACCTCGGCGTGTGGACGCGTTTGCATTATGTCTACCCGTATCCCAGCGTGGACGACGTCATCCCGCTGATGGCCGAAGGAAAGATCCTGCCTTACCTCGATATTCCGTTCCAACACGCCAACGAGCGCATCCTCAAGCTGATGAAACGCCCGGCCAGCAGCGAGAACGTGCTTACGCGCATCAAGAAATGGCGCGAGATATGTCCGGACATCACCCTGCGCAGCACCTTCATCGTCGGCTTCCCCGGCGAAACGGAAGAAGAGTTCGAAGAACTGCTCGACTTCATCGAAGAAGCCCAGCTCGACCGCGTCGGCGCGTTCAAGTATTCACCGGTGGAAGGCGCGGCGGCGAATGCACTGCCCGACCACATCGATCCCGAAGAGCAGGAAGAGCGCCTCGCGCGCCTGATGTACCTGCAGGAAGAGATCAGCGCCGAGAAGCTGGACAAGAAAGTCGGCCAGACCATGACCGTGCTGGTGGACGACGTGGACGAACAAGGCTCCCTCGCACGCAGCAGCGCGGATGCCCCGGAGATCGACGGGCTGGTCTATATCGACGGTGAGGATTTAGAAGTGGGCGAGTTCGTCACGGTGAAGATTACCAGGTCGGACGAGCACGACCTGCACGCTGAACTGGTGTCGGACAGTCAAGGAAGCGCTGAATAATTCGTCATACCGGCGCAGGCCGGTATCCAGTGTCTTTATTTAACTGGGTTCCGGCCTGCGCCGGAACGACGAATGAAATTAAACAACACTGGGGCGCGTGATTCCTAACGAAGCTGTAGAAAAAGTATCTTCATGCCCGCATCGTGCCGGGAACGAAAACAAATATCAAGGTCGAAGCTGACGGCGATATTTTGGAGAAGCGAATGGCACGTTACAAACACATCGACACCAGTCCGCGATTTCTTGCGGTGGACTTGCAGCGGCAGTTGCTGCCCGGCACGTTCGAACACGCGCTGAACCATCTGCTGGATCATGAGATTGACCTAAGCGGTTTTGATGCGCGCTATGCGAACGACGCAACGGGCGCGGCGGCGTAT
>WOZO01000187.1 GCA_011620315.1 Sideroxydans sp. | reverse complement strand
CTTCCTCTTCGCTTCGGACTACAGCTTAATCTACTGTCTCAAATTCGGGGGCCACCATACTCATCGGGCAGTTCGGTGTTAAGTATTGTCTTGATGATGCCTGAATCAGCATATTTCCGGACGCTCTACTACTTACCGGAACAGGGGGTAGCTCTTCCTACTTATAAAACGGCGGGCAGAACGCCCGCCCGAAACATCAACGCTGTGCGACTACTTCCAGACCGGCCTCGACCCAGGCACTGGTTCCACCCTGCACATTGACTACCTGGGTGAAGCCCGCTTCCTGCAAGATCGCCACCGCCTGTGCGGAACGTCGACCCGAACGGCAGATCACGGCAACCGGTTTATCTTTGTATGCTGCCAAATCATGCAATCGTGCGCCCACTTGCCCCAACGGCATCAACTGCGCATTCACGGCATGCACTGCCGCGTATTCCTGCGGCTCACGCACGTCCAGTAACAGCGCGCCCTGGCTGACCATGCTTTGCGCTGTCTTCACATCCACACCCTGACTGGCCTGCAATTGCTGCATCGCCAGCATCAAGCCCAGCACAGCGGTGATGGCCCAAAGTATCTTGTTCTTCATGCCCGCCTCAGCTCAAACGGTGTGCAGGGAAACCGCTCTGCACCCAAGCCATCATCCCTCCGCGCAGGTTGATGACATTGGAAAAGCCCTGCTGTTGCAGGAACATGCAAGCCTGTGCCGAACGCGCGCCGCTGCGGCACACCATGATCAGCTTCTCCGACTTGTCCAATTCATTCACTTTCACCGGCAGCATATGCAAGGGCAGCGCCTCGGCCTTGGGCACAGTGCCCTGCGCGATCTCTTCCATCTGGCGCACATCGATCACGCGCATCTTGTGACCGTTTTCTTCCAACCATTGCGCGAACTGCTGCGCGTCGATCTCTTTAACGCTCATACCAAACATGCTCAGCCTCCTGGATAACAAGTGGCGCGAATATTAGCATGTTCTAATTTTCGGACAAGGCCGCGCTACGGCGCGGTGTTTCAATGCTGGCTCACGAAAGGCTTGAAGCCGAGGCGTCCGGCCAGGGCGTTGGCGGCGCGGCGCGCTTCTTCGGAATCGGCATAGGGGCCAAGCTGGATGCGGTTGATGCCACCAGATCGCAACAGGATGATGTCCTTGCCGGTATCACCCAGTTCGGCGCGCATCTTGGACAGGAAGCTCTCGGCGCCCTGTTTCTCCTTGAAAGCGCCCAGCTGCAGATAGACCTTGCCGGCAACATCAGGCGGCATCACTGGCATGACTGTCTCAGCGGCGACAGATTCAGACCTCACGACGGGCGCTGTCACTGCGGTGGTGACCGGTGTGCTGCCATCGACGGCGATGCTTTCCACTTCCACTTCGGCATTGCCGTTGTTAACGTAGCCCAACTTATAAGCAGCGGCATAGGACAAGTCGATGATGCGGTCATGCAGGAAGGGGCCGCGGTCGTTCACGCGCACGATGACGGTTTTGCCGTTCGCCAGATTGGTCACGCGCGCATAGCTGGGCACCGGCAAAGTGGGATGGGCGGCAGTCATGCCGTACATGTCGTAGGTGTCGCCGATGGAGGTGCGCTGGCCGTGGAATTTTTTGCCGTACCAGGATGCGGTGCCGCGCTCTTTGTAAGTGCCGGTGGTTTGCAGCGGCGTATAGGTCTTGCCCAGTGCGGAGTAGGGGCGGTTGGCATAGCGGTGCAGCGGTTCAGCTTTGGGGACGGCATCCGGGATGCTGTCCAGATTGTCGGGTACGTCCGCCCCTGGGCCGTCGCCTGCCAGATATCCGCCGCCGGTCGTCGCTGCGGCGACAGGTTTGGCCGTCGTAGCGGGCTGTCCCGGCGTCGCGCGGCGCGGTATGTTGGAACAGGCGCTCAGCAGGGCGAGGCTGGCAAGGATGATGATCAGGTTTCTGTTCATGGTGGGTCCCTCAGGTTTTGACCAGACGTTGATGGGTGTGGATGCTCATCAGCACGCCGAAGCCGAGCAGCAAGGTGAGCATGGACGTGCCGCCGTAGCTTATCAGCGGCAGCGGCACGCCGACCACCGGCAGGATGCCGCTCACCATGCCCATGTTGACGAAGGCATAGGTAAAGAAGGTGAGCGTGATGCTGCCCGCCATCAGGCGCGTGAAATAGGTGGAGGCTTTGGCGGTAATCATGAAGCCGCGCCCGATGACAAAAGCGAACAGGCCGAGCAGGAACAGATTGCCGACGAAACCGAACTCTTCCGAGTACACGGCGAAGATGAAGTCGGTGGTGCGCTCGGGCAGGAAGTCGAGGTGGGTCTGCGTGCCCTGCATATAGCCTTTACCCAGCAAGCCGCCGGAGCCGACCGCGATCATGCCCTGAATGGTGTGATAGCCCTTGCCCAGCGCATCCTGCGAGGGATCGAGCAGCATCATGATGCGGTGACGCTGGTAATCGTGCAGCATGTTCCACAGGAAGGGCGCGCTGGCTGCGGCCGTCAGCAGCAGACCGCCGATGACGCGCCACGACAGTCCGGCCAGGAACAGCACGTAAAATCCGCTGGCACCGATCAGGATGGAGGTGCCCAGATCGGGCTGGCGCACGATCAGGGCGACCGGCATCAGCAACAGCAATGTCGCGATCACGTAGTTCTTCATGGTTAGCGTGGCTTCGTGTTTCTCAAAATACCAGGCCATCATCAGCGGCACGGCGATCTTCATCAGCTCGGACGGCTGGAAATTCATGAAGCCCAGATTGAGCCAGCGCCGTGCACCGTGGCTGATCTCGCCGAATAAAGCGACGCCGACAAGCATGAGCATGCCCAGCACATAGATCGGCACGGCACTGCGCATCAACCAGTGCAGCGGCATATTGGCCACAACCCACAGCGCGACGAAGCCGATGGCGATGTTGCCCAGCTGGCCCAGCACGCGCATCCCGTTGCCGCCGCCGGCGCTATACAGCACCAACAGACTGACTAGCAGCAGTGCCCCCAGCCCCGACAGCAGAATGGGATCCATATGCAGCATGAAGCGTTGTTTGATCAGTTGCAGACTCATCAATCGTCCTCCGCCCCGGCTTGTTCCTGTACCTTCTGCATCGGCTTGGGTTTCTTGCCGAGCAGATAAAAATCCAGCACCTTGCGCGCAATGGGCGCGGCGGTCGACCCACCGTGGCCGCCGTTCTCCACCAGCACGGCCAGCGCGATGCGCGGCTTGTCGGCCGGCGCGAACGCGATGAACCAGGCATGGTCGCGGTTGTATTCGGAGACCTTCTCCGCATCATACTTCTCGCCCTGTTTGACGCCGATGACCTGCGCCGTGCCGGTCTTGCCCGCCACCGGATACGGCACACCCCAGAACGCGCCGACTGCCGTGCCGCCCGGCTTGACCACGGCAGCCATGGCGCTCTTCACCAGTGACAGATGCGCTGCCGGGATGTGCAGGTCGAACAACGGCTCGGGCTGCGCAGGATTTTCATTCGGCGCATGCTGGATATCCTTTACCAGATGCGGCTGGTAAGCCACGCCGTCGTTGGCCAGTGTGGCGGTGGCAAAGGCAAGTTGCAAGGGCGTGACGAGGTTGTAGCCCTGTCCGATACCGGCCGATACCGTGTCGCCCGGATACCATATCTGCTGGTAACGCTTCATCTTCCATTCCGATGAAGGCAGCAACCCGGATGTTTCGCCTTTCAGGTCGATACCGGTGTGCTTGCCGAAACCGAACTGTTCCAGATATTCGTGCATGCGGTCTATGCCGAGTTCGGTCGCCAGACCGTAGTAATACGTGTCGCACGACACGACAATGGACTTGAACATATCGACTTTGCCGTGGCCACCGGTCTTCCAGTCGCGATACTGGTGCGAACTGCCCTGCAGCGTGTAGAAGCCGGGGTCGCTGATGGCGAAATCCGGCGAGCGCACGTCGTAATGCAATCCGGTCAGGGCCATGAACGGCTTGATGGTGGAGCCGGGCGGATATTGGCCGCGCAGGGCACGGTTGTTCAGTGGCACATCGGGCGAATTGTTGAGCGCATCCCAGCTTTCCGTATCGATGCCGTCGATGAACAGATTGGGGTCGTAACCGGGCTTGCTGACGAAAGAAAGTATCTCGCCGTTGGCCGGATCGATCACCACCAGCGCACCGCGGTATTCACCGAACGCCTCCTCGGCCACTTTCTGCAAACCCGCATCCAGAGTCAGCTGCAGATCCTTGCCCGACTGCGGCGGCGTACGCGACAGCATGCGCACTGCACGACCGCCCGCGTCCACCTCGATCTGCTCCAGACCGGTCACGCCGTGCATCTCTTTTTCATAGCGCTCCTCGATGCCGGTCTTGCCGATGTAGTCGGAACCCAGGTAGTTGCCAGCCAGGTCTTTTTTTTCCAGATCGTCCAGTTCCTGCTGGTTGATGCGGCCGATGTAGCCGAGCAGATGGGAAGTGGTTGCGGAAAGCGGGTATTCGCGGAACAGACGCGCCTTGATCTCCACGCCGGGGAAGCGATAGCGCTGCGCGGCAAAGCGCGCCAGCTCCCCGTCGGTCAGACGCGTCTTCACCGGCAGCGTCTGCAAGGAGCGGCGCTCCGACATCAATTTCCTGAAGCGGCGCAGGTCCTTGGGCTTGATCTCGACCAGCTTGCCGATCTCTTCGATGGTGGCATTCAGATCGGGGATCTTCTCCGGCGTCAGTTCCAGTGTGTAACCGGCATAGTTGCGCGCCAGCACCTCGCCGTGGCGGTCGGTGATCACGCCGCGATTGGGCACGATGGGCACCACGAAGATGCGGTTGCTCTCCGCCATGGTGTCGAAGTATTCGTGCTTCCACACCTGAAGATAGAAGGTACGCGCCACCAGCGCCGTCATCAGCACACCGACGAAGCCGAGACAGAAGATCAGGCGCAGGCTGAACAGGTATCGCTCGCGCTGATGGTTCTTCAGCTCGACATGCGGCGTCATAGCTCGTTCGGATTGCGGCGCGGACGGCGCAGCGTCTGGATAAGCAAGGTCAGCGGTGCCCACAGCAGGGTCGAGGTCAGACTGCCAAGAAAGTAATTCCACTCGACATAACCCCGCACCTGCCAATGCACCAGAGCATAAACACCATAGCTGGCGAGCAGCAGCACGAACACGTGCACGGACTGCTCCTTCAGACTGAACATCTGCACCCGACGGTTCAGCACCAGTCCGCCGAACGCCAGTACCGTGTAGGCCAGCGCGTGCTGGCCGAACAGGCTGGCATCCGCCACATCGACGAAGATACCCAGCATCCAGCCGATACCGATGCCCACCCGGTGGGGTTTGTGCGTGCACCAGTAAAGCAGCATCAGGCCGACGAAATCGGGGCGCAGCACCAGCGCCATACCGTGCCACGGCAGCCATTCCAGCAACACGGCCACGATGAAGCTGGCCAGAATGAAACCCCTGCTAGCCGGCAACAGGAATTCGCGGTCCATGCTCATCTGCTGTCTCATGGTGTGCCTCGTCGGGAGGTTTTTTTGCCGGGGACCGTGGTGCCGTGTGCATCATCCGCAGCCGGGCGCGGCGGCAGGGTCGGCACACCGGACACGATCAACAACGTGCGATGGCGGTCCACACCGGCCAGCGGTACGCAGGCGATGCGCGCGAACGGATAGGCCGGATCTCGCTCGACACGGATCACGCGGGCCACGGGCAGTGCCGGGGGATAGGTGCCATCCATCCCCGAGGTCACCAGTTCGTCGCCGACCTGAATATCCACATCCACAGGTTGGTAGCGCAGCTCAAGTTCGCTGATATTGCCCGAACCGAACACCGCCGCGCGCAGTCCGGTGCGCACCACCTGCACCGGCACCACGTTGTCCTTGTCGGTCACCAGCGTGACCTCGGACAGATAGGGGTAGGTGCGCGTAACCTGGCCGACCACGCCGTTGTTGTCCGCCACCGCGCGGCCCGCCTGCACGCCGTTCTGCTCGCCCGCATCGACGAACAGTTTGCGTTTGAAGATGTCGCGTTCCAGATAGACGATCTGCGCCGCCTGCACGGTGTATTCGGCACGTTGCTTGACCTCAAGCAGGGCGCGCAACTGCGCGTTCTCGCTCAGCACCGATTCCATCTGCTTGAGCTGCGCGGCATCCGCATCGTGTTGCAGATTCAGCTGTTCGTTCTCGGCGACCAGATGGCTTTGCAACGTAACAAAGGAAGTGACGCCGTCCCACATCTCGCCCGGCAGGGCGGTCAGACGCTGGAAGGGATAGATGATGATGGAGATGACCTGGCGCGTGGATTCCAGATACTGGTAACGCGCGTCCACGAACAGCAGCAGCAGCGACAATACCGAGAAGAACACCAGGCGCGCGACCGCACTCGGGCCGCGATTGAAGAAACGCAGGGTACGGGTGTCTTCCAGCGCCACTTAGCTCAATCGGAGGTAAAGATGTTGGTGTATTTGTCCATGCAGTCCAGCGCCTTGCCGGAACCGCGCACGACGCAGGTCAAAGGATCGTCGGCGATCACCACCGGCAGACCGGTCTCTTCCATCAGCAGACGGTCGAGGTCGCGCAGCAGCGCGCCGCCACCGGTAAGCACCATGCCTTTGCTGGCGATGTCCGCGCCCAGTTCCGGCGGTGTCTGTTCCAGCGCGGTCTTCACCGCGCTGACGATGCTGTTCAGCGGATCGGTGAGCGCTTCGAGGATCTCGTTGCTGGAGATGGTGAAGCTGCGCGGCACGCCTTCGGCCAGATTGCGGCCGTTCACTTCCATCTCGCGCACTTCGCTGCCCGGGAACGCGGAGCCGATCTGCTTCTTGATCTGCTCGGCGGTAGTCTCGCCGATCAGCATGCCGTAGTTGCGGCGGATATAGTTGATGATGGCATCGTCGAACTTGTCGCCGCCGACGCGCACGGAACCGGAATACACCGCACCGCCCAGCGAGATCACGCCCACTTCGGTGGTGCCGCCGCCGATGTCGACCACCATGGAGCCGGTGGCATCTTCCACCGGCAGATCGGCGCCGATCGCGGCCGCCATCGGCTCTTCGATCAGCTCCACGCGCCGCGCACCGGCACCGTAGGCCGATTCACGGATGGCGCGGCGCTCGACCTGGGTCGAACCGCACGGCACGCAGATCACGATGCGCGGGCTGGGGGTGAAGATGCTGGATTTGTGCACGCGACGGATGAACTGCTTGAGCATCTGCTCGGTCACGGTGAAATCGGCGATCACGCCGTCCTTCATCGGGCGGATGGCGGTGATGTTGCCCGGTGTGCGGCCCAACATCTGCTTGGCGGCCAGACCGACCTGCTGGATCACCTTCTTGCCGTTCGGTCCGCCCTCCTGGCGGATCGCCACCACGGACGGCTCGTCGAGCACGATGCCGTGTCCGCGCAGCCAGATCAGTGTGTTAGCCGTACCAAGGTCGATGGCGAGGTCGTTGGAGAAATAATTGTTGAACAGTCCGAACATGTTGAGTCCTGTAGTCAAAGGGGTGTCGCGAAGGGCGGCGTATGATACCCTATCGGCCCTGTTTGAATATAGTCTTTGCCATGTCTTTAACTACCCAGGATGTAGAAAAAGTCGCCCGTCTGGCGCGCCTCGCGATGAGCCCGTCCGAGATCGAAACCGCACGCAAGCAGCTCAACGGCATCTTCGGCCTGATCGCCGAGATGCAGGCCGTGGACACCGACGGCGTGGAGCCGATGTCGCACAGCCAAGAGCTGGCCCAGCGTCTGCGCGAGGACAAAGTCACCGAAAGCAACCAGCGCGAAGCCTTCCAGGCCATCGCCCCGCAAGTGGAACAGGGCCTGTTCCTCGTTCCCAAAGTCATCGAGTAAGCCAGCATGTTCGAATCCAGCCTCAAACAACTCGGCGACGCCCTGCGCGCCAAGCAGATCTCCAGCGTCGAACTGACACAAAGCTATCTCGACCGCATGGCGCAGCTCAATCCCGAGCTCAATGCTTTCATCACCATCAACCCGGAGATGTCGCTGGCACAGGCCGAAGCGGCTGATGCGCGGCTGGCGGCGGGCACGGCCGAGGCGCTGACCGGCATCCCCATCGCGCAAAAGGACATCTTCTGCGCCAAGGACTGGCTGACCACCTGCGGCTCCAAGATGCTGCACAACTTCGTGTCGCCCTATGACGCGCATGTCATCAGCCAATTCAACAACGCGGGCGCGATCAACCTCGGCAAGACCAACATGGACGAATTCGCCATGGGCTCTTCCAACGAGACCTCGTACTACGGCGCGGTGAAGAACCCGTGGGATACGGCACGCGTGCCCGGCGGCTCCTCCGGCGGCACGGCGGCAGCCGTGGCGGCACGTTTGTGTGCAGCGGCCACCGGTACCGACACCGGCGGTTCTATCCGCCAGCCGGCCGCGCTGTGCGGTATCTCCGGCCTGAAGCCAACCTACGGTGTGTGTTCGCGTTACGGCATGATTGCCTTTGCATCCAGCCTCGACCAGGCCGGCCCGATGGGGCGCAGCGCCGAAGATCTGGCGCTGATGATGAACGTGATGGCCGGTTTCGACGAGCGCGATTCCACTTCGTTGCAACGCGACAAGGAAGACTACACACGCGACCTGAACAAGCCGCTGACCGGCCTGCGCATCGGCCTGCCCAAAGAATTCTTCGCGGCAGGCATGGGTGCAGATGTGGCCAAGGCCATCGAAGCCGCTATCGCCGAATACAAGAAGCTGGGCGCGACCATTGTCGACATCTCGCTGCCCAACTCCAAACTCTCGGTGCCGGTGTATTACGTGCTGGCCCCGGCCGAAGCGTCCAGCAACCTGTCGCGCTTTGACGGCGTGCGCTACGGTTACCGCGCCCCCGAGTACGGCGACCTCGCCGATATGTATGAGAAGTCGCGCGCGCAGGGTTTCGGCGCGGAAGTGCAGCGCCGCATCATGATCGGCACCTATGTGCTGAGTCACGGCTATTACGACGCCTACTACATCAAGGCGCAGCGCATCCGCCGCCAGATCGCGCAGGACTTCGTGGCAGCCTACAAACAGTGCGACGTGATCATGGGACCGACCTCGCCCTCGACTGCTTTCAAGCTGGGCGAGAAAGGCGATGACCCGGTGCAGATGTATCTGTCCGACATCTACACCATCGCGGTCAATCTGGCCGGCCTGCCGGGCATGTCCATCCCCTGCGGCTTCGGCAACAACAACATGCCGGTCGGTTTGCAGATCATCGGCAATTACTTCGACGAAGCGCGCATGCTGAACGTAGCGCACCAGTATCAACTGGCGACCGACTGGCACAGCCGCGCGCCGCAAGGGATCTGAACATGAGCTGGGAAATCGTCATCGGTCTGGAAGTGCATGCGCAGCTTTCCACCAACTCCAAAATATTCTGCGGTGCTTCGACTGCTTACGGCGCTGAGCCGAACACGCAAGCCGATGCGGTGAGTCTGGCGCTGCCCGGCGTGCTGCCGGTGTTGAACAAGGGCGCGGTGGAACGCGCCATCAAGTTCGGCCTCGCCACCGGTTCTCACATCGCGCCGCGCTCGGTGTTCGCGCGCAAGAACTACTTCTATCCCGACCTGCCCAAGGGCTACCAGATCAGCCAGTTCGAGCTGCCGGTGGTGGGAAAAGGATTGCTACATATTGAGGTCGAGCCACTCTCTGGGGATGCTCAACCGTATGGAAAGACTATACGTATCACACGCGCCCACCTGGAAGAAGATGCCGGCAAGTCGCTGCACGGCGACTTCCACGGCATGACCGGCATCGACCTGAACCGCGCCGGTACGCCACTGCTGGAGATCGTGTCCGAGCCGGACATGTGTTCCGCCGCCGAGGCGGTGGCCTATGCCAAAGCCTTGCACACGCTGGTGCGCTGGATCGGCATCTGCGACGGCAACATGCAGGAAGGTTCTTTCCGTTGCGACGTGAACGTATCGGTGCGCAAACCCGGCCAACCGCTGGGCACGCGCCGCGAGATCAAGAACCTGAACTCGTTCAAGTTCATGCAGCAGGCCATCGACTACGAGGTGCAATGGCAGATCGACACCATCGAGAACGGCGGCAAGGTGCAGCAGGCCACCATCCTGTTCGACCCGGACAGCGGCGAGACCCGCATGATGCGCAGCAAGGAAGACGCGCACGACTACCGCTACTTCCCCGACCCAGACCTGTTGCCACTGGAAATCTCGCCCGAGTGGATCGAGCAGATGCGCGCCACACTGCCGGAATTGCCGCAATCCAAGCAGGCGCGCTATGTGAACGAACTCGGCCTGTCCGCCTACGATGCCAGCCTGCTCACCGCCTCGCGCGAAATGGCGGATTACTTCGAGGCGGCGCTGAATGTCATCACGCCCTCTCCTCAATCCTCTCCCGCGAACGGGAGAGGAGGCGAACTCGAAAATCAATCTTCGATTTCTGCCAAGATCTGCGCCAACTGGATCATGGGTGAATTGAACGCGCAACTGAACCGCGACGGTCTGGACATGACGCAGTGCCCGATCAGCGCACAGCAACTGGGCAGCATGCTGGCGCGCATCCTGGACGGCACCATCTCCAATTCCGGTGCCAAGGAAGTGTTCCGCACCATGTGGGCGGAAGGCGGCGAAGTGGATGCCATCATCGAGTCCAAGGGACTGAAGCAGGTGTCGGATGCGGGCGCGATCGAGAAGATCGTGGACGAAATCATGGCGGCGAACGCCGACAAGGTCACCGAATACCGCAGCGGCAAGGACAAGCTGTTCGGCTTCTTCGTCGGACAGGCCATGAAGGCCAGCAAGGGCCAGGCCAATCCGGCGCAACTGAACGAGGTATTGAAGAAAAAACTCGCGGGCTGATAAGCCGTCTTCCAGCAGCATCAGCTTGCCGTGTGGCGCACAAAGCCCACGGCATTGTCAGCCGCGCGGGATATTTTCTTGTCTGGATTCCGGCCTGATCCGGAATAACGGGAGTGGCTATGAGGCAAATGCTCACATCGTTCTGGCTGGCGCTGTTCCTGCTGCAACTCCCCTCCCCGCTTTTCGCCGCCGCGCCGCCGCTGATGCTGGCCAACGTCTATCGCGACGATTTCCCGCTGGCCGAATACCGGGTCAGCGAAAAATTCGATGGCATGCGCGGTTATTGGGATGGGCACCGGCTGTTTTCGCGCGGCGGCGAAATCATCCATGCGCCGCAATGGTTCACCGACGGCTGGCCGACTGTTCCGCTGGACGGGGAGTTATGGATCGCACGCGGACAATTCGCACAGGCAGTTTCCATCGTCCGCAAGCAGACGCCCGACGATGCCGAGTGGCGGAAGATACATTTCATGGTGTTCGATCTGCCGGCCCATCCCGGCGTGTTCGACGAGCGCGATGCGGCACTGCAGCAGATCGTCGCGCGCGTCGGCCAGCCTTGGCTGCAGCATGTCGTTCAGTTACGGGTGAGCGATCACGATGCGCTACAAGCGATGCTGGAGCGCATCGTCGGGCAGGGCGGCGAGGGATTGATGCTGCATCGCGGTGCGTCGCTTTATCGCGCCGAACGCAACGACGACCTGCTCAAGCTCAAGCCTTTTCAGGATGCAGATGCCCGAGTCGTGGCGCATCTGCCGGGCAAGGGAAAGTACGCGGGCATGCTGGGCGCGCTGGAAGTGGAAACGCCCGAGGGAGTGCGCTTCCGTTTGGGAAGCGGACTCTCCGATGTGGATCGTCGAACGCCGCCGGCGCTGGGGAGCTGGGTCAGTTATCGCTACAACGGTGTGCACGAGGACACCGGCATCCCGCGTTTCACCCGCTTCCTGCGTATTCGCACTGACAAGTAAAAGGCGCCGACTGCCGGGGCACCCTATGCAAGGTCGTAACGCATCACCCGGTAGAAACCGCCGAAGCAGTATTCGACGTGCGGCTCGACGGCCAGCGATTTGCCCTGTTTGCGCAAGGCCTCATCCAGCTTCACGGTCACGTCCTCCTGCCAGAAGCCCGGCAGGAACGGTTCCAGTGTGCCCAATATCCAGCGCGTGAGCGCAAAGCGATAGAGCGGATGATGATGCGGCGTGGCCGCGTATTCCGTTATCAACACCGAGCCGCCCGGCTTCAGCACGCGCGCCATCTCGTCGTACACATTCTGCCGCGCCTGCGGCGGCAACTCATGGAACAGGAAGAACAGGATCAGCTGGTCGAACGCATCGTTGGCGTAAGCCAGCGTCTCGGCATTCATGCGCGACAGGTGGACACGGCGCGCGATGTCCTGGGTCTTGCTGCGCGCCAGTTGCAGTTGGCCGGTCGCCACATCGCACAGGTGCACTTCGTTGTCCGCATTGCGGAACAGCGACGGCGTGAGCTTGCCGTACACGCAGGTCAGTTGAAGCAGGCGCGCGCCCGAGCGCGCATCGACATGGCGCAAAGTTTTGTGCAGCAGTTTGTCGTATTGCCCGAATAGGATGGCGTTGATGACAGGCTGGTGGTCGAAGAACCAGAGGCTCTTGTCCCACAGATAGGCCCACCAGTAATGCCGCGCCAGATATTCCGGCACGCCGCCCTTGATGTATCGCTTATAGATCGCCATCAGCTCTCCGCGCGCGGCTTGTGCGGCGCCTTGGCGAACAGCCGGTCGTACAGCCAGTTCGGCAACAGTTTCATCGCCCGCCCGACCAGCCCCATCTGCCAAGGCACGACTTTGAACGGGCAACCGCGTTCGATCACGCGCGCGAAGCGGTGCGCCGCGTCATCCACTTCCAGCATGAACGGCATGGGATACGGGTTGATGTCGGTCATCGGCGTGCGGATGTAGCCGGGGCAGATGGTCACCACTTTCACACCGCTGCCGTGCATCTCCAGGCGCAGGCTTTCCATGTAGGAGATCAGCGCCGCCTTGGAAGCGGAATACGCCCCCGCGCCGGGCAGGCCGCGAAAGCCCGCCACGCTGGCGATACCGACCAGTCGGCCGCCGGCTTCGCGCATCCTGTCAAGGAAAGGCTGGAAGGTCTGCACCGCGCCGAGCACGTTGATGTCCATCACATCGCGGAACACATCGCTGTCTTTGGCGTGGCGGGTCAGCGTGCCGATGCTCACGCCCGCGTTGGCGATGACGATGTCCGGCACCCCGGCGCGCGCCATGAAGTCGTGTGCCGCCGCACTGATCGCAGCGGCATCCCGCACGTCCAGCGCATAGGGGAAAACTTGATTGGGGAATTCCGCCGCGAGGGCTTGCAACAGTTCGCCGCGTCGGGCGAAGGCGGCGACGGTCGCGCCGCGCTCGAGATAATGGCGCGCAAGGGCAAGACCGATGCCGCTCGACGCGCCGGAGATAACGACGGATTCAGGATTCAGGATTCGGGATTCAGATGAACCGGTGCCTGCACTTATCACTTGATCCCGACTCCTTGATCCTTGCTCCCGATTCAACGCTTGCTGCGTTCCTTGCGTGCGATCTTGATGACTTCGTTCAGCACGCGGATGGTGTCTTCAGGCTCCAGTCCGGTGATGATGTATTTGCCGTCCACGGCGATGGTGGGCGTACCGCGCACACCGTAGCTGCGCACCATCTGATTGCTGCGTGCCACTTTTCCGGCGAGGGTGAACGAGTTATAGGCCGCATCGAACTTGGCACGATCCACGCCGCGCTTGGCGACGAAATCCGTAATCTTTGCCTGGTCGCTCAGATCGGTGCCGAATACGTTCCATGCCTGAAACAGATCGTCATGCAATTTCTCGCGCATGCCCAACGCCTCTAGCGCATAGAAGGTACGCGCCATCGGCTCCCATGAATCACGGAAGATGACCGGCACGTATTGCAGATCGACATCCTTGGGCATGGTCTTCTCCCAGCTGCTGAACGGACCGTGCAGGTGGAAACAGTGCGAACAGCCGTAGAAGAAGAATTCCAGCACCTCCACTTTGCTGCCGCTGGAAGTCGGCTGAGCCGTGCTCAGCACCTGATAATCGCGACCGGCCATCACCGCGGCCTGCACCTGTACCGCACACAACATCAACAAAGCAAAGATCAGTTTGCGCATGAGGGTCATCTTCTTCTCCTGTGGTTATTGGGCACGCACCGCAGTCGCGGAGATGCCGTTCGTTTTCAGACTGGCGATGGTGGCGTTCGCGGCTGCCAGGCCCGCGAACGGCCCGAGCCGGACGCGGTGCCACAACCCTTTTTCGGGGATGTTGACGCTGACGATGCTGGCCTCGAATCCGCCCAGCGCCAGACGCGCCTTGAGTTTCTCGGCATCATCCGCATTCTGGAACGAACCTGCCTGCACCAGATAGGGCGTACCATCCACCGGCGGTTTGGGCTGCGGCTTGGCGACAGGCGACGGTCTGGGTGCTGTTGCGCCTTCGGATTTGTTCGGCAATACCTTGTAAAACTCGAACTGCGACTGCGACTGCGCCGGTGCGACCGGCTCCGTCGATGGCGGTTGCGGAACCACGAGCTGCGGCATCGGCTTCGGCATGTCGCGCGCCACCGAAGGCTGGCTGAAAGTGGCCGGATTCTTCTTGACCATATACCATGCGACGATACCCGCGATGGAGACACCGATCACCATACCGATGATCAGCGACGCGAGCGCCTTGGATTTTTGTGATCCGCCTGCAGAAGCCATGTTGTTCCTTTTGTAAAATTACATTTGCTCGGGCGTTGAGACACCGAGCAGTGACAATCCGTTCCGTATCACCTGCGCGATGGCGGCGATCAATGCCAGCCTTGCCAGCTTGACCCGTTCGTCGTCGACCAGAAAGCGCGACGCATTGTAATAGCCGTGAAAATCTGCAGCAAAATCCTTCAGGTAGACGGCGATCTGGTGCGGTGCCAGATCGTTCGCGGCCGTCTCGATCACCGTGGGGAAATCGATCATCTTCTGCAGCAATATCTTCTCGTAGTCGCTGTCCAGCACAGTCAGATCGACCGTGTGCAATGTCTGCTTGTCGCCGCCCCACTGCGCCAGCACCGTGCTGATGCGCGCATGCGCATACTGGATGTAGTACACCGGGTTGTCATTGCTCTGCGATTTCGCCAGGTCGATATCGAACACCAGCTGCGAATCCGGCGAGCGTGCGGCGAGGAAGTAACGCGTCGCGTCGCAGCCCACTTCATCGATCAGGTCGCGCAGGGTCACATAGCTGCCGGCGCGCTTGGAGATCTTCACCTCCTCGCCGTTCTTCAGCACCGTCACCATCTGGTGCAGCACGTAGTCCGGCCAGCCCTCGGGAATTCCCTCGTTCAGCGCCTGCAGACCGGCGCGCACGCGGGTGATGGTGGAATGGTGGTCGGAACCCTGCTCGTTGATGACGCGCACGAAACCGCGTTTCCACTTCTCCAGATGGTAGGCCACGTCCGGCACAAAATAAGTGTAGCCGCCGTCGCTCTTGCGCATCACGCGGTCTTTGTCGTCGCCGAAGTCGGTGGTGCGCAACCACAGCGCATCATCCTGTTCATAGGTGTGGCCGCTGGCGATCAACTTCTGCACCGTCGCCTCGACCTTGCCTTCGGTATACAGCGCCGACTCCAGTGAGAACACATCGAACTCCACCTGGAACGCGCGCAGGTCCAGATCCTGTTCGCGGCGCAGATAGGCCACCGCAAAGTGACGGATCGCCTCGACATCCTCCACATCACCCTTGCCGGTGATGTGCTGGTCATCCGCCTCGACGGTCTCTTTCGCCATGTAGGCGTTGGCCACGTCCGCGATGTAATCGCCGCGATAGCCGGAATCCGGCCAGGAAGGATCATCGGGTGTGATGCCTTTGCAGCGCAGTTGCACCGAAAGCTTCAGGTTGTCGATCTGCACACCCGCGTCGTTGTAATAGAACTCGCGCGTCACGTTCCAGCCTGCCGCATGCAGCACGTTGCACAGGCAATCGCCCACCGCCGCGCCGCGCCCGTGGCCGACATGGAGAGGACCAGTAGGATTGGCGGAAACGAACTCCACGCCCACCTTGCGCCCCTGCCCGACATGCACGTGTCCGTAACCCGCGCCCGCCGTCAGCACGCTATTCACCACGGCCTGCTTGGCCGTCGGCGAGATGAACACATTGATGAAACCCGCGCCCGCGATCTCCACCTTCTCGATGAAATCGGTCTTGGGCAGCGCCGTGATCAGCGCATTGGCGATGTCGCGCGGCGACTTGCGCAATGGCTTGGCCAGTTGCATCGCCAGATTGCAGGCGTAATCGCCGTGCGCGCTTTGCTTGGGACGCTCGATGAGGATGGCGGTGTCGGCCGAATCCGGCGACACCTCGCGCAAAGCCTGCGCGAACAATTCGGAAAGATGGGATCTGAAATTCAGGACTACGGACATTGCAGGGGCGCCTTCAAAAGAGGCGCGGATTATAGCATTGGGGGGAAGGGCTGGTTGTTCGTGAACTTATGAACCCTGAGTAACTAAGGCCGTTCGTCCTGAGTAGGCGATAGCCGTATCGAAGGATGGGCGAAGCCCGCCAATTTGAAAATCAACACCGTCGGGGGTTGCCCGACAGCAAGTTACTTTCTTTTGCTTCGCCAAAAGAAAG
>WOZO01000156.1 GCA_011620315.1 Sideroxydans sp. | reverse complement strand
CAGGATGACGTTGATTTTAACCCCGATCTGGGCCATTTCCATCAATGGCTCGGAGAAGTAGCCATGCGGGAAGCTCCAAGCCAGTTTAGCCATCAATGCCCAGAAGACGGCCATGGCCAGATTGCTGGCCGGCCCGGCGATGGCAACCCACAGCATGTCCTGCTTGGGGCGGCGCAAAGCCGAGAAATTGACTGGCACCGGTTTGGCCCAGCCGAACAGGATGCCGCCCAGAACGAGGGTCAGCATCGGCAACAGGATGGTGCCGACCGGGTCGATATGTTTGATGGGATTGAGCGTGATGCGCCCTTGCTGGTAGGCCGTCATGTCGCCGAAGTGGCGCGCCACATAACCGTGCGCAGCTTCATGCAACGTGATTGCGAACAGGATAGGGATCGCCGCGACGACGATGATCTGGATCAGATGTTCCATCTAGTCTTCGATCCCGAACGGTGTCACATCGCCGCGTCCGGCACGCATCAACTGTGGCGCGGCACCGGTCAGGTCGATCACCGTGGTCGGCTCGATGCCGACCGTACCGCCTTCGATCACCAGATCGACACGCTTTTCCAGCAATTCGCGTATCTGCTCCACATCCGTCAGCGGGAAAGGCTCTTCGGGCAATATCAACGTTGTGCTCAACAGCGGTTCGCCCAGCTCCTCCAGCAGCGCCAGCGCCACCGGATGGTCCGGGATGCGCACACCGACAGTGCTGCGTTTGGGGTGTTGCAAACGGCGCGGCACTTCCTTGGTGGCTTGCAGGATGAAGGTGTAGGCACCGGGCGTGTTGTTCTTGAGCAGGCGGAACTGCACGTTGTCCACCCGCGCATAGTTGGATAGCTCGGACAGATCGCGACACACCAGCGTCATGTGATGCTGCTCGTCCAGTCCGCGTATCTGGCGGATGCGCGTCACAGCGTCCTTGTCATCCAGATGGCAGCCCAGCGCATAGCCGGAATCGGTCGGATAGACGATCACCGCGCCCTCGCGCAGCATCTCCGCCGCCTGATGGATCAGGCGCGCATTGGGATTGTCGGGATGGATATTGAAGAACTGTGCCATCAGGCTGCTTTCAGTTGAGTGGGGTCTTGCCAGTATTGCCACACCGGACGACAGATTTCAGGCAGATCGGGCAGACGCCCCAGATCACGGTAACTTTCCTCCGGCCCGTGGAAATCCGAACCGCAGGAAGAAAGCAGATTGAACTCTTCGGCGTAGCGAGAGAACTCCGCGTATTGCGGCGGCGTATGGCTGCCGGTCACCACTTCCAGAGCGCCACCGCCCAGTTCGACGAAGGTTTCCAGCAGCTCGTGCATGGTCTGTTTGCCCATGCTGTGACGGCCCACCATGTAGCGTCCCGGATGTGCCAGCACGGCGATACCGCCGCTGCCGCGTATCCAGGAGATGGCTTCTCCCAGATCGGCCCATTGGTGAGGGACATAGCCGGGTTTGCCACTGGCCAGATAGCGGTTGAACACGCTCTTCACATCCTTGCAGCAGCCGGATTCGACCAGATGACGGGCGAAATGGGTGCGACCGATCATGTTGGGATTGGTGGTGAATTTGTAGGCGCCTTCCAGCGTGCCGCCGATGCCGACCTTGGCCAGTTCATCGGCCATCTTCTGCGCGCGCAGACCGCGTCCGCTGCGCACTGTTGCCAGCCCCGCAACCAGAGGCGGATAAGTCGGATCGATGTTCAGGCCGACCAGATGCAAAGTGTGTTTACGCCATGAGACGGAGATCTCGACACCGTTGATGAATGTCATACCGAGCTTCTCGGCTGCTGCCCGCGCCCCGTCCAGACCGGCGATCTCGTCGTGATCGGTCAGTGCCAGCATGGTCACCCCGCGCTCGGCCGCACGCGCCACCAATTCCGCCGGTGTCAGCGTGCCGTCGGAACAACTGGAATGACAATGCAGGTCGATATCAAGCATCGCCGCCGCCCTTCTTCATGACCTTGCCTTCTTCGGCGCGCTTGCGGCGCACCTCCTTCGGGTCGGCGATCAGCGGACGGTAGATCTCGATACGATCACGCTCGCGCATCACCATATCGGCTTTGCTCAGTTTGCCGAAGATGCCGTATTTGGCTTTGTCTGGATCAATCTCGGGATATTTGGCCAGAATGCCGGACAAGCGCACGGCCTCGCCCAGCGTAGTACCGGCGGGGACTTCGAATTTGAGCAGCGTCTGCTCTTGCGGCAAGGCATAGACCAGCTCGATATGGATATTTTCGGTATTCATGCTGTGGTGTAGATCTTCTCTGCACGGTGGATGAAAGCATCCACGAAACTGTTGGCGATGTAATGGAAAACCGGCCCCACCATCTTTTCCAGCAGTTTGCTGGAGAATTCGTAATGCAGACGGAACTCTATTTTACAGGCTTCCTCGTTCAGCGGGATGAAACGCCAACTCCCGTCCAGTTTCTGGAACGGGCCGTCCTTGAGTTTCATCTGGATCAGGAACGGCGCTTCACGCAGATTCTCGGTGGAAAAGTGCTGTCTGATGTGGTGGTAATCGATATGCACCGTGGCATGCATGGTCGTACCTTGCATGTCGTCCATGGTCGCACCGCCGCACCAGGGCAGGAACTGGGGGTATTCCTCAACCCGATCCACCAGATTGAACATCTGTTCGGCAGTATGCGCCACCAGTACCGTCTTTTCCACCAACGCCATGCTTCATCAAGCCCGTCATCAAAGGCTGGTAGAATAGCCCAACCACAGGCAAAACACATCTTCCAATGAGTATCATCCAAAACAAAAAGGCCTTTCACGACTACTTCATCGAAGACAAGCATGAAGCAGGCATCATGCTTGAAGGTTGGGAAGTCAAAGCCATCCGTGCCGGACGCGTGCAACTTAAAGAAGCCTATGTGCTGGCGAAAGACGGCGCACTCTGGCTGTTCGGCTCGCACATCAGCCCGCTACTGAACGCCTCCACCCACATCCATCCCGACCCCGTGCGCACCCGCAAGCTGCTGCTGCACAAACACGAGATCGACAAACTCATCGGCAAAGTCCAACGCGCCGGATTCACCCTGATGCCCTTGAACATGCACTACAAGGGCGGGCGCGTGAAGCTGGATATCGGGCTGGCGAAGGGCAAGAAAGAGCATGACAAGCGCGCCACCGAGAAAGAAAAAGAATCCAAACGCGAAGCTGCTGTAGCGATGAAGAAAGAGCGGCGATAGATTGCTTCGCAAGGTATTTATCCTGTTCATCTTGAGCATTACCCTCCCCGCTTGGGCGGGACAGAAAGGAACTGCGATGAGCAATACCACACAAACCACCTACCTCGCCGGTGGCTGCTTCTGGGGCATGGAAGAGCTGGTGCGACAGATCCCCGGTGTGCTGGAGACCGAAGTCGGCTATACCGGCGGCGATGTGCCGAATGCGACGTATGACATCGTGAAGATGGGACGCAGCGGGCATGCCGAATCGTTGAAGATCGTGTTCGATCCGGCCAAGCTCACCTATCGTCACCTGTTGTTTGAGTTCTTCCGCATGCATAACCCGACCACGCGCAACCAGCAAGGCAATGACCGGGGCGCGCAGTACCGTTCGGCCATCTTCTACGTCAGCGATGCGCAACACGACACCGCAGCAGAGGTGATCCGCACGGTGGATGCTTCGGGCGAATGGGGCGCGAAGGTGGTGACGGAGGTCACGCCGTTCAAGGAGTTCTGGCCTGCCGAGGACTATCACCAGAAATATCTGGTGAAAAATCCGCGTGGCTACACCTGCCACCTCAACCGCCATTACCGTCTGGGAGAATGAGCATGAAGCTGCGTTTTCTGGATGGCACCGCCCTCACCCTGTGGGTCGGCAGTTTGTGGACGGTGGGTTATCTGGCCGTGCCCATCCTGTTTCAGGCGCAGCCCGACAAACAACTGGCCGGCATGCTGGCGGGCGAGATGTTTCGCGTGCAGGGTTTCGTGGGGATCACTTGCGGCGTTTATCTGTTGCTGCGGGACGGTGTGAAGTTCGGCAAGCTGGCTTTGCGCCAACCCGCTTTCCTCGCCATCGCGCTGATGCTGCTCATCACGCTGGCCCTCCAGTTCGGCATCCAGCCGTTGATGGCCGGGCTGAAATCACAGGCACTGCCGCTGGAGGTGATGAAGAGCTCGCTGGCGGACAGCTTTGCCATGTGGCACGGCATCTCCAGCATCTTGTACCTGATCGAGAGTCTGCTGGGTGCCAGTCTGGTCGCGCTGACTTTCCGCTCCAAATAAAAGGCTCCTTTCGTATTTCGACAATCCCGCGCAGGCGGGAACACAAGACACACATTGACCGCCGAAACGCCACACTATACACTCCGGCAATGATCAAGACATTCCGGCACAAAGGACTACAAGTGTTCTTTGAGACAGGCAGCAAAGCGGGCATACAGCCACACCATGCGTCGAAATTAAAGCGGCAGTTAGTTCGCCTGGACCTCTCCACAAACCCCAGTGACATGAATGTGCCGGGATGGAGATTGCACCAGCTATCCACTGGGCATTGGTCTATATGGGTGAGTGGCAACTGGCGAATGACGTTTGATTTTGATGGCGAGCACGCCGTGCTGGTTGATTATCAGGACTATCACTAGGAGAAGCACTATGACCACAATGCACAATCCGCCCCACCCTGGCGAAACCTTAAGGGAAGATGTTTTGCCCGCACTCGGACTCACTGTTACCGATGCAGCAAAGCAGCTTTGCGTTACTCGCGCCGCCCTTTCCCGTGTGCTGAACGAACGCGCCGCAATCTCGCCGGAGATGGCCTTGCGCTTGGAAGGCTGGCTGGGAGTCGAAAATGGTGGCCGTGCAGATGTGTGGATCGGCCAGCAAGCCGCCTATGATCTTTGGCAAGTACGCAAAGCCGGTGCGCCTAAGGTGAAACGTGCCGAACTTCTGGCTGCTTGATTCGCACATTCACAAAACGAGTTAATCAGCGCTTCCTTAGTACACCATCACTCCCACTCGATGGTGGCGGGCGGCTTGCCAGAAATGTCATACACCACACGGTTGATGCCGCGCACTTCGTTGATGATGCGATTGGAGACCTTGCCCAGCAACTCGTACGGCAGATGTGCCCAATGCGCGGTCATGAAATCGCTGGTCACCACGGCACGCAGCGACACCACCCACTCGTAGGTGCGGCCGTCGCCCATCACGCCGACCGATTTGACCGGCAGGAATACGGTGAAAGCCTGCGAGGTCTTGTCGTACCAGCTCTTGCCTTCCTCGTCGCGTGTGGCACGCAGTTCTTCGATGAAGATGGCATCGGCGCGGCGTAGCAGCTCGGCAAATTCCGGCTTCACTTCACCCAGGATACGCACGCCCAAGCCCGGCCCCGGGAAAGGATGACGGTAGACCATATCCGCTGGCAGCCCCAGTGCCACACCGAGTTCACGCACTTCGTCCTTGAACAGTTCGCGCAACGGTTCCAGTAGTTTCAGGTGCATCGATTCCGGCAAACCACCCACGTTGTGGTGGCTCTTGATGGTGTGCGCTTTCTTGGTCTTTGAACTGGCAGACTCGATCACGTCCGGATAGATGGTGCCCTGCGCCAGCCATTTCGCGCTTTTCAGTTTGGACGATTCGCGCTGGAACACTTCGACGAATTCGCGTCCGATGATCTTGCGCTTCTGCTCGGGGTCGGTCACGCCTTGCAGATGCTTCATGAATTCCGCGCTGGCATCCACATGCACGATCTTCATGTGCATGTTCTTGCCGAAGGTCTCCATCACCTGCGCGCCTTCGTTCAGGCGCAATAGCCCGTTGTCGACGAACACACAGGTGAGCTGGTCGCCGATGGCGCGATGGATCAGCGCGGCCGCAACGGAGGAATCGACGCCGCCCGACAGTCCCAGGATGACTTCTTCATCACCGACCTGCTCTTTGATCTTGGCCACTGCTTCCGCGATGTAGTCCGGCATATTCCAGTCCTGCCCGCACCCGCAGATGTCATGCACGAACCGACCGATGATGGCACGGCCCTGATGGGTATGCGTCACTTCCGGATGGAACTGCACGGCATAGTAGCCGCGCGACTCGTCTGCCATCGCGGCGAACGGTGTGGCTGCATTGGAAGCGATGGCGCTGAATCCGGGCGGCAAGGCGGTGACCTTGTCGCCGTGGCTCATCCACACGTCGAGCAGACCGTGCCCTTGAGCATTGCTCTTGTCCTGGATGCCGTCGAACAGTTTCGAGTGCCCGTGCGCACGGATCCCGGCATAACCGAACTCGCGCACCGTACCACTCTCGACCTTGCCACCCAACTGCGCCGACATGGTCTGCATGCCGTAACAGATACCGAATACCGGCACGCCCAGATCGAACACGACCTGAGGGGCCTTGGGGGTTTCATCCTCATAGACCGAGTTCGGTCCGCCTGAAAGGATGATGCCTGCCGGATTGAAAGCGCGGATGTCGGCTTCGCTCATATCCCATGGATGCAGTTCGCAATAGACATGCGTCTCGCGCACGCGGCGGGCGATGAGCTGGGTGTACTGCGAACCGAAGTCGAGGATGAGGATCTTTTTATGCATGGCTTTTTAGGAGTTGGGAATTGGGAATGAGGATTGAGGAGGGGCAGCAGAATGGCTGCTACTCAATCCCAAATCCAAAATCCAAAATCCTAGTCAATGTGGTAGTTCGGTGCTTCCTTGGTGATCTGCACGTCATGCACGTGCGACTCGCGGATGCCGGCGGACGTAATCTCCACGAATTCGGCATTGGCATGCACCGTGGGAATATCCTTGCAACCGAGGTAGCCCATGCTGGCACGCAGTCCGCCGAGCAGCTGATGGATCACAGCCAGCACGCTGCCTTTGTAAGGCACGCGACCTTCGACACCTTCCGGCACCAGTTTGTCGTTGTTGCCTTCCGTATCCTGGAAGTAGCGATCCTTGGAGCCTTGCTGCATCGCGCCCAGACTACCCATGCCGCGATATGACTTGTAGGAACGGCCCTGGAACAGTTCGATCTCGCCCGGTGCTTCTTCGGTACCTGCAAACAGACCGCCCAGCATCACGCAATTCGCGCCTGCCGCGATGGCTTTGGAGATGTCGCCGGAGAAACGCACGCCACCGTCGGCGATCAGCGGCACTCCGCTGCCAGCCAGCGCTTCCGCGACGTTGTGGATCGCAGTGATCTGCGGTACGCCCACACCGGCCACCATGCGCGTAGTGCAGATGGAACCGGGACCGATACCGACCTTGACGGCGTCTGCGCCATGAGCGACCAGCGCCTTGGCTGCGGCAGCCGTGGCAATATTGCCGCCGATGACATCCACTTGCGGGAAGTTTTTCTTGACCCACTGCACGCGGCTCAGCACGCCCTGAGAATGGCCGTGGGCGGTATCCACCACGATCACATCCACGCCCGCTTCGACCAGCAGGCTGACACGCTCTTCCGTTCCTTCACCCACGCCGACTGCCGCACCGGCACGCAGACGTCCCTGGCTGTCCTTGCAGGCATTCGGATGTTCGGTGGACTTCAGGATGTCTTTCACCGTCATCAGTCCGCACAGCTCGAATGCGTCATTCACCACCAGCACGCGCTCGATGCGGTGCTGGTGCATCAGGTTGCGGGCTTCGTCGTGGCTGGCGCTCTCGTTGACGGTGATCAGTCGCTCGCGCGGCGTCATAATGTTGCTGACCGGCTGATCGAGATTGTTTTCGAAACGAAGATCGCGATTGGTGACGATGCCCACGACGTTCTTGCCCTGCAGAACCGGCAAGCCGGAAATCTTGTGCTGACGCGTCAGATTGAGCACATCGCGCACGGTCATGTCCGGCGCGATGCTGATCGGGTCCTTGACCACGCCGCTCTCAAAGCGCTTGACCTTGGCCACGTGGGCAACCTGCTCTTTAGCAGTCATGTTCTTGTGAATGATGCCGATGCCGCCTTCCTGTGCCAGTGCTATGGCAAGACGCGCTTCGGTGACGGTATCCATCGCCGCCGACAGCAGCGGGATGTTCAACTGGATGTTGCGGGTGAGATGAGCGCGCAGGCTGACATCGCGCGGCAGGACATCGGATTGCGCAGGAAGCAATAAAACATCATCGAATGTGAGAGCTTTTTGAGTGATACGCATGGAACCTTCCTCCGCAAAGCGCGCATTATATCAAAACTTGCCGCCACAACTGCCCTAGCTTGCACTTCTGCGATTCTGCTTACCGCTTGCTACCCATTACATAGATGATGTGTTCGAAGAACAGCTCGCACCAGTCCAAATCACTGCCTTTCAGGGTCTGCAGCAACTTGTTGACTTCGGCCAGTGGCCAGCTCGGATTGAGCGTGACCAGCTTTTCAAGCGAATAGTGAGGCAGCAGAGCTTGCATCTTGTCCGCATGCTTGCCGATACCGTCCAGCATCAAGGCCAGATCATTATCTTCACCCACGCCGCCGGCCATATCGCCATATTGTTTGGGATGCTCGCGGGTGTACTCGATAAAGCGGTTCAGGACGTAATAGAACTCGCCTTCGTTGTTCTGAGTCACTTCATCCCCCAACATAAAGGGGAAAACGGAAAGCTCAAGCCAGTAATAGTTCAGCTTGGGATTGCGCCATTTGCTGACGCCGACAAAGCCTTGTCGCTCCTGCGCCCGACGCACGCAATCATCAAGAATGAGGCGGTCGGAAGCGCGCTCGATCAAATCCGGATCTTTCAATACGATGGGTTTGACCAAAAAGAAGTCCGGGAAGTCTTCGAACAACTTGCCGGAAGTCTGATGCGTCCGGTAGTAGGTGCGGAAGAGACGCAACACCAGATCCTGGTTGCTCTCCACGCGCATGAAATCCTGTCTCTGATTTGATGGTGACTTGCTATGCGGCATCTACCCTCCGACTAAAACCGATTCCAGACATTCGTTCGCACACCCATACCCGAACCGGGTGGCAATGATAAATTGACGCACCATAAATTAATAGGTAGTTTTGCATCAATTCTCTTCGGGGGTCCCCATGAAAACTGCTGCCACACTGTTGTTATTAAGCTTCATCTCCCTGTCCGCGCTCGCCGAACTGAATAAATGGGTGGACGAGAACGGCAAAGTCCATTACTCCGATTCCCCTCCGCCGAATGCTAAAGTCGAGTCTGTGCGCAATATCTCAGGCAAAGGGCAGCAAGCTGCGCCGGCCGACTACTCTTCCAAGAGTTACTCCCAACGCGAAGCCGAACTGAATAAAGCACGTCAGGAGAAAAAGGAAAGCTCTGAAAAGTCGGCGCGAGAAGCCGCTCAACAAGCAGAGAAGAAACGCAATTGCGCCGCCGCCCGTGAGAATCTGCGTGTACTGGAAAGCGGCACGCGTCTGGTCACCTACGACGAGAATGGCGAAAAACGCTTCCTTGATGATGCCGACCGTGCCCAGCGGCTGAACGACGCGCGCAACACTGTTAGCGCAAATTGTAATTAAGCGGCCACCGGCACGGCGCTTGCGTCGCGCATGCGCATCGCCTCTTCAATATCCACCGACACCACCTTGGAGACACCGCGCTCCTGCATGGTCACGCCGACCAGTTGCCGGGCCATCTCCATGGTGATCTTGTTGTGGCTGATGTAGACGAACTGGGTCTTGTCCGACATCTTCTGGATCAGTTTGCACAGGCGCTCGGTATTGGTGTCGTCCAGCGGCGCGTCCACCTCGTCCAGCACGCAGAACGGTGCCGGATTGAGCTGGAACAACGAGAACACCAGCGCGATAGCGGTCAATGCCTTTTCGCCGCCGGACAACAGATGGATGGAAGCATTCTTCTTGCCAGGCGGATGGGCCATCACCTGCAATCCGCTATCCAGGATCTCTTCACCGGTCAGCACCAGACGCGCTTCGCCGCCACCGAACAGTATCGGGAACAATTCGGCCAGATGGCGATTCACCTCTTCATAGGTCGCCATCAACAGATCGCGCGATTCCTTGTCGATGCGACGGATCGCATCTTCCAGCGTGCCGATTGCCTCGTTCAGGTCCTTGGCCTGAGCATCCAGATAGGTCTTGCGCTCCTGCGAGGATTGCAATTCCTCCAGCGCCGCCAGATTGACCGCGCCCAGGGCACTGATCTCGACACCGAGCTTGGCTAGTTCCGTCTGCAAACCGCCGATCTTGGCCCCCTCCAGCAAAGGCAGCAAAGGTTCCTCGTCGATACCCTGCAATTGCTCCAACCACTGCTCGAACTGCAAGCGCGCTTCCTGTTCCTTCAAGGTCAGTTCGCCGACCTTTTCGCGTAGCGGATTCAATTTCTGCTCGCAGGACATACGCGCCTGCTCCAACTGATTAAGGGTCAGCGTGGCATGTTCCAGCGTGTTGCGCGCCTCGGCCAGCAACTGTTCCTGCACCTGGCACCGCTCCAGCACGCCTTGCAGTTGCACCTGCGCATCGCCCCCGGTCAGGTTCGCAAACTCCTGCCGGTTGACGGTCAATGCGGACTCCAGCTCCTGCAAGGTCGCTGCATTCTGCTCGATATTCGAGCCCAGATCGGCGAGCTTCTCCACGCAGGTCTTGGCAAAGAAACGGGCTTCCTGCAATTCGCGCTGCGCCTGCTGGGCGCGCTCGCGCACCTCGCGCAATGCCGATTCCTGCACACTCGCCTGTTCTTTGGCCTGCTCGCACTCGATCTGTTTCTGCTCCAGGCGCTCACGCTGCTCGCCCATGGTCTGCATGATCTCTTCGATCTGCTGCTGCGCTTCGGCCGAGCGCGCCGCAAGTTCTTCCAACTCCTGCGCGATTTGCGCGTTGCGTTCCTGGGTGCGTTCGTTGGCCTGGGTCAGCTTGAGCGCTTGCACCTGCAGGTCATGCAGGTGCTGCTGAACAACTGACGCCGTGCCGCGCAAAGCGGAGAGCTGGCTCTCCATTTCCTGATAGGCGGCGTCGGCCTGCGCGGCGGCTTCCTTGCCTTGCGCCAGCGCATGGGCGCGCAGCTCTGCTTCTTCCTGCAGCAATTCGATCTCGCGCTGACGCGCCAGAATGCCATGCACCTGGCTGTCCGGCGCATGGAACAGCACGCTGTGCGCGCTGAGCAGATGGCCTTGCGGCGTAACCAGCCACACGCCCGCGACAAGACTGTCCCGCTGCGCCATGGCAAGCTGCAAATCATCTACCGCGTAGACATCGTGCAACCAGTCTTGCAACACCGGCGCAGCCTTGTCATCCAGCACCTTCACCAGGTTCGCCAGCGGCTTCATGTCGCTGCGCGAAGACGTCGCGCCCCTGCCGTCATGGGCGGCATCGAACAGCGCCACTTTACCCGGCGGCGCATTCCAGCCGGCGGCATCGTTCAGACGCGCCAGCGGCAAAGCATTGATGCGTTCACGCAACACGGCTTCCAGCGCATCTTCCCAGCCTTGTTCGATGCGTATGGACTGCCACAGTCGGGGCGCGTCATGCAGCCCCTGCCCGACCAGCCAGGCCTGCAGCTCCTTGTCGTTATCGAGTTTGGCCTGCAACTGTTTCAGCGCGTTCAAGCGCGCCTCGCTGTGCCCCAGCTGGCGCTCGAGTTCCTGTGCCACCATACGCGCTTCGCGGCGCGCCGTATCGGCCTGCGGCAATCGCTGCTGCAGGGTCGCCAGCTTCTCCTGCTGCATTTCCTGCTCCATCCGCATCCCGGCGGCGCGTTGTTGCGCTTGCTGCAAGGCATCGGTGTCCGGACTCGGCAGACTGTCGCGTTCCTGCAGCAAACGCGCGCGTCGGCCTTCGAGCTGCTGCAGATTGCTTTCGATATGTCCGCGTTGCGTTTCGGCCAGTTGCAGCTGTTGCCCGATCAGCAGTTGCTCGCGCTGCATGGCATTGTATTTTTCCTGCGCAAGGCGCGATGTTTCCTCTGCCTGCGGCAGATATTGCGCTTCGTTCTCGGCACGCTCTTCGCACACATTGACGCGTACCGCGCCGTCCTGCTGCTGCTCTTGCCAATGCGTGTGCAATGAGCGCAAGCCTTTCAGCTGGGCCTGCTGCTGGGCGATCTGGCGCTCGCCGTTCTGGATCTGTTGCGCCAGCCGGTTGCGTTGCTCGCTCAGGAAAGCGATCTGCTGTTCCAGACGCGCGACATCCGCATTGGTCGCATACAAGTCGCCCTGTTTGGCATGCACGGCGTCGGACAAGGCGAAATGCTCGCTGCGCCGTCCTTCCAACTGGCTTTCGACCTCGCGCAACTTGGCGATCTCGGCTTCCAGCTCATTCCTGGTCTTTTCAACCTGCTGCATATAACGCTCGCGTCGCGCGGCAGCTTCCTGCTTGTTCAGCAGCCAAAGCAGACGCTGCGTGGTCTCGCGGCGCGCTTCCAGTTCGCGATAGACCTGCGCCACTTCGGCCTGCTCGCCCAAATGACTCAACTGCTTGTCCAGTTCCAGCAGGATGTCGGACACGCGCGACAGGTTGACGCGGGTGTCGGCCAGACGCAGTTCGGTTTCGCGGCGACGGTCGCGGTATTTGGACACGCCCGCTGCTTCTTCGAGGAATACGCGCAACTCTTCCGGCTTGGCCTCGATGATGCGCGAGATCATGCCCTGCTCGATGATGGCGTAGGCACGCGCGCCGACGCCGGTACCGAGGAAAATATCGGTGATGTCCTTGCGGCGGACGTTCTGGTTGTTGATGTAGTAATTAGAATCGCCGTCGCGCTGCAATGTGCGCTTGATGGAGATTTCTGCGTAGCTGGCCCACTGTCCGCCCACCTTGCCCAGCGAGTTGTCGAACACCAGTTCGACGCTGGCGCGCGCTACCGCCTTGCGGTTGCCGGAGCCGTTGAAGATCACGTCCTGCATGGATTCGCCGCGCAAAGCCGAGGCGCGGGATTCGCCCAGCACCCAGCGCAAAGCATCGATCACATTCGACTTGCCGCAGCCGTTCGGCCCGACGATGCCCACCAGTTGCCCCGGCAGCGAGATGTTGGTGGGATCAACGAAGGACTTGAAACCGGCGAGTTTGATCTGACTGAGGCGCAATTTGCTGGCGGGGTGACGTTATAATGCGCCGCATTCTAACTGAACTCCCAAGGGCAACCAACAATGACGACCAAACCCGGCAAAACACTGGAGACTTTCCCCAACCCCCAGCCCGCACGCGATTACCACATTCACATGGAGATCCCTGAATTCACGTGCCTTTGCCCAAAAACCGGCCAGCCGGATTTCGCCACCCTGATCCTCGATTACATCGCCGATGAGCAGTGCGTCGAACTGAAGAGCCTCAAACTCTATATATGGTCGTTCCGCGAGGAAGGCCATTTCCACGAAGACTTGACCAACCGCATCCTGGATGATCTGGTCGCCGCCACCCAGCCGCGCTTTATGCGCCTGACCGCCAAGTTCTACGTGCGCGGCGGCATTTTCACCAACGTGGTGGCCGAACACCGCAAAGCGGGCTGGCAACCGGCACCGCGCGTCGAACTGAGCAGCTTCCACAGCCAATCCAACACGCGGGGTTAAAACCATGGAATATCGCGTGATCGGCAGCAGTGACCTGAAAGTGTCCGCATTGTGCATGGGCACCATGACCTTCGGCGAGCAGAACACCGAGGCCGAAGCGCATGGCCAACTCGACTATGCAGTGTCACAGGGCGTCAATTTCATCGACACCGCCGAAATGTACCCGGTCGCCCCGCGTGCCGAGACCGTACACCGCACCGAAACCTATATCGGCAACTGGCTGCAACATCAGCAACGCGACCAACTCGTCGTCGCCACCAAGATCGCCGGTCCCGCGCGCGGTTTCGGCTGGATCCGTGGCGGCCCTCGAATCAACAAAGCGCACATCAATGCTGCTATCGACGCCAGCCTGCAGCGCTTGCAGACCGATTACGTCGACCTGTACCAGATCCACTGGCCGGACCGCTACGTGCCGATGTTCGGTGCCACCAGCTACGACGCCTCGCAAGACAGGGATACGACGCCCATCGCCGAACAACTGCAGGCACTGGGCGAACTGGTCAAAGCAGGCAAGGTGCGCCATATCGGTTTGAGCAACGAGACCCCATGGGGGGCAATGGAATTCGTGCGTTGCGCCGAACAACTGGGTTTGCCCAAGATCGTCAGCATCCAGAACGCCTACCACCTTTTGAACCGCACATTCGAAGCCGGACTGGCCGAAGTCAGCCATCACAGCAATGTCGGTCTGCTCGCCTACAGTCCGCTGGCTTTCGGCTGGCTGAGCGGCAAGTATCTGGCCGACCCGCAGGCGCATGGCCGCATCACCCTGTTCCCCGGTTTCGGCCAACGCTATAACAAACCGAATGTCCCTGCCGCCACGCGGGAATATGTGCGTATCGCACAGCAGGCGGGACTGACACCCGCCACGCTGGCACTGGCTTTTTCCAGGATGCGCCGCTTCACCAGCAGCGTCATTCTGGGTGCAACGACGCTGCAGCAATTGCAGGAGAACCTCGCGAGCGCGGAGGTGACATTGTCCGCAGAGACAATGGCCGCTATTGATGCGGTGCATCAGCGCCACCCCAACCCCGCTCCATAACCTTCCGTAAAACAGGCTATGATGCGCGCACCCAACCAACCCCTCCGGAGGAACTGGAAATGCTGAAGAAAGTGATTGCCGTCGTTCTGATCGCGCTGGCTGCCGGTGCATGGTTATATCTGGATCATCTGAACAAGCAGGAACAGTTCCTTGCCGAACAAGCGCGACAGGAGATGATGCAGGCGCGCGCCGAGGCGGCCACCCGAGCGGCGTCACGCGCCAAGTTCGAAGCTGAACTGACGGAAGCTTTCAATACCTGCAAGGGCACGGCCGATCAGGCCAAGGAAATCTTCCTGACCGAGCATCGCAAACCGGTCAAACGCAAGCCAGGGGAATTCACGATCCCGGAAGAGATTGCCGCTCAGGCGGATGACACGCTGGCTGCAGCCTACGCGGAGTGTCGGCTCGCGCACGACACCCGCTACGCGCAAGGCAACTAGACTCCATCAGTTCCGGTCAATGTCGTGCCGCGGCTGCGGTGCGGCAGTTCCAGATAATGGCGGGTCTGCATCTCGGCCAAGCGGCTGGCGATGCGTTGCGCTTCGCTGTCGTGCCTTTCCGCTTCATACAACTCCTGCAGTGGCACTTTGAAAGTTGCGGCCAACTTGACATGATTGTCGTACAGCACGTCGATCAGCCATGTGAATCTGCGTGCGGCGGCACCGTTCTCCGCAGACAACCGTGGAATACCGGAGACAAGCACCGTCGGAAAACGATGCGCGACATCAAGATAGTCCGACTGGTCGTGATGGCCGCCGCATAGCTCCGCGAAATCGAACCACACCACTTCACGCGCAACGCGATGCACCGGCATGCGTATATTGCGAACCTGAATGGAGTTGTCTTCTGCAGAGGCACCCGCCGTCAAGCGACCGAACAATGAAGCCAACTGGCTTTCGTTTTCTTCCGCATCACCGAACATGAAAAGCGGATTGCGCTCCATCTGCAACAGCCGGTAATCGGTATCGCTATCCAGATGCAGCACCTTCAGTTCGCGCTTGAGCAGCGCGATGGCCGACAGGAAGTTCTGGCGCTGCAGGCCGTGCAGATAGAGTGCTTCCGGTTCGATGTTGGAGGTGGTCAGCAGCACCACGCCGCGCTCGAACAAGGCCCCGATCAGCCTGCCCAGGATCATCGCATCGGCGATGTCGTCCACATGGAACTCGTCCAGACAAAGCAAACGCGTCGAGTGCGCGATCTTGTCGGCCAGTGCCATCAGCGGATCGCGCTCATGCGCGAGTTTCTTCATCTCGTGATGCACTTCGACCATGAAATGGTGAAAGTGGATGCGGCGTTTGCGCTTGTAGGGCAGGCATTCGTAGAAGCCGTCCATCAGGAAAGTTTTGCCGCGTCCCACTCCGCCCCAGATATACAGCCCATTGGGCACGTCCGGGCGCAGCAAGCTGCGACCCAGGAACTGGTTGCGCTTTTGCTTGAACTCGACCAACTGTTGCCAAAATATCTCCAATTGCTCTATCGCCGCCAACTGCGGCGCGTCGCAAACGATGCCGGATCGCTCGCAAGCGGCCCGATACCAAGCCTTGGGACTGATCAATGTCTCTGTGTCGGATGTCATGATCGAGCTTGAGCGAACTCCAATGCGTTGCCGTCCGGATCGCGACAGAACAATGCACTGCGTCCGGACTGGCTGAGGGTGAATGCGACACCCGCAGCCCGCAGCTGCGCAGCCAGGGCCTGCACATCATTCACCGTGAACGCCACATGACGGTCGCGCCCGCCATGCACCGGTCGTTCCGCGCCCGCATCCGGATCGGGCAGCAGCATCAGATGGATCTGTTGATTTTCAGCCACGTCGTACCACACGCCGTCAAAGCTCATCAGCGGACGTTCGGGATCGGGCTTCAATCCCAGCAAGCCTTCATAGAACTCGCGCGAGCGCGCCAGATCGCTGCGGATGAATGTGGCGTGATGGATGCCGAGGATCATGCTTTGAACGGAACGACTTTGCTTGCCGCAAGTTTGGCATGCTGCCGGGCTTCATCGGTATCGCCGCCGGTGGCC
>WOZO01000208.1 GCA_011620315.1 Sideroxydans sp. | reverse complement strand
CTATGCGGGTTTCAAGCCTGTGCCGACCCTGTTTGTGTGAAATATCCGGGCTAGAAAGGCCAGAACATCATCGGGCGTCACTCCGTGCAGTGGTTTTATTGCGAGCGTGGTGCGCATTGCTTTTCCGATTCTATATTCTTCGGTTGAAGCTCCCTTCTTCTCGGGGGTGATTTCACGCAAGTAGCGATCTAAAGCATCCCCGACAGAAAGCGACTTGATGGCCTGCTTCTTGATTCGACTTTCGATTACTGCTGACTCATGAATATCCAGCGCTTGGGACAGTTTGTGTGAGTCGCGATAAACGCGAGCTTCTGGTAGAGTGTCCAGCACTTTATCAAGCCGATGGCCATTGACCATCATGCGCACGCGAAAGCTATGAGGCCCTTCTTGATGAATGTTCTTTTCGATCTTTTTTCTCATGGCCTCACTTGTGGGATTTCTGGTGGATTTGACGGATTTTGACGGATAATTATTTATTACACAACCGACAAACGCTTTGATAGATGGGTTCGTGTGATGTTGTGACGGGGGATTTAGGTGGCCAAGGACAATGCTATCGGAACGAATTTCGAGGATGTCATTCAGATGGTCATCGACAAGACGCCGGCGGTCATCGATCAGGTGGAAGGGCTGCTTGGAACAGACTTTCCTGGCGAGGTCGCAGACCGCATCTTTTCGGGGGTCAGAGAGCAGGTCGAGTGGCTAAAGAATTAGGGGCTGGGGGCTCAGAGCGGCTGAGTTCGAATATAATGAAAATCAAGGATTAGACGTTGGGCTTTGTTGTGTGAGTATTGGGGGGAGTATTTTGTGATCGAATCCCTTTGAAATCCTTTGTTTAAGGCAAATTCAAGGGCACCTATCCCACCAGATAAAAAAACTCCAGCCGAAGCTGGAGTTTTTCATTTGCGGAGTACTGCCTGATTACTCGGCGTCGGTGAACAGTTGTTTCAGCATCCACAGAGAGAAGCCGACTGCCAGAATTGCGGTGCCGATGGTTGCGATATCTGCGACGAAAGACATGATTACCTCTCCTATTGAAAGTTGAACATACCAACAAAAACAACGGGGGCAATGCTAGCACAAACTATGTGTGTGACAAGCGTTTTGTGTATAGATAAACAAGCCCGGCGCAACTGTACGCAGGCAGGTTTTTGGTAACCTTGTGATTTTTATAGACTGGGCCGCCTGGCCCAGTCAGAGCTGAAGCAGCTTACTCTTTGGCGAGCAGTTGCATCACCATCCAGACGGAGAAGCCAACGGCGAAAATAGCAACACCAATGGAGGCGAAATCTGCGATGAACGACATATTGTTATTCCTTTCCCTGAATAATAATGTTGGCTGCAATATGAAACATTCATATTGGTCGAAGCCGAACCGATTATATTAGCTAATTACTCAGGAATGGACTCTGTTTGAAAAGGCTGTTTGTTACAAGGTTTTTGCGGCTTTGGATGCCGAAAGAAGGTGAGAGATTTTGAAGAAACTGTATATCAAGACCTATGGCTGCCAGATGAACGAGTACGACTCGGACAAGATGGCGGATGTGATGCTGGCCGGTGCGGAGTTGGAACAAACGGACAAGCAGGAAGAGGCGGACATTATTCTGTTCAATACCTGTTCCATCCGCGAGAACGCAGAAAATAAAGTGTTCTCCGATCTGGGGCGTGCGCGGGCCTTGAAAAATACCAATCCGAATTTGCTGATCGGCGTGGGCGGTTGCGTGGCGAGCCAGGAAGGTGATGCCATCGTCAAACGCGCGCCTTATGTCGATGTGGTGTTCGGGCCGCAGACCCTGCATCGTTTACCTGAGCTGATCAAGGCGCGTATCGCCAGCGGCAAGGCGCAGATCGATGTCAGCTTTCCCGAGATCGAGAAGTTCGATCACCTGCCTGCCTCGCAGACTGCGCACGGCACGGCATTCGTTTCCATCATGGAAGGTTGCAGCAAATACTGCACGTTCTGTGTGGTGCCGTTCACGCGCGGCGAAGAGGTGTCGCGTCCGTTCGAGGATGTGATGCGCGAAGTGGAGAAACTGATCGCGCAGGGCGTGGGTGAGATCACCCTGCTGGGACAGAATGTGAACGCCTATCAGGGCATGACGGACGACGGCGACACGGTGGACTTCGCGTTCCTGTTGCGCGCCGTCGCCGCGTTGGATGGTATCCGGCGTTTGCGCTATACCACTTCGCACCCGCGCGAGATGTCGCAGCGCGTGATCGATGTGTATGCGGATACGCCCAAGCTGGTGAGTCATTTGCATCTGCCGGTGCAGTCCGGTTCGGATCGCGTGCTGGCTGCAATGAAGCGCGGCTACACCGCTTTGGAATACAAATCCGTCGTGCGCAGACTGCGTGTTGCGCGTCCCGAAATCGCCATTGCTTCGGATTTCATCGTGGGCTTTCCCGGCGAGACCGATGCCGATTTCGAGGCGACCATGAAGCTGATCGACGAGGTCGGGTTCGATGCGAGTTACAGTTTCCTGTTCAGCCCGCGTCCCGGCACGCCCGCAGCCGAGATGCAGGATGACACGCCGGATGAAGTGAAGATGGAGCGACTGCACCGCTTGCAGGCGCGCATCAGCGAACTGGAGCAGGAATACAGTCAGCGCATGGTGGGTACGGTGCAGCGCGTGGTGGTGGAGAGCATCTCCAAAAAGAGTGCGGGTGAATTGGCGGGGCGCAGCGAGAACAACCGGGTGGTGAATTTCGCCGGTTCGCCGGGCATGCTGGGTCGCTATTTGAATGTGCGTATCACGGCGGTTTCAAACCATACGTTGCGCGGCGAAGTGGTGGAGGCGGCATGAGCGAAGTACACAAACTTTCGCTGTCGGTGCAATATGCCAGCAGTGCCGCGCAGCTGCCGACGCGAGCACAGTTCCGCCGCTGGATAAAGGTTGCTCTGGAGCAGGATATACAGATGGCCTTGCGTATCGTGGATGAGATCGAAGGGCGCGCGCTGAATGAAAGCTATCGCGGCAAGGATTACGCCACCAATGTGCTGACATTCGTCTATGACGATACCGAGCCGTTGTACGGGGATGTGGTCATCTGTGCGCCTGTCGTAGTCCGCGAAGCGAAAGAGCAGGGCAAGGATCTGCTCGCGCACTATGCGCATCTCACGCTGCATGCCGCTTTGCACCTGCAGGGCTATGACCATGAGAAGAAGCGGGAGGCCGAAGCGATGGAAGCGCGGGAGACTGCGTTGATGCTCAAATTGCGGTATCCTGCGCCCTATCTAGTTAGTTAGTAGTCAGGTAATGGACGGTTCAGACTGTGGTAGCAGTAAACCCACCTTTTTAGACCGGCTCTCCACGATGTTGCTGCGGGAGCCGGAAGATCGCGAACAACTCATCGCTTTGTTATACAGCGCCTTCCAGCGCAATCTGCTGGATGCCGACGCGCTTTCCATGATGGAAGGCGTCATCCAGGTGTCGGAGCGCCAGGTGCGCGAGATCATGATTCCCCGCGCGCAAATGGATGTCATCGACATCAGCCAGCCGCCCGAGCAATTCATTCCGTTCGTGGTCGAGAAAGCGCACTCGCGCTTCCCGGTCGTGGACGGCGATAAAGACAATATCATCGGCATCCTGCTGGCCAAAGATCTGCTGCGCTACTACGCCGGCGAAGAATTCAATGTGCGCGATATGTTGCGTCCGGCCGTGTTCGTGCCGGAATCGAAACGTCTCAATGTGCTGCTGCGCGACTTCCGCAGCAACCATAACCATCTTGCGCTGGTGGTGGATGAGTACGGTGGCGTGTGCGGCATGGCCACCATCGAAGACGTGTTGGAGCAGATCGTGGGCGATATCTCGGATGAATACGACTTCGACGAGGATGAAGACAACATCATCCGCCAGGACGACACCCATTGGCGCGTCAAAGCCGACACCGAGATCGCCGATTTCAACGAACAGGCCGGATCTGAATTCAGCGACGAGGAATACGATACCGTCGGCGGACTGGTGCTCAAGGCCGCCGGTCAACTGCCCAAGCGCGGCAGCACGTTCGTGATCGACGGCTGGCAGTTTACGGTGTTGCATGCGGACAGCCGTCGCTTGTATGCCTTGTTGGTGGCGAAGGCACCTGCATCGCAGCAGGATGCCGGGGCGGCTTCCTAGAACTTCTCGTCCGCGCGCAAATACCGCCACTGCCCCATCGGCAGTTTCTCCAGCTTCACATTGCCGATGCGTACGCGCTTGAGGCCGGTGACTTTGAGGCCGACCAGTTCGCACATGCGGCGGATCTGGCGTTTCTTGCCTTCCCTGAGGATGAACTTCAACTGGTCGTCGTTCTGCCAGGTGACTTTGGCGGGTTTGAGTTTCTTGCCGTCTAACGATAATCCGAAGTTGAGTTTGTCCAGTCCGTCAGCCGCGATGCGTCCCGCTACGCGCACCAGATACTCTTTTTCAATATCCGAATCTTCACCGATCAGTTGTTTGGCGATGCGACCGTCCTGAGTCAGCACCAGCAGGCCGGTGGAGTCGATGTCCAGCCGACCGGCGGGGACGAGACTCTTCAGATGGCGCGGCTCGAAGCGTTGCTGCGAGGGGTCGAGCTTCCAGTGTTTCTCCGGTTTTACCAGCACGATGGCGGGCTGGTGGCCGTCTTCGGCCTGGCCAGAGACGTAGCCCACCGGTTTGTGCAGGATCACGGTCGCCAGATCCTGCTGCTGCGATTGCGCGGCTTTTTTCAGCGTGATCTTCTGCGTCGGCAATATCTTGCTGCCGAGCTCGCCGACCACATCGCCGTCCACCAGCACCCAGCCTTTGGCGATGTAATCGTCGGCCTCGCGGCGCGAGCACAGTCCTTGTTCGGACATCAGTTTCGAGAGTCGTATCTTTTCCATATTCAACCTAACGGGCATGGCAAATTGCCAGCCTTGATAATGAAGCAGGCGATGCCTGTTTCCCCGCCCCAGCCCTCCCCCGCAGGGAGAGGGGGCAAACGAATCGCTGCGCGAATTTCATGAAAACGACGGGAACAGGCCGCGCAGGCCGCCCGCGATGAATTCGACCGCGATCGCGGCGAGTAACAAGCCCATCAGTCGCGTGACGATAGTGCTGCCAATTTTGCCCAGACGTTGCGAGACCCAGGGGGCGGCGAGGAAGGTCAGCCATACGGTCAGCCCCAAAGCGATGAGTACCAGCGTCATCATGCCGTAATGGCCGACGCTATCGGCCTTGTGCGCGTCGACGATCACCGCGCTGATCGCGCCCGGTCCGGCCAGCAATGGTGTGGACAACGGCACGATGGCGATGGATTGCGTCGAATCGCTGTCGGTGTTGTCGTCGGGTGTTGGCGGCGCCTTGTGGCCGACCAGCATATTGATCGCCATCAGCAATAGCAGGATACCGCCCGCGGTGCGGAAAGAATGGATGCTGATGCCGAAGAACGACAGGATGGCTTCGCCCAGCAATAGTGACGCGAGCAGGATGCCGAACATCGTCAGCGATGCGATGCGCCCCACACGCTCCCGCTTCTGGTCGCTCATACTTGCGGTGAATGCGATGATGAGCGGGATGATGCCGACCGGATCGATGATCGCGAACAGGCTGATGAATATCTTGGTGTATTCGGTGAATTCGAGCATCGGCAGCTTAATCGATGTAGTCGACCAGTTGCCCCACCGCCATACGCAGGCGGCGCGACAGGCTGACCGCGATGGCGCGGATGATGCGTGCCGCCATGCGCGGATGTTCTTCCAGCATCTGGTCCAGCGCTTCTTTGGATAGCGTCAGCACCACGCTGTCTTCGGTCGCTTTGCAGGTGGCCGAGCGGCGTTCGCCGTCCAGCACCGCCATCTCGCCGAAGGCGCGACCGTTGCCGAGTTTTACCACCTCGATCTGGTCTTCGTTCTGGTTGCGCTTGATCACATGCACGCTGCCTTCATGCACGATGCACATGAAATTGCCGATCTCTCCTTCGTGGAAGATCACTTCACCGGCGGCGAGATTGGTGATGCTGAAATAGTGCGCGGCGGTGCGCAGTTCTGTCGGCGGCAGATGATTGAACAGATCGCTTTCGACCAGCATGTTGCTGATCTCGTTGTACAGGGCGGATTGGACGGCCATAGTGCACAAGAGCTGGAGTTGAAGTGCGGCGGAAGTTACACCGTATAATCCGGCGAATCAACTTAATCGCCCACACGTGTGAACAGACTCATCACTTCCCCTTTTATGCAGACCTTGCTCGCCGGTGTGCTGGCCGTATTCGGCTTTGCACCGTTCGGCATGTATCCCCTGACGGTGGTTGCGCTGCTCGTACTGTTCCGGGTTTGGCAACGCTGCGGGAGTGCGGCGCAGGCAGCAAGGGCCGGTTTCATTTTCGGCATGGGGCTGTTCAGCTTCGGCGTCGGCTGGGTCTATGTCGCGCTGCACGATTACGGCTATATGCATCCGCTGCTGGCGATCACGGCCACCCTGTTGTTCGCCGCGCTGGTCTCCTCGCCGCTGGCGCTGGCGGGATATGTGCTGCTGCGCATCCGCACATCGGAACGTGTGCGCGTGCTGCTGCTGATGCCGGCGCTGTGGGTGATGGCGGAATGGCTGCGCGGACTGATGTTCACCGGTTTTCCCTGGCTGGCATTCGGCTACTCGCAAGTAGCGGACAGCCCATTGCTGGGCTATGCGCCGCTGTTCGGCGTCTATGGGGTGTCGCTGGCGGTGGCGGTGAGCGCGGCGGCATTGCTCTTTGTGTCGCGGGTGCGCCTGAGTGCGGCGGGCGGGATCGCGCTTGGCGGCGTGTGCGCGCTGTGGCTGCTCGGCGCTGTCTTGCAGCATGTGGCATGGACGCAGCCGTACGGCGCACCGCTCAGGGTCAGCCTGCTGCAGGGCAACATCGCGCAGGATGAGAAATTCGCGCAGGAAAAACTGATCGGTTCGCTGGAGACCTACCGGCGGCTCGCCCAGAGCAGCGACGCCCGCTTGATCATCATGCCCGAAACCGCGATCCCGCTATTGCGCCGCAACGTGCCCCCGTACTACCAGGAGATATTGCGCGACCACGTGCGGCAGAACGGCGGCGACATTCTGATCGGCGTGTTCGAGAAAGAGGGCGACCGCTATTTCAATAGCGTGTACTCGCTCGGCAGCGCCGAGAGCCAGCACTACCGCAAGGATCATCTCGTGCCTTTCGGCGAATTTATTCCCATGCGCGGCATGCTGGGCTGGTTCATCAACGAGGTGCTGCGGATCCCCATGGGCGATCTCGCCAGCGGCGGTGATACGCAAGCACCGCTTGACGTTGCGGGGCAGAAGGTCGCGGTGAACATCTGCTACGAGGACGTGTTCGGCGAAGAGATCATTCGGCCGTTGCCGCAAGCCACATTGCTGGTGAATGTCACCAACGATGCCTGGTACGGCGAATCGAACGCCGCCGTGCAGCACAACCAGATGTCGCAGATGCGCGCACTGGAGACGGGGCGCATGATGTTGCGCGCCACCAATACCGGTGTCACATCCGTCATCGCTACCGACGGGCAGGTGCTGGCGCAACTGCCGCAGCACCGGGAAGGTGTGCTCACGGCAGTGGTGCAGGGCTATAGCGGCAGCACGCCGTACGTGCGCTGGGGCAATGTCGCGGTGCTGTTACTGCTGGCTTTGATGCTGGGCGCGGCGGCGAGATATTCGCGCCTATGAGCTGGTGCTGTTACCTGCTGCAATGCGCGGATGGCACGCTCTACTGCGGCATCACCAACGATTTGGAAAAACGTATCGCCACGCATAATGAGGGCGAAGGCGCGAAATACACGCGCAGCCGCTTGCCGGTAAATTTGCTGTATAGCGAAGCATGTGCGGATCGCTCGGTCGCATCGAAGCGCGAGCGGGAGGTTAAAGCCCTGCCAAGAACCGCGAAGCTGGCCTTATGCGGGGTGACGCAAGTGCCCGAAAACCCGTAAAATGCGCTCCTTCGTAAAAGGCTGGTGATTCTTTACATGCAAAATTCCGGTTCCACTATCGCGCTGGGTTCGAAACCGAGCTTCCAGCAGATCATCCTGACGCTGCAGCACTTCTGGGACAGGCAGGGCTGTGCGCTGCTGCAACCCTACGACATCGAGGTCGGTGCGGGCACCTTCCATACGGCGACCTTTTTGCGCGCCATCGGGCCAGAGCCCTGGCGTGCCGCGTATGTGCAGCCTTCACGTCGTCCCAAGGACGGCCGCTACGGCGAGAACCCGAACCGTTTGCAGCATTACTATCAGTATCAGGTGGTACTGAAACCTTCTCCCGATAACATTCAAGAGTTGTATCTCGACAGCCTGCGCGCGCTGGGTATCAACACCAGCGAGCACGACATCCGCTTCGTCGAGGACGACTGGGAATCGCCGACACTGGGCGCATGGGGACTGGGCTGGGAAGTGTGGCTGGACGGTATGGAAGTCACGCAGTTCACTTATTTTCAGGAAGTCGGCTCGCTCACCTGCAAGCCGGTGCTGGGCGAGATCACCTATGGTCTGGAACGTCTGGCCATGTATCTGCAAGGCGTCGAGAACGTGTATGACCTGGTGTGGTCCAGGAACGGCGACAGCGTGGTGACTTACGGCGACGTGTACCACCAGAACGAAGTGGAACAATCCAAATACAACTTCGAGCATTCCAATGTCGAGATGCTGTTTCGCCACTTCAGTGAATACGAAGGCGAGGCCAAGCGCCTGATGGATGCCGGCCTGCCGCTGCCCGGTTTCGAGATGGTGATGAAGTGCTCGCACACCTTCAATCTGCTGGACGCGCGCGGCGCGATCTCGGTGACCGAGCGTGCGGCCTACATCGGTCGTGTGCGCGCCTTGTCGCGTCAGGTGGCGCAGGCATATTTCGATTCGCGTGAAGCCTTGGGCTTCCCCATGTGCAAGAAAGGGGAGGACGCATGATGAAACAGACCCTGTTGATCGAACTGCTCACCGAAGAGCTGCCGCCCAAGGTGCTGGAGAAACTGTCCACCACTTTCGCCAATGAAGTTTTTGCTGCACTGAAAGAACAGGCGCTGCTGGGTGACGACAGCGCATGCACGCCTTATTGCACGCCGCGCCGTCTGGCAGTAAGCATCACCGAAGTGGAAGCGCAGCAGGCCGACCGCATCATCGAGCGCAAAGGCCCAGGCGTCGCAGCCGGACTGGATGCCGAAGGCAAACCGACCAGGGCGCTGGAAGGTTTCATGCGCTCGGCCGGGGTGGTGATGGCGCAATTGCAGCGTGCGGGCGATGGCAAGACGGAATATTTCGCGGCGCGCATCGAGCAGGCGGGCAAGCCGCTGGAGGATTATCTGTCCGGCATCATTATGCAGGCGCTGAAGAAATTGCCGGTGCCCAAGCTGATGCGCTGGGGCGATCTGGAGCACCAGTTCGTGCGTCCGGTACACGGTTTGACCGTGTTGCACGGCAACAGCGTGGTGCCGGCCGAAGTGCTGGGCCTGTCCAGCGGCAACGTGACCAGCGGTCACCGTTTCCTGTGCGGCGAGCGCGTGAGCATCGGACACGCCGACGACTATGAAGCCACGCTGGCACGTGATGGCCGCGTCGTGGCCAGCTTCGCCAACCGGCGCGAAAGCATCGCCGCGCGACTGGATCAACTGGCGGGTGAGCACAAAGCGATCTGGATCGGTCATGCCAATTTCGACCAGTCCAAGCTGATGTCCATGTCGAACGAAGAGCGCAGCCTGCTCTCTTCCCTGCTGGACGAAGTGACCGCGCTGGTGGAGTGGCCCGAAGTGTATGTCGGACAGTTCGAGGCGGAATATCTGGAAGTGCCGCAGGAATGTCTGATCCTCACCATGCAGCAGAACCAGAAATACTTCCCGCTGCTGGATGCGCAAAGCGGCAAGCTGCTGAACAAGTTCCTGATCGTGTCCAACATGCAGATCGCCGATCCGCATCACATCATCGAGGGTAACGAACGCGTGGTGCGTCCGCGTCTGGCCGATGCGCGTTTCTTCTTCAATCAGGATCGCAAGCAGAAGCTGGAGACCCGCGTTGGGAAGCTGGGCAACGTGGTGTACCACAACAAGCTCGGTTCGCAGTTGCAGCGCGTGGAGCGCATCACCACGCTGGCGGGCACCATCGCGCGCCTGCTCGGTGCGGACAAGGCGGATGCCGAACTGGCCGCTCGCTTGAGCAAGGCCGACCTGATCACCGACATGGTCGGTGAGTTCCCAGAGTTGCAAGGCATCATCGGTCACTACTACGCCTTGCACGACGGCGAGAAACCGGAAGTGGCGAGCGCCATCGAGGCGCACTACCACCCGCGCTTCGCCGGCGATACTTTGCCGCAAGGTCCGCTGGCCTGTTCTGTGGCGCTGGCCGACAAGCTGGAGACGCTGGTCGGTATCTACGGTATCGGCCAGGTGCCGACCGGCGACAAGGACCCGTTCGGTCTGCGCCGTCAGGCGCTGGGTATTCTGCGCATCCTGATCGAGACACCGCTGGACCTGTCCTTGCCCGCACTGCTGAAAGCGACCGCCGACAACTTCCCGCGGGGTATGTTGAGCGCGACCGTGGCAGCGGATGTGGAAGGTTTTATGACCGACCGCCTGCGCGGTTATCTGCGCGACCAAGGTTTTGAAAACACGCATATCGAGGCGGTGCTGGCGGTGTTGGGGGGGCGCTTGCACGAAGCGTTGCCGCGTCTGCAGGGGGTGCGCGCATTCGCCGCCATGGCAGCTGCGAAAGACCTGGCGGCAGCCAACAAACGCGTGCAGAACATCATGCGCAAGAACGCCGAGGAGCTGGGCGAGTTGCCGGTCTCCATCGATGTGACACTGTTCCAGGACGATGCCGAGCGCGAGCTGTATCAGGCCATGCTGGACATCACGCCGATGGCGCGCGGCTATTTCGAGCGCGGCGATTACAGCAACAACCTGAAGACGCTGGTCACGCTGAAATCCTTCGTCGATGATTTTTTCGACAAGGTGATGGTGATGTGCGAGGACAAGGCGCTGCGCATCAACCGCGCTTTACTGTTGCAACAACTGGGCCGTCTGATGAACCAGTCGGCCGACATCTCCAAGCTGGCAGCATGAGGCTCATCATCCTCGACCGCGACGGCGTCATCAATTACGACTCCGAACAATTCATCAAGAGCCCGGATGAATGGAAGCCCATTCCCGGCAGCCTGGAAGCGATCGCGCGTCTGAATCAGAACGGCTACCGCGTGGTGGTGGCCACCAACCAGTCCGGTATCGGACGCGGTCTGTTCGATATGCCGACCTTGAATGCCATTCACGACAAGATGCACAAGTCGCTGGCGCAAGTAGGCGGACGCATCGACGCGATCTTCTTCTGCCCGCATACCAGTGAAGCAGATTGCAGTTGCCGCAAACCCAAGAGCGGCATGATGCTGGAGATATCCGCACGCTACGGTGTCGGTCTGGCCGACGTACCGGCGGTGGGCGATTCATTGCGCGACCTGGAAGCGGCCGCCCGCCTGGGGGCCAATTCTTATCTGGTGTTGACCGGCAAGGGCAACAAAACAAAAGAGAAGGGCGGGTTGCCGGAAGGCACGCGGATATTCCCCGACCTCGCTGCGGTGACGGCCAGCCTGCTATGAATCTGATCCGTTCCATCATCTTTGCGCTGGCGCAGGCTGTTTTTACTTTGTCCTATGCGCTGTTGTCGCCGTTCATCTTCCCGTTCAGCCAGCGCACGCGTCACCGCCTGCTGTCCGGTTTCGCGCCCGGCATCCTGTGGCTGCTAAAAGTGATCTGCGGTATCCGCATGGAGGTGCGCGGTCTGGAAAACATTCCCGCGCAGGCGTGCGTGGTTTTGAGCAAGCACCAGTCGGCCTGGGAGACGCTGTCGCTGCAATTGGTGCTGCCGCCGCATGTCTGGGTGGCCAAACGCGAGTTGTTGTGGATACCTTTCTTCGGCTGGCTGCTGGCTTTGTCCAGCCCTATCGCTCTGGATCGCAGCAAGGGCAAGGCGGCGATGAAGGAATTGCTGACCAAGGGCAAGGACAAACTGCAACAGGGTTTCAGTATCGTGCTGTTCCCGGAAGGCACGCGCATGCCGTACGGTGAACGCGGCAAATACAAGATCGGCGGGGCCATGCTGGCATCCCACGCCGGTGTGCCGGTATTGCCGGTGGCGCACAACGCGGGCAAGTTCTGGGGGCGCAACGCCTTCATCAAAAAACCGGGCACCATCGTGATGGTGATCGGTCCGGTCATCGATACCGCCGGACTCAAGGCGGAAGAGATCAACGCCCGCACCGAGGCGTGGATCGAAGGCGAGATGGCACGCCTGGGATGATGTCCCCGCTTTCTCGTGCCAAGCCTGTCCCGCCCGCTGTCGAGCAGCGTTCGCTGCAACTCTCGGACAAACATGTCAGCTACACCTTGAAGCGTAGCGGCAAGCGCCGCAGCATCGGCCTGCGCATCGACGAACGCGGGCTGACGGTGAGTATGCCTTTGTGCGCTTCGGAGCAGTGGCTGCACAGTGTGTTGCAGGACAAGGCGAGCTGGGTGCTGGATAAATTGGAGAGCTGGCAGGTCGCCGGGGTGATTCCCGTCGTCTGGCAGGACGGGGCAAGCATACCGTTCCGTGGCGAAGTTTTCACCCTGCGTGTCGTGCCGGATCTGTTCGGTGCGCCGCCGCGTTTGCAGGGCGAGAACCTGGTCCTGCAATTGCATCGCGCCATTACGGAGCAGCGCATCGAGAAGCTCGTCAGCCAGTGGTACCGCGAGCAGGCGCTGCAGGTGTTCGAAGAGTGTGTCGCGCACTTCGCGCCGCTGATGGGCGTCTCGCCGCGCGTCATCAGGGTATCCTCGGCGCGTACCCAATGGGGCAGTTGCAGCGCGCGCGGTGTGGTCAGCCTGAACTGGCACCTGGTCAAGCTGTCGCTGCCATTGATCGATTACGTGGTGATACACGAACTGGCCCATCTGAAAGAGATGAACCATTCGGCCGCATTCTGGCGTGTGGTGGAATCGGCCTGCCCGGATTACCGGGAACTCAGGAGGCAACTACGCGGCATCCGCGTCGGCTGAAACCGTGCCGCGCAGGGGGTGCGACAAAATGCCGCATTCCATCGCCAAGACCCTTGTGTTACAGTGGATTAGTCAGGTGTCTGAAACAAAAAGGCCCCCTCCTTGCGGATCGCACCGCTGGGCACCTGGCATCTCTCAAAATTCAATAATGCTTCCCGAGCCGGTTTGTATCAGTGTGGCCAGCTTGGCGTACAGCTCGTCGCCTTCGCGCTGACTGATCCAGGCATCGTTCTGCCGGCCGAAGTGGAAGCCGCCGGAACGTGCCGCCAGCCATATTTCGCGGTTGGGCACGTGGCGGTTCACGATGACTTTGCTGCCGTCGTCGAACTCGATCTCCATCACCATGCCGTTGCTGTCATAGTCGATATCGGTTTCATCCAGCGCGTGTTCGATGCGTTTGAAGACCGTGTCGGCCAGTGCGTTAAATTCGTTCTCGGTCATGCTTTCTCTCCGTTATCAGTTGCGCCCGATGAGCAAGGTGTCTTGATCCTGTCCGACGCGGAAGTTGCGCAGCACATTGGCACCGAGCAGGTTGGTTTCCATGTTCGGCATCACCGCCACCGTGATGTTTCTGAGCGTGAAGTTGCCCAGCGTCATCTGCGGCACCAGCGCGATGCAGCCGGTCGTGCTGCCGTTGGCGGTCTGCACCTGTATCTCCTTGCAGTTGCGCACCCCCGCCTCGCGCGCGATCTCGCTGGTGATGGATGTTACGGAGGCGCCGGTATCCAGCATGAAGGTGACCGGCACGCCCGCGATGCTGCCGGGCAGATAGAAGTGGCCGTTGCTGTGCCGTTTGACCGCCATGCTGCCGTCGCCGCTGAATGACGGGGCGGGGAGCGGTGCGGCGGGTGAAAAGGTGGAGATCAGCGCGCGAAAATCTTCCGGACCGGCACCGGAAGATTGCATAGCGATACGTACCGGCGCGTCATGCTGTACAGCGAGCGAGTCGCTGAACTTCAGCATGCGCCCATCGGAGAACCCGCTGCGCGCATCGCACCAGCGCGTGCCGGCAGCGAACATCAGGTCGTATTGTCCGGGCGGTATGCGCACGCTGGCCTGCTGGCGCGCATGCACCATCACCGACATGGAAGGGATGAGCGTGTGCGGGGCGGTCAGGATCAGCAGCAAAGGGTGGGCGTGTTCGTTGACCAGTGTCAGTTCGGTTCCGTTGCCAAGCTGCAGACCGCTTTCCGGGAACACAGTGGTGCTGCCATTGTCCGGGAAGCGCCTTTCACATTGGCGTTCATTGTTCGCAAGTGTCGTCGGCATCGCCTGCTCTGCGGCAGACTCGTCGGCCACGGAGGGCTGCGTGGCGCGTTGCGTCAGCAAGTAAGCAACGGCACACAACAAGATGATGATCATCGCGTTGCGCAGTCCGTGTCCGCCGGACTGGACATACCGGATGATGACCGGCGCTGCCCCGGGTGGCGTAGACAGCGGTGCACGCGAATTGCGCGGGTCACTGGCGATGGTCTGTTCCAGCAACGTGTCCAGGCGAGCAAACAGTTCGCCATGTTGTGCAGATTGCCAGCTCGCACCCTGCGGCATGAACTCGCTGCCGCCATCCGCAGCGGCCAGCCACACGTGACGGGTCTGTTGATCGAGGTTGATCAGGATGCGCTGACCGTCGGCGAAAAGCAGTTTCAGCGTGGACGCTTCCCGCTGCAGCCGGATATCCGCGCCGCGCGCCGTCACCATCTGCCGGATACGGGCAAACAGTGCGTCTCCCGCAGCGTCGTTGGCGCTTTCCGTCATATAATCCCGCTCGTTACGAATTAAGGAAGAAGATACAGATGCGTACGGTGTGCATTATGTTGCTGTTACTTGTCGGCTTGCAAGGATGCGGACGCAAAGGTCCGCTTTATCTGCCGCCGGCGCAATCCCAATTGTCGGCTGTCCCCCAGCATTCCCAATCCGCAGAACTTTAATATGAGTGAATATTTCAACTATCGTGACGACACCCTCTACGCAGAGCAGGTGTCGCTGGCGGACATCGCGCAGCGTTTCGGCACGCCGAGCTATGTCTATTCGCGTGCCGCTTTGACCGATGCCTATCGTCAGTTCGAGGATGCGCTGCAAGGGCGTGAACACCTGATCTGTTATGCGGTGAAAGCGAATCCGAATCTGGCCATCCTCAATATTTTTGCAAAGTTGGGGGCAGGCTTCGACATCGTCTCGGGCGGCGAACTGCAGCGCGTGCTGGCTGCGGGCGGCGCGGCCGACAAGGTGGTGTTCTCCGGTGTCGGTAAAAGTGCAGCCGAGATGCGCTTGGCGCTGGGGGCTGGCATCCGTTGTTTCAATGTCGAATCAGCACCGGAATTGGACAGGCTGAATGAAGTGGCGGGCAGCATGGGCAAGGTCGCGCCGATCAGCCTGCGCGTGAAGCCGGATGTCGACGCCAAGACGCATCCTTATATCTCGACCGGTCTCAAACAAAACAAATTCGGCGTCGCGTATACGGGGGCGCTGGACTTGTACCGCAAGGCAGCGGCGATGCCGCATCTGCGCGTGACCGGCATCGACTGCCACATCGGCTCGCAGCTCACCGAAGTCAGCCCGTTCATCGCAGCGGCCGAGAAAGTGCTGGCGCTGGTGGATCAATTGAAAGCGGAAGGTATTACGCTGGAACACATCGACCTGGGCGGCGGCTTGGGTATCCGTTACGACGACGAGACGCCGCCGGCCATCGCGGAGTATGCGCGGGCATTGCTGCAAGCATTGCATGGACGTATGGAATCGCTGATCGTGGAGCCGGGAAGAGTGCTGGTCGGCAACGCGGGCATCCTGCTGGCGAAGATCGAATATCTGAAGCACGGCGAAGAGAAGAATTTCGCCATCGTCAACGCGGCGATGAACGACCTGATGCGTCCGGCGCTTTACGACGCCTTCCATGCCATCCATCCCGTGCAAAAAAATGCATCGTCAAAGCAGGTCTATGAAGTGGTCGGGCCGATCTGCGAGACCGGCGATTTCATCGCGCACGGCCGTGAAATGGCCGTGGCACAAGGCGATGTGCTGGCTGTCATGTCGGCCGGCGCATACGGAATGAGCATGAGTTCCAATTACAACACGCGTCCTAGAGCGGCCGAAGTGATGATCGACGGCGAGCATGCGCACCTTGTTCGCGAGCGCGAAAAAACGGAACAGTTGTACGCGCCGGAAAAAATCATCGATTGATTTTTTTGCACATAAGTGCACAAATCTATTGCGCAAAAAAATTATTCGCGCATAGAATGCCGTCACCGTGCGTATTGGGAGGTTTCTTCAGGTTGAAAGCGCATCGGTAGTGCAGTGGTAGCACGTAATAAATTGCACCAATCTAGTCCATCAAACTTTAATAAGGAATGAAAATGGCAACTGCAAAATCCAAAGCAAAAAGTGCAACAACCAAGAAAGCGGCAGCCAAGAAGCCGGTAGCGAAAAAAGCTGTCGCAGCCAAGAAACCCGCCGTTAAGAAAGCAGTTGCCAAGAAGCCGGCAGTCAAGAAAGTTGCAGCCAAGAAGCCGGTTGTCAAAAAGACAGTTGCCAAGAAGCCGGCAGTCAAGAAAGTCG
>WOZO01000120.1 GCA_011620315.1 Sideroxydans sp. | reverse complement strand
GATTTGTGAAGGTCATTTTGCAATATCGCTGAATAGGGAATTCAGGAGAAACAGCCATGAACCAATCAGATGCGCCAATGAGCAGCTTTCTGGCGGAGTTGGCCGGCGAGGCGACGCAGAAACTGGAGGCGAAGCGGAACCGGCAGCAGGACCGGCAAGAGATGATGCGCCGTGTGCATGACTCGCTGGAGCGCACTGAAAAGTTCTTTACCCTGTTCTGCAAACACCTCAATGCAATCGAGCCCGCCGTGCCCCGTTGCTACGTGCTGGACAGCAAGAGCCGCTTCTCCGACCTGAAGTGGAAAAGCGGCATAATCAGCGCCCGCAAGCAGAGCCTGGCGGACGATGCGCTGCTCGATCATGCCTATTTTCAGGTGCGCTTGATTTCGCCGACCCCGGTAGAGGCGACGCGGCGCTGGGAGAAGTTCGATGAGTTCAAGAAAGAAGTATTGGCATACGGTTTGAAGCCCAAAGCCGATCTGGACGACCTGTGGCGGGTCCGCCGCAAACACCCCGTGCTCAAGGTCGAACTTGAACCGGAGCTGCTGCTCTGGATACGTTTTGAGGCCAACTATGCAACCGGCTGTATCGACGTGACAGCCAACAATCTGGACGGCTTCGGCAAGCTGCGGGCCAGTTTGCCGCCCGAGTCTCTGCACACATCCACCTTTGACGGGATCGGTCGCTTTTTGATGGGGCGCGTGAATACGCTGCCCGAAGAATTCAAGCTGGAGCGCAATCTGTCCGGCGTCCAAATCAGTTCCGGTCAATGAGCGGTTGCGGGCATGAATATTTTATAACTTGATGTTCAGCCCGGTCAGCAGCACGGTATCGCTGTGTTTGACGCCCGCGCCGATATCGCTGTTGTACTTGTTCTGCAGGCTGACCGACAGCCCCATCGTGCTGTTCAGGCTGACCACCAGACTGCTGTCGAACACGGTGCGGAACTCGCCGGCTGTCTGTGTGCTGGGGTAGTAGCTCAGCTTTTGTTTCAGGCGTGTATTTTCAGTCAGCGCATGCGTGGATTCTTCCGCAAGGATCACTTCGACGATGCCGGTCGTGTTGCCAGCCATCATGTCCGAACGGTTGTAGGACAGACCGCCGAACACATCGAAGGTGACGCTTTCCTCTTTCAGCAAATGATGCCCCAGGCCTCCGCCCACGCTGCTGCGCAGTTCCAGGTTGGCCAGCCGGTCCTGTTCGAACTCCAGCAGTCCGAAACCGAACAGTTGCGCACTCAGGTTGTGGTCGTACCGGCTGCCGAGGCGGGTCTTGTCCGCGTTGACTACACCCTGACTTTCGCCGTATAGCGCCGAAGCATAGGCGGATAACTTGTTGGCGTCAGTCGTCCGCGCTTCATCGATCGACACGGAATACGTTGTGCCATTGGTGTTGCCGGCGGAGCGGGAAAAGGAGATGGCGGCATTGCCTTGCCACAACGGCACATCGTCCTGTGCCGACGCGGGCAGGGAAAGACATTGCAGAATGAGCAGGGAGCATGAAAAACGGTACATTGGATTGCCTTTCGAGGAGAGCGGGACGCGGGGTATCGATGCGGATAGCCCTGCCAGGAACAGCGGGTATTTTATCGTACCGACGCAGCTTGCCCCACTGGAACGTCATGACTATGCAAAGTTCCACGCTTCGCCTGCATATAGTAAAGTGGCACCCATTCCTTCCGTAGTCTTTAGTTGATGCAGTTCAATCTCTCGATGCTGCGCAATCCGGACCGGTTGTTGCTCGGATTGACCCTGCTGTTCCTGCTGGCCTGGCTGTCGCCGTCCATCGCGGTGCTGCGCGGCGTGGACATCATGCCGTTGCCGATGCACGTCGCCATGGAGACGTTCGCCATCGTGGTGGCGCTAATGGTGTTCGGCATTACCTGGAACGCCTACTCTCCCGAACGTTCCGCCAACACAGTGATTCTGGCCGCCGGCTTTCTGCTGGTCGGGCTGCTCGACTTCGGCCACATGTTCTCATTCTCCGGCATGCCGGATTTCGTCACGCCCGGCGGACCGGAGAAGGCCATCCAGTTCTGGCTGGCGGAGCGGTTCGCCGTTGCGGTGATCCTGCTGGCGGTGGCCCTGCGCGCCTGGCAGCGGCCGTTGCCACGGAACGGCACGCGTTACCTGTTGCTTGCAGGCAGTCTGGCTGTCGCAGCCCTCGTTTATTGGCAGGTGCTATACCATCCCGAGTTCTGGCCGCGCACTTTTATCGAGGGCGATGGTTTGACCACTTTCAAAATAGTGGCCGAATATGTGGTGATCGCCCTGTTGGCGACAGCGGGTGTGCTGTTCTATCGCCAGATCCGCCAGGACGACCGGAGGCAGGCGAACACAGCCTACCGGCTGGCTGCGGCATGTCTGGTCAGCGCACTGGGCGAACTGTGCTTCGTGCTGTACAGCGCGGTCAGCGACATCTTCAATCTGCTCGGACATCTGTACAAGGTCATCGGTTATCTGTTCATCTATCGCGCGGTGTTTATCGAGAGCGTGCGCGAGCCGTATGTGCGTCTCGGTTCGGCGCAGGACGCGCTCAAGAGTTCGCAGATGATGCTGCAATCCATATTGGACAATGCACCGGTGGGGATATTCTGGAAAGACGAGCGGGGCCACTACCTCGGTGTGAATAAACGCATGCTGGCAGACATCGGCCTGCAGGATGCCGGGCAAATGATCGGCAAGGACGACTACGCTTTATATCCGGCCGAGCAGGCGGCGCAGTTCCGCAGCGACGACCTGGAAGTCATGCTCGGTGCCCAACCCAAGCTGAACATCGAAGAGCCGATCCGCCTGAGGGACGGCGGCGACGCATGGCTGATGACCGGCAAGGTGCCGCTGATGGGACTGTCGGGGGAGGTGACCGGCGTGCTGGGGACCTATACCGACGTCACGCCGTTGCGCGTAACGGAATTGCGCCTCGAAGAAGCGTACCGGCAATTGCTCGAACTGACGGTATACCGGGAAGAGGCGCGCGAGCAGGAACGCAAGCGCATCGCGCAGGACCTGCATGACGAACTCGGCCAGATGCTGACCGGGCTGCGCATGGAGGTCGGACTGATGCGTATCCAGTACGGCGATGATAGCCCGCAGCTGCTGGCCCCGCTGCAGGGGCTGAAGGAACAGATTGATGCCACCATCCAGGTGGTGCGCGATGTCGCTTCCCAATTGCGCCCGGCAGTGCTGGACATGGGGGTGTCGTCGGCGCTGGAATGGCAGGTGGCAGAATTCACCAAGCGCAGCGGTCTCCCGTGCCGGCTGGTGCTCGACGATGACCGTATCGAACTGAATGTGGAGCAGGCCACCACCATTTTCCGCATCGTGCAAGAATCGTTCACCAACATCATGCGTCATGCACGGGCAAAACAGGTCGATGTCAGGCTGCTGCACCGGGGCGACCATTGTCTGCTGCAGATCGAGGACGACGGCGCGGGTTTCGATCCGGCCTCCGCCCGCAAGAAGACCTTCGGCCTGATGGGGATGCGCGAGCGCGCGCTGGTGCTGGGCGGCGAGATCGATATCGACAGCGCCCCCGGACGGGGGACCCGGATCTCGGTGCAGATCCGTTCATGCAAATGCGGGAGAGACCATGATTAGACTGATGATCGCCGACGACCACGCCATCGTGCGCGAAGGCCTGAAACAACTGTTTGCGCTGGTGGCCGACATCAGCGTGGTCGGCGCGGCGGTGAACGGCGGGGAAGTGCTGGAGGCGCTGCACCATAACCCGGTCGATCTGCTGTTGCTGGACATGACCATGCCGGGCATCAGCGGGGTCGATCTGATCACCCGCGTCAAGGCGCAGAACCCCGCACAGAAGATACTCGTGCTCAGCATGCACAATGAAGCGCAGATCGCGCGGCGCGCACTGGCGGCCGGTGCGGCCGGTTACCTGACCAAGGATAGTGATCCGGAAGTTTTACTGGCCGCTATCCGCAAGGTGGCGGGCGGCGGACGTTATATCGATGCTTCTCTGGCAGAAGCAATGGTCTTTGATTCGCCGGAAATCAGGCAGCAAGCGCCGCACGAGCAACTGTCGGAGCGCGAGTTGCAGATCCTTAAGCTGCTGGTGCGCGGCGACAGCGTCAACGAGATCGCCGATGCATTGATCATCAGCAACAAGACCGTCAGCACCCACAAATCACGGCTGATGCAAAAACTGAACCTGGGCAACAACGCAGAGCTGGTGCGCTACGGTGTTGAGCACGCGCTGATCTGACCCCGCGCGTGCCGGTGTCGGGAAATCCTTACCCAGGCACCGTCCCTCCCTACAGCAGATTCAACCTTGCCTGATGGCTGCCGTGCCTGACTGACGGCATGCTGCAACCTGTCCAATTCAGGTTGCATCTTCATGTCGACTGAAGTCCCAATCATCGCGGCCGTTTGCGCCGCCCTGATGTTGCCGCTCATCACCCTGTGGCGACAGCTGAACGCGTCCCGCCAACTGAACGAGCGGCTGCGGTTGTTATTCCAATTCGGCAGCGATACAGCGTTCGTGGTGCGTGCGGAAAGTGCCGGACACTTTGTGGTCACGCAGCTGAACGCGGCAGCGTCCGGCCTGTTGCCTGAGATCCATGCAGGCCGGGCGTTGTCATCGCAGCATGCAAATCTCCTTTTCGCCAGCAGCGACTTCATGCTGGCGCTGCAGACGCATCTGCAGCAGACCGTGCGCGAAGCGGCATCTGCCGAATACGAAACCACAGTGCCCGGCGAGAACCGGGCCATGACATGCAAGGTGCGTCTGCACCCGGTGATCGAGTCGGGCAAGGTCGGGCATGTGCTGTGTCTCGTCCTGAACATCGCGCCGCGTCATCAGCCGGAGCAAGCGAAGTCCGGACGATGGCATGAATTCAGGACGCTGGTCGAGCAGTCGCCTGACACCATCGCGCGCTATGACCGGCTCTGCCATCGCGTCTATGCCAACCCGGCATTCCGCCGGCTGACGGGTGCGGCGGCACCGTCCATCACAGTCAACGAGTATTGCGGCGAAAGCTATCGCATGCGATTGCGCGAAGTGCTGGAAAGCGGTGTGGAAGACGCGTTCGAATCCAGCTGGCTGTCCGGCGAGCGGAAGGTGACCAGCCACATCCGTCTGGTGCCGGAAGTCGATGCATCGGGAACGGTCACCGGCGTGCTCAGCATCGGTCGCGACATCACTGCACTCAAGGCGACCGAGCACAATCTGCGCGAATCAAAGAACCTGCTGCGCGAACTGAATACGCGGCGTGAAGCCGAGCTTCGGCAAGCCCGCAAGGAAATGGCGCGCGAGATGCACGAGGATTACGGCCAGCGTCTGAGCATGCTGCGCATGAAACTGGCCATGCTGAATATGACGTTCGGCAAGCCGCATCCCGAGCTGGGCGAGCGCATCGATGAAACCATGCATTTGCTGGACGAGACCATCGTCCACATGCGCGAGATCGTCTCCGTTATCCATCCTTCCGTATTGAACATGAATGTGGCTGACGCAATCGAGTGGCTGGCCAATGAAACTTTGACCATCACCGGCATCGACTTCGACGTGCGCATAGAAGAGGGGCTCGCAACGTTCGGCGAGGCGACCACCAGCCTGGTGTACAGACTGGTACAGAGCGCCTTGTCGAACGTGGTTCGCCATGCGCAAGCCAGCAAGGTGAGCATCATTCTTTCCCGCCATGGGAACGGCTGTCGTCTTGAGGTCAGCGACAACGGCAGGGGATTCGACCTTGACCGCGCGAAGAAAGATTCCATGGGCATGGTCGCCATGGAAGAACTGGCAAACATGCTGCAGGGCGAGATTGTGTTCCTGAGCGCGGTAGGCAAGGGCACGGTGATCGAGGTTTGTTTCCCGGTCTGGCAATCTGCAGCACCGCCCGAGCGGTTTTTGGTGTAGGGAAATCCCTACTTTGCAAGTTGTATGCACCTACGGCGAATTCAAGATTCCCTGATATTCAGCAACACTCGCACGCTGCAAGATGCAGTCATGTCAATACGCACCGGCAACGTGCGGTGAAGGCGGCAGACCAGTCGCGCAATCGGGAGGCAGGATGATGAAAGAAACACAATCGGTGGACGGCACAAAACCTGCGGCAAACGTGATGCCGCATGCGGTGATGGGGGCCGTTTCCATCGCCGTCTTGTTCGCGCTGAACGGCATGCAGGCGGAAACTTTTTGGGCGGCGGCCGGCCTGCTGCTGATCGCCGTGATCACCGGCGTGCAGTCCGTCAACAAGCAGCGTGCTGCACAACGCTCCACGGTTGCCGCGATGCGCCGGCAAATGGACGAGGAATTGGAGCGGGAGCGGGCAAAGCATGTTTCCGGGCTGGGCGAGGTATGCGAAGAAGTGATGCCGGTCTGGTCCAGCCAGATCGAATTGGCGCGCGTGCATACCGAGACCGCCATCACCGATCTGTCCATGCGTTTCGCCAATCTTTCGCAACGTTTGTCGGCTGCTGTCGCGGCGTCCGGCGGAGACGGCGGCAGCGGCCAGGCCGGGCTGGTCACATTGTTGCAAAGTAGCCAGAGCGAACTCAATTCCATCATCACCTCCTTGCGCGCGGCGCTCGAAGTGAAGCAATCCATGCTGGGCGAAGTGCAGGCGCTGGCGCGCTTCACCGGCGACCTGCAGAAGATGGCGCAGGACGTGGCCGACATCGCGGGGCAGACCAATCTGCTGGCGCTCAATGCCGCCATTGAAGCGGCGCGCGCGGGCGAGGTGGGACGCGGTTTCGCGGTGGTGGCGGACGAGGTGCGCAAGCTGTCCAACCTGTCCGGCGAGACCGGCAAGAAGATGAGCGCCACGGTGGACACCGTCAACAAGGCCATCGCTTCCACGCTGCGCGTGTCCGAGCAATATGCCAAACAGGACGCCGAGATGGTGCAGAACTCGGAACAAACCATCGCCAGAGTGCTGGGCCAGTTCGGCGATGCGACCTCCAACCTGTCCAGCTCAACCGAGATACTGCGCCAGGAGAGCCAGGAGATCGGCGGCGAGATCGCCAACGTGCTGGTCAATCTGCAGTTCCAGGATCGCGTCAGCCAGATGCTGATGCATGTGCGCAACGATCTGGACAAGCTGGATGCCCGTCTGAAAGAACACGACGCCGAGCGCGCCGCCGGCAATGCGCCGCCAGCCATGGATGCGCGCGCGTGGCTGGGCGAACTGGCGCAGACCTACACCATGCCGGAGCAGCATGCCGCACACGGCGGTGGCGCGGCGACGGCGAACAGCAGCAACGATTCCGATATCACTTTTTTCTAGGAGGAAGAAATGGCAAAGACGATTCTGGTAGTGGACGATTCCGCATCGCTGCGGCAGGTGGTGAGCATCGCGCTGAAGGGCGCGGGCTACGACGTGATCGAGGCCTGCGACGGCAGGGATGCGCTGGCCAAGCTCACCGGTCAGAAGATACACCTGATCATCAGCGACGTGAACATGCCCAACATGGACGGCATCACCTTCGTCAAGGAAGCCAAGCAGAAACCTGAATACAAGTTCACCCCGGTGATCATGCTCACCACCGAGGCGGGCGAGGACAAGAAGCAGGCCGGTCAGGCCGCCGGTGCCAAAGCGTGGGTGGTCAAACCGTTCCAGCCGACGCAGATGCTGACCGCAGTTTCCAAGCTGGTTCTCCCCTGATTGATTTCGCAACGGTCCTCGGAGCACGACATGGCACAACACGAAAAATCAAAAGCCGCTACCGCGCATTTCGCCATCGAAGGTGAGATGACGATCTATCGCGCAGCCGAGCTGAAGGACACCATCAAGCCGCACATCGACCACGCCGGCGTGATCGAGATTGACCTGTCCAAGGTCAGCGAAATTGACTCGGCCGGTCTGCAACTGCTGATCGCCGCCAAGCTGGAGGCGATGATCCGCGACAAGCAGCTGCACTTCGTCGGCCACAGCAAACCGGTGCTGGAACTGCTGGACCTGTGCGACCTGGGCGGATTCTTCGGCGACCAGGTTGTGATCTTCCCCCTCGGCACGCACTAAGGAGCGGACATGGATCTCGACGACGCACTCAAGACCTACATCATCGAAAGCCGCGAACTGCTGGAGCAGATGGAGGATGCGCTGCTGCGCATCGAGCAGGCGCAGGACGACCCGGAGATTATCAACGCGATCTTCCGCGCGGCGCACACCATCAAAGGCTCGGCCGGTCTGTTCGGGCTGGAATACATCGTGGCCTTCACCCATGTGGCGGAGAGCGTGCTGGACAAGGTGCGCGGCAATGCGCTGCACATCGACCCGGAACTGGTCGCGCTGCTGCTGGAATCTGGCGACCACATCGGCACGCTGGTCGAACATGCGGCGCAGGGCGACGAGCCGGATGCCGACAGCGAACGGCACGGTGCCGAACTGATAGCCAGACTCAACACTTACCTCGGTCACCGGGACGAGCAGACCGCCGCCAAGGGCGGCATGCCGGTCGAGCATGCACCGCAGATCGAGCGTGAGGGCGGCCACAGTGTGGCCACCGACAACTGGCACATCTCGCTTCGCTTCGGCAAGGACGTGCTGCGCAACGGCATGGATCCGCTGTCCTTCGTGCGCTATCTCGGGACACTCGGCCGGATTATCCGGATCGTCACCGTGGTCGAAGCAGTGCCGCCGATCTCGCAACTGGACGCGGAATCCTGCCATCTCGGTTTCGAGATCAGTTTCCAGAGTGATGCCGACAAGGCGACCATCGAAGGTGCCTTCGAATTCGTGCGCGACGATTGTCTGGTCCACATCATGCCGCCGCACAGCAAGGTCGCCGAGTATCTGGATCTGATACGCGACCTGCCGGAAGAGGAGATGAAGCTGGGCGAGATGCTGGTCAAGTGCGGCACATTGACTCTGGATGAACTGAAAAAGGCACTGCAAAAGCAGGCAGACTGGCAGCGTCCGATCGGCGAGGTGCTGCTGGAGAACAACATCGTGCGCCCGGAAGTGGTCGCCGCCGCGCTGGACAAGCAGAAACAGGTCAAGGACAGCAAGACGGTCGAGAACAATCTGATCCGTGTCGATGCGGAGAAGCTGGACCAGTTGATCAACCTGATCGGCGAACTGACCATCGCCAGCGCCGGTACGGCACTGGTGGCGCAGCGCGCGGGTATCTCGGAACTGCAGGAAGCTGCCTCGACCCTGTCGCGGTTGGTGGAAGAGGTGCGCGACACGGCGCTGACGCTGCGCATGGTGCAGATCGGCGGCACGTTCAACCGTTTCCAGCGCGTGGTGCGCGATGTCAGCAAAGAGCTGGGCAAGGACATCGAGCTGGTCATCAGCGGTGCCGAGACCGAACTGGACAAAACGGTGGTGGAGAAGATCGGCGATCCGCTCACCCATCTGGTGCGCAACTCCATGGACCACGGCATCGAATCGGCCGAGGTGCGTCTGGCCGGCGGCAAGCCGGCCAAGGGCACGCTGCGCCTGAATGCCTATCACGATTCCGGCAGCATTGTGATCGAGGTCGGCGACGACGGCGGCGGTCTGAAGAAAGAAAAGATCCTGCAGAAAGCCATCGAAAAAGGTCTGGTCGCACCCGATGCCAACCTCAGCGACAAGGAGATCTTCAACCTCATCTTCGAGGCCGGTTTCTCCACCGCCGATACGGTGAGCAACCTGTCCGGGCGCGGCGTGGGCATGGATGTGGTGCGCCGCAACATCAACGCCCTGCGCGGCAGCATCGACATTGAGAGCGAGCCGGGCGCGGGTACCACCATCCGCATCCGCTTGCCGCTGACACTGGCCATCATCGACGGCTTCCTGGTGGGCGTGGGTTCATCTTCCTTCGTCATTCCACTCGACCTGGTGGTGGAGTGCATCGAGCTTTCCGAAGAGGACAAATATGCGGCAGAAGCGCGCAACTATCTGTCGCTGCGCGGACAGGTATTGCCTTACATGCGATTGCGCGACCTGTTCGACGTGAAGGGCGAGCGGGTGCGGCGCGAGAACGTGGTGGTGGTGCAGTACGGCAATGCGCGCGCGGGGCTGGTGGTGGACACGCTGCAGGGTGAGTTCCAGACCGTGATCAAGCCGATGGGGCGCATCTTCAGCCACGTCAACGGCATCGGCGGTTCCACCATCCTCGGCAGCGGTGAGGTGGCGTTGATCCTTGATGTGCCGCGTCTGGTGCAACGGGTGACGACACAGGTGGAAAAGAACGGGCTGGAACTGGCCTGAAACAAAGTTAACGGAATTATTGAAACATCAGGAGGCGAGTATGGGTGCATTGGTTAAATCGGAGACTCAGGCCGCGCTGACGCAGGCGGCCGGGATCCGGCAATACCTGACGTTCGCGTTGGGCAGCGAGATGTTCGCGGTGGGCACGCTGAGCGTGAAGGAGATCATCGAATACGGTCAGTTGACCGAGGTGCCGATGATGCCGGACTTCATTCGCGGGGTGATCAACCTGCGCGGCGCGGTGGTGCCGGTGATCGATCTCTCTGCCCGCTTTGGACGCCGCGCGACCGAGATCACACGCCGCACCTGCATCGTGATCATCGAAGTGCCTAGCGGCGATGAGCAGCAGGATATCGGCGTGCTGGTCGATGCGGTGAGCGAAGTGCTGGAGATTCCCGCCGGCGAGATCGAACCGCCTCCCGCATTCGGCACCAAGATCCGCACCGACTTCATCCACGGCATGGGCAAGGTCGACGGCAAGTTCGTGATCCTGCTCGATGTGGGCAAGGTGCTGTCGGTGGAAGAAATATCCACGCTGGCGTCGGTCGCCAGTCAGGGCGCAAGCGGTCAGTAGGGACAAAAGTATTTACGACAATCTAGTGATGAAAAGAGGTGTGAAATGTTCAAGGATATGAAGATAGGGCTGCGTTTGGGGCTGGGTTTCGGCCTGGTGCTGTTGCTGTTGACAGTGATCTCTGTGGTGTCTTACCTGCGGGTTGGACAGATCAGCGGGCAGATCGATGATCTGGTGAACGACAAGTTCCCCAAGACGGTGATCGCCAACGACATTATCGATGACGTCAACGTTATCGCCCGTGCATTGCGTAACTCACTGCTGGTGGGCAGGGCGGAAGACCGCGAAAAAGAACTGGCCCGCGTCGAGCAGGCTCGCGGCGAGATCGTCGAGGGCTTTAACAGGCTGGAGAAGGCCATCCTGTCCGAGGACGGCAAGAAGGCGCTGGCCAAGGCGCTGGAAGGCCGCCGCATTTTCGTGGGTGACCAGAACAAGTTCCTCGAACTGCAGAAGGCCGGCAAACGCGAGGAGGCGATCGAGTTCATGGTCAACGTGATGCGCAAGTCGCAGGGTGATTACATCAAGTCGGTGGCCGAGCTGATCGCCTTCCAGTCCGAGCTGATGCAGCAGACTGGCACGGAAGCCAACCAGGTGGCATCACAGACGCGCGCGCTGACCCTGACGCTGGGTCTGGTCGCGATCACCATTGCCATCCTGTTCGCGGTGTGGGTCACGCGCAGTATCACCCGCCCCTTGAACGAGGCGGTAGGCGTGGCCAATAGCCTGGCCGAGGGCGACCTGACCGTGCGTATCAAGGTGGAGTCCAAGGACGAGACCGGCCAGCTGCTGGCATCCATGCAGGCGATGACCGAGAAGCTGTCGCAGGTGATCGGTGAAGTGCGCGGCTCGGCCGATGCCTTGTCCAGCGCTTCGGAAGAGGTGAGCGCCACAGCGCAGAGCATGAGCCAGGCTTCGAGCGAACAGGCTGCAAGCGTGGAAGAGACCTCTGCATCCGTCGAACAGATGAGTGCCTCCATCAACCAGAACGCCGAGAACGCCAAGATCACCAACGGCATGGCCGATGGTGCCTCGACCCAGGCCAACGAAGGCGGCCGTGCGGTGAAGGACACCGTGGCCGCGATGAAGAGCATCGCCGACAAGATCGGCATCATCGACGACATCGCCTATCAGACCAACCTGCTGGCCTTGAACGCGGCCATCGAAGCGGCGCGTGCCGGCGAGCACGGCAAGGGGTTCGCGGTGGTCGCTGCCGAAGTGCGCAAGCTGGCGGAGCGTTCCCAAGTGGCGGCACAAGAGATCGGTGAAGTGGCCAAGGGCAGCGTGGATCTGGCGGAAAAAGCCGGCAAGTTGCTGGACGAGATCGTGCCGGCCATCACCAAGACCAGCGACCTGGTGCAGGAGATCGCGGCGGCTTCGGAAGAACAGTCTTCCGGCGTGGGCCAGATCAATACCGCGATGAGTCAGTTGAACCAGATCACGCAGCAGAACGCTTCCTCCTCGGAAGAGTTGGCGGCGACCGCGGAAGAGATGAGCGGCCAGGCGGAGAACCTGCAGCAACTGGTGGGATTTTTCAAGGTGGACGGTGCAGGCGAACCCGCCATGAAGCGTTCGTCCGCCCCGCTGCGCGCAGCCCCGGCAGTGAAAACCAAACCGGTGTCGCACAAGCCGCTGGCGACCGCGCAGGTTGACGAGAGCAACTTCCAGCGTTTCTGAGTATGGGTGAGCGGGGCGTCGTACTGGCGCCCCGTTTGTACATTTTGAACAAGCGCGTCCAGGACGAGAAGATTTGTTTCGCACCATTTAAGTGAGCCGACAGATGACGCCCCCGCCGATTTTGAGTGATCAGGAGTTCCGCCAGTTTCAAGCGATGATCTACGACATCGCCGGCATCAGTTTGTCCGATGCCAAGAAGCCGCTGGTGAGCGGACGTCTGGCCAAGCGCGTGAAAGAACACGGCGTCGCCAGCTATGGCGAGTATTTCAGCATCCTGATGCACAAGGACCAGCGCGCCGAGTTGCAAATCGCCATCGATCTGCTGACGACCAACGAGACCTATTTCTTCCGCGAGCCCAAGCATTTCGATTTTCTGCGCGAGCAGCTGCCGTTGCTGCAGCGCGCCGGCAAACCGTTGCGCGTGTGGAGCGCGGCCAGTTCTTCCGGCGAGGAGTCCTACACCATCGCCATGGTGCTGGCCGATGTGCTGGGCGACAGCGCATGGGAGGTGATCGGCTCTGACATCAGCACGCGCGTGCTGGACACGGCGCGCAAAGGGCATTACCCGATGAAACGCATCGAGGGTATCCCCAGGCATTACCTGAGCAAATTCTGTCTGAAGGGCGTGGGGCCGCAGGACGGTACCTTCCTCATCGACCGCAGCCTGCGCAGCCGCGTGTCGTTCCAGCAGGCCAACCTGAACGAGGCGCTGCCCAGGCTGGGCGAGTTCGATGTGATCTTCCTGCGCAACGTGATGATCTATTTCGACATGGAGACCAAGCGCCAGGTGGTGGCGCGCATGCTGCCGCTGTTGCGACCGGGCGGCTATTTCATCATCAGCCATTCCGAGAGTCTGAACGGCATCTCGGATGCGCTCAAGGTCGTCACCCCTTCCGTGTACCGCAAGCCCGATGCCCGCGAAACCTGACCATGTGATCGAGATATTCCTGCAGCCGGGCGACTTCTACTTCGGCGACAGGGACACGCGCATCCGCACGGTGCTGGGTTCCTGCGTCTCCATCGCGGTGTGGCATCCGACCCGGCTGATCGGCGGCATGTGCCATTACATGCTGCCCACGCGCGGCAAGAAACGCAACGGCGAGCCGGACGGCAAGTATGCCGACGAGGCGATGGAACTGTTCATGCGCGAGATACGCGCCGCCAAGACCAAGCCCTCCGAATACCAGGTCAAGCTGTTCGGTGCCGGCAACATGTTCCCGCATGCCGGACACCACGGCTGCATGCGCTGCACGCCGGAGGTCGCCTATTCAAAGCCGGACGGCGCATGCCCCAAGGTGCATTGCCGCAACCGTCAGGTGGCGTATCACCTGGTGCAGCAGCACGGTTTCACCATCCATGCCGAGCATCTGGGCGGGCAAGGGCACCGCCAGCTGCTGTTCGACATCTGGAGCGGGGATGCATGGATGAAACATGTGCCGTCTTCGACGCCGCTGATCCCGATCAAGGAGATAACAAAAAGATGAGCAAGATACGTGTATTGATCGTGGATGATTCCGCCGTGGTGCGGCAGGTGCTGACGGCGAAGCTGTCGGCCGATCTGGCGATAGAGGTCATCGGCGTGGCTTCCGATCCGGTGTTCGCGCTGGATAAGATGAACAAGGATTGGCCGGACGTGCTGGTGCTCGATGTGGAGATGCCGCGCATGGACGGTATCACCTTCCTGAAAAAGATCATGGCCGAGCATCCCACGCCGGTGGTGATCTGTTCCACGCTGACCGACAAAGGCGCGGAGACCACCATGCAGGCGTTGGCGGCGGGGGCGGTGAGCATCGTCACCAAACCCAGGATCGGGCTGAAGCATTTTCTGGAAGATGCCTCGGACAATCTGGTGGCCACCGTCAAGGCGGCGGCGCGCGCCAACCTGCGACGACCGAATGTGAACAGTTGTCCGTTGCCGGTCGCGCCCAAGCTGACGGCGGATGCCGTGTTGTCCGCCACCGGCGGCCATGCGATGGCGCAGACCACCGAGGCAGTGGTGGCCATCGGCACCTCCACCGGCGGCACGCAGGCGCTGGAAGCCGTGCTCACCAAACTGCCGCGCGTGAGTCCCGGTATCGTCATCGTGCAGCATATGCCGGAGAAATTCACCGAGGCGTTCGCCAATCGCCTGAACAGCATCTGCCAGATCGATGTGCGCGAGGCGCAGAGCGGCGACCGCGTGGTGCCGGGGCTGGTGCTGATCGCGCCCGGCGGCAGGCATATGCTGCTCAAGCGCAGCGGCGCGCAATACTATGTGGATGTGGTGGACGGGCCGCTGGTCAACCGTCACCGGCCCTCGGTCGACGTGCTGTTCCGTTCCGCCGCAAAGTGCGCGGGATCCAATGCGCTGGGCATCATCATGACCGGCATGGGCGACGACGGCGCGCGCGGACTCAAAGAGATGCGCGATGCCGGTGCCCATACCATCGCCCAGGACGAGGCGAGCTGTGTGGTGTACGGTATGCCCAAGGAGGCGGTCAAGCTGGATGCGGCATGCCGCATCATGCCCCTGGGGGATATCCCGCACGCCATAATGGCCGTCGGATTCAACCGATAGCCCGATGGCAAACGGTTTCCCTGTATGCCGCAGACAGCGTTTTCCCTTTCGCAAGCCGGACTTTTCCAGTACAGTGGCGGCGTTTTTACCACACTACGAGCCGACTATCATGAGTACTAAAGGGCAACAATTACAAGACCCGTTCCTGAACGCATTGCGCAAGGAACATGTGCAGGTCGCAATCTATCTGGTCAACGGTATCAAGCTGCAAGGTCAGATCGATTCGTTCGACCAGTATGTGGTGCTGTTGAAGAACACCGTCACACAGATGGTCTACAAGCATGCCATCTCTACCATCGTCCCGGCCCGCGCCATCTCCATTCCTTACGACGAGCAGTGATGTCCAAATCAACGACTGCGCCCAATACGGCGGTATTGGTCAGTCTTGATTTCGGCGCGCCGGACTACGCCGAGAGTCTGGAAGAACTCCGTTTGCTTGCCGAAAGTGCGGGCGTGGAAGTCCTGGCGCTGATCGAAGGCAAGCGCCAACGCCCCGATCCCGCCACTTTTGCCGGCAGCGGCAAGGTGGACGAGATCGCCGCGCGGGTGGAAGAGCTGGAAGCGCCGCTGGTCATCTTCAATCATGACTTGTCTCCAGCGCAGATGCGCAACCTGTCCGCCAAGCTGCAGGCGCGGGTGATCGACCGCACCATGCTGATCCTGGACATCTTCGCCCTGCGCGCGCAGAGCCATGAGGGCAAGGTGCAGGTGGAATTGGCGCAACTCAAATACCTGTCCACCCGTTTGGCCGGCATGAACACGGACATGGGGCAGCAGAAGTTTGCCGTGGGCGCGCGCGGGCCCGGCGAGACGCAACTTGAACTGGACCGGCGCAAGCTGGACAAACGCGTGTATCTGCTCAACGACCGACTGAAACAGCTTAAGCGTCAGCGGCAATTGCAGCGCCGCGCGCGCAATCGTTCGGACGTGATGTCAGTGTCCATTGTGGGTTACACCAATGCCGGTAAATCCACCCTGTTCAACCGCATGACCAACGCCGGCACGTACGTCGCCAACCAGTTGTTCGCGACGCTGGATACCACGGCGCGCAAGCTGTACCTGCAGGGAGACAGCCCTCGCCAGGTGGTGCTGTCCGATACGGTGGGTTTCATCCGCCACTTGCCGCACGGGCTGGTGGCCGCCTTCCGCAGTACGCTGGAAGAGACGGCGCAGGCCGATCTGCTGCTGCATGTGGTGGATGTGAACAGCCCCGAGCGCAACGATCAGGTGGCCGAGGTGAACAAGGTGCTCAAGGAAGTCGGGGCGCAGGATATTCCGCAGATCGTGATCTACAACAAGATCGATCTGCAGGGCTTGGCACCGGACGTCAAGCGTGACGAGTATGGTAATATCGCGGCCATTCATTTGAGTGCTAAAACCGGCGCCGGCGTGGACGCTTTGCGCGAAGCGCTGACCGAGGTTCGAGATACACCGATTCAGCAAAAACCGGCCGAAGCATGGCATCCGTTGAACAATCATTGATTGGAAAGTGTGAGGAATCATGGGATTGAATGATCCGCAGTGGGGCAAGAACAATAATGGCGGGCCGCCCGACCTGGAAGAGGTCGTGCGCAACCTGAATCGCAAGATCGAATCCATCTTCGGTGGCCGTGGTGGCTCGTCGCCGAAAACCGGCGGCAGCGGCAATGTCGGTGGCGGTATGGGCATCGGTCTGGTCGTGCTGATCGTGGCATTGATCTGGGTCGGC
>WOZO01000209.1 GCA_011620315.1 Sideroxydans sp. | reverse complement strand
ACCAAGCCGCCGTTACCTGCTCGTCGTTGATCTGGATCTGGTTGTAGCCGCAGCCTGAAAGCAGCAGGATAGCTAAAGCACAGAGGGCAAGCAGGCGTGATGTCATGGGATTCTCCTGAAAATGTATTGGCGACAGCGATAACTATGCGGCCGCAGCGCTAAAAGATCAAGCGGCCGCGCTATCTTCCGCTTGAGAACATCATTTGACCGCCCGCCGCCATGCCTTGCGTGTTTCTTCCAGTATCCAGAGGAGCGCCGCGCAGGAGATGGCAAGCAGCCAGACCTCCGGCCCGATTGGCGCTGAACCGAACAGCCAATTGCCGGCGGGCGTGTAGATGATGAACAGGATCATGCCCATCTCTGCTGCAATACCCAGCAGTATCAGCGGATTGCTGAACAGGCCAAGAGAAAGCGCGGACTTGAGCGGATGACGGCACAGAAAAACATTCACCACTTGCATCATCACGATCGCCAGCAGGCAGGCGGTGGTCGCCTGCAAGTAAATCGGCGCCGATCTCGCCAGGGGCTCGCCATAATGCCAGCCGGCAGCATCAAGCACGAAGAAGAACACCGCCATCGCACCTGACGCTTCAAGCACGCCGAGGAATAGGTAGGCACGGACGATCAGCCCCAGTGACAACAGCCGCTCGCCGCGCGCACGGGGCGGTCGCTGCATGACACCCGGATCGGGTTTCTCGGCGCCCAGCGCCAGCGCCGGCAGCATGTCGGTACCGAGGTCAACCGCCAGAATCTGGATGATGGTAAGCGGTAACGGGATGCCGAACAGGACAAAGGCAAGATAGGGCACTAGCTCGGGGATGTTCGAGGTCAGGATATAGGTGAGAAACTTACGGATGTTGTCGAACACCGCGCGGCCTTCCTCAATCGCCGCGACGATGGTGGCGAAGTTGTCGTCAAGCAGGATCAAGTCGGCCGCCTCCTTGGCTACGGCGGTGCCACTGATGCCCATGGCAATCCCGATGTCGGCTGTTTTCAGCGCCGGCGCGTCATTCACGCCGTCACCCGTGACGGCAACAATTTCACCCTTCTTTTGCAGCGCCTCGACGATGCGCATTTTCTGCTCGGCCGCCACCCGAGCGAAGATGAGTTCCTTTGCATCAAGGGCCAGTTGCAGTTGTGTTGCCGACATGAAGCGCAGTTCTCCGCCGCCGATCACCACCGGCTGCGCCGTCTTCACCAGGCCGATCTGCCGGGCGATGACCAGCGCCGTATGCGGATGGTCGCCGGTCGCCATGATGACGCGGATACCGGCCGCAGCGCAGCGTGCAATCGCGTCGGGCACTTCCGCCCGTGGCGGATCCGCCAGCCCGACCAGGCCGCTGAGGGTCATGCCCCGCTCCTCGCTCGGTATGCCGTCCGCAACCATGCAATGAGCGAAGGCCAGCACGCGCAGACCAGCCGCGGTCATCTTGTCTTGCGCAGCCAACAGACTTGTCTTCGCTGCGGCATCCAGCGGCACAACGCCGCCGGCAAACTGGACGGAGTCGCAAACCGCAAACACCGTCTCCGGCGCGCCCTTGCAGTAGAGCATACGGCCCTGCGGCGTCTTATATAGTACCGACATGCGCTTGCGGTCGGTGTCAAAAGGGATTTCGTCGATGCGCACAAACCCGGCCAAGTCACCCACTGCCTGCCGGCCCATGTCAGCCAGCGCCACCTCCATCGAGTCTCCCAGCCATTTGCGCTGGCCTTGGCCGCCCGCCTCCCCCGCCACTTCCACCTCTTTCAGATTGTGGCAAAGCACAGCATTCACAAACAATGCATGATGATCCTGCACCAGAAACGATTCCGTGGTGAGTTCATCCTGCGTCAGGAACTTGCCGCCAAGCCACAGGCTCTGCACCGACATGGCATTCTGCGTCAGCGTGCCAGTCTTGTCGCAGCAGATCGTCGTGGTCGCCCCGAGCGTCTCGACGGCAGGCAGGTGGCGTACCAGGGCATTGCGCTTGACCATGCGCTGCGTCGCCATGGCCAGCGACAGCGTCACCGTCGGCAGCAGACCTTCGGGGACGTTGGCGACGATGATGCCGATGGCGAACAGCAGATTCTCCCATGTGGGCAGCCCCAATGCCTGGCCGATAAAGAAGAAGCCGACGCCGAGACCCGTGGCAAGAAAGGCCACGATGCGCGACAGATGCGCGATCTCGCGCTGCAGGGGCGAGCGGGCTTCGCCCACCGTTTGCGTGAGGTGTGCGATCTTGCCGAACTCGGTGTGGACGCCAGTGGCGTATACCACCGCGCGCGCATGGCCGGAGACCACCGAGGTACCGGCAAGCACGATGTTTTTTGCGAAAAGCAGCGACTCATCGCTGCTGGGCTCTGCATTGCGCGCCTTGGGCAGGGATTCACCGGTGATCGTCGCAGTGTTCACGCGCAGCGCGAAGGACTCGATCAGGCGGCAGTCGGCCGGAACCAGACTGCCCTCCTCCAGCAGCACGATGTCGCCAGGCACGAGATCGCCTGCGAGCATTTCCACGATCTCGCCGGCGCGCTGCGCCTGCACCATCTGCGGCAGCAACTGGCGCAGCGCCGCCACCGCACGCTCGGCCTTGTATTCCTGCCAGAAGGAAAAAATGCCATTGATGAGGACGACACCCACAATGGCGATGCCGAGCCGGGCCATGCCCTGGCCGGGATCGAAATACTCGGCGAGAAACGCAAGCGCCGCGCCGACCCACAGGATGATGGCGAAAAAGTGGGTGAACTCGCGGGCGAAGCTGAGGAGAAAATGCTCGCTCCCCACCTCCTCGATACGGTTCGGACCGAACTCTGCCAAGCGTTGCACAGCCTCGGCTGAAGTCAGCCCAGCAGGGCCGGTTTTCAGGCTGGCGAGAACCTGGTCGGCAGTCAGATTTTGAATGTGCATGGGGAATCACGCTCAAAATGGCCGGCCGGTGATCAGGTAACGAATATCCTGATACCTACCGTTGTGGATACCATGGAAATGCACAGAATACACGGCCAGCCTGCCGCGCGCAGTGCAAATCCCCGCCTGCCTGCAAGAAAAAGCGGATGCAAGCGCCAATATGCCGACGTAACACGAAAAGACCAATGACTGATGTCAGCCCATTCACCAGATTTCATGCATCATGGCGGCGCACTATCTTTTTATGCTGCTCTTTTTATGCTGCTCAATGGGTGAATCTGTGAAGCAGGCTGCATCCCCTGTTCACGACATATCAGCGCAGGATGAAGCGGCTATCTATGGATAGCCGCTAGCCGTTTCAGCAACGGCAGCGGATACGCTGCCGCCGGAATCCAGGCATCAAGCCCGGGCGACAATTTCTGCAACTCTGGCCCCAGTCTTGGTTTCCGAGCCAGAGCGAATCTGCTCACTTGCGGTGGACTGGATATCGCCGCAAATCTGTCCGCCTTCTTCAATCAGGATTTTTC
>WOZO01000033.1 GCA_011620315.1 Sideroxydans sp. | reverse complement strand
CTTGGCTATGTGCCGGAAGAACGGCGGATATTTACCGATCTGACGGTTCTGGAAAACCTTGAGGTCGGCCGTCAGCCCCCACGCGACGGTTTGGCGCCCTGGACGCAGGACATGCTTTTTGCCCTGTTCCCGAACCTTGCCGAACGGCGCAACAATCGCGGCAAGGAACTTTCGGGCGGCGAACAGCAGATGCTGACCATCGCCCGCACCCTGATGGGCAATCCCCGCTTCGTGCTGCTGGATGAACCTTCCGAGGGCATCGCTCCGGTGATCGTAGAACAGTTGGCGCGCGCCATTCTGCAACTCAAGGCCGAGGGGCTGACAGTGCTGTTGTCGGAACAGAACCTGCACTTTGCCCAGGCCGTGGCCGATAGCGCCGTGATCATCGAAGGCGGCAGCCGCAAATACGCGGGCACCCTGGCCGATCTGGATGCGCACCCGGAAATCCGGGATGCGTATCTGTCGGTTTGACGGGGGCGCAGGCGCGATATCCCCGGTTCAAGCACGGAACACAGCCCCACTTTTCCCTTGTCTCCCGGTGATGCCATCTTTACACGGTTCCTCGGAGATGTGGCCGAGTGGTCGAAGGCGCTCCCCTGCTAAGGGAGTAGGCCCGGAAGGGTCTCGTGGGTTCGAATCCCATCGTCTCCGCCATTTTGCCACATTAAGCACTTGAAATTAAAGAGAATTGGCAAAAGCGTGCCCACAAAATATCCCCCACCTTGACGCGGACTGCGCCGGAATGTGCCGGAAAGCGGCATGGCGGATTTCAGCGGCAAGGGCCTTGCGACACTTGCGACACTTGCGACACAGCCGGTTTCGGTCTGCGGCCAGATCGGCGGCATTGGCCCCAGATTGTCAATGTGCATTCAAAAGTGACCCGGTGTGATCATCTAAAACTGACCCAGCCCAGAGGTGGCAAAGCCCACAGGCGAGCGGCCACCAAATAGCAAGCTCGTCTGTGGGCTTTGCTTGTGCAGTTTCAGGTTTTCTGGCGGGATTTACTTTGGGCGAAGCGGTAGGATGTGTTGCCGGTCTCGATAATGCTGCAGTGGTGCGTGACACGGTCAAGCAGGGCCGTTGTCATCTTGGCCTCGCCAAACACAGAGACCCATTCTCCGAACTCGAGGTTGGTGGTGATGATGACGCTGGTCGTTTCATACAGCTTGCTGATCAGATGAAACAGGAGTGCCCCGCCGGACTTTGGGAACGGGATATAACCAAGCTCGTCGATGATCACGCACTCCAGGGCGGTCAGTTGCCTGATGATTTTCCCGGTGTTTCCCTCGGCCTGCTCTGCGATCAGGGCATTGATCAGATCGACGGCGTTATAGAACCGAACCCGCTTGCCGAGATTGACCAGGTTGGTCCCCAAAGCGATGGAAATGTGCGTTTTGCCGGTGCCAGTTCCGCCGACGAGAATGATATTGTGTGCATCGTTGGTGAACTGGCCAGAGCAGAACGGGTCGATCTGCGCTTTGGTGACGGTCGCAGCTCCATATTCGAAGGTGGCAAAGTCCTTGTGGTGGGGGAACTTGGCAATGCGCATCTGATATTGAATGGACCGCACCCGTCGCTCTTCGGCTTCCGCGTCGATCAAGGCCTTCAAGGTTGTCGTCAGGCTGGGCGGTGTGCGCGCAGCCAACAAGTCTGCCGCGCAGGCCGCCATGCCATGGAGTCTGAGGGCTGCGAACTGGTCGATGAGGGCGTTCATGCGGCCACCGCTTTCGTGGCATTGCACAACATCTCATAGCGTTTGCAATCGGCCTCTGGGCGCAGGGTCAACTGCGGGTAGGCGTGGGTGTCGGCCAGCGGGGGTATGACGGGTTCCAGCAACTGATTGATCAGGTTGATGATCGCAGGCAAGCGCAACGTGTGTTGTTCGACGGCCAGATCGCAGGCCGTCTCGACCACGTCGATACCATGTGTCAGCGCCAGCAACAGCAGGTCGACGAATTCCCGATCCCCCTCTTTGTCGCGCATGTAGTGAACCTTGATCTGCTCCATTGCTTTGGGCAGTTCCCAATCAATGAAAGGGGCGCCATCACGCAGGGCACCAGGCTTGCGATCGAGCAGCGGGACATAGTGCCACGGCTCGAAATAACTGATATTGCGCGTGAAATACCGCTTATGTTCGGCGATGATCTCGTTGCCTGCGACCACGACAATCCGATCGGCATAGGCGCGCAACGAGACATGGTGCCCCGCGTGTTCGGACGGCACACTGTAGCGATTGTTGTCATATTGCACCAGGCACGTAGTTCTGACCCGCACAGTTTTTTCGACATAGCCATCAAAGGGCCGACCCAGCGGGCGCAACACGATCTGCTCATCTGCAAAAACATCAGCTATCGTGCGATCCTGCTGATCGGGATGTCGGCGATTGGCCAGCTCCTCGCAGCGCAGGCGCAGCCAGGCATTCAGCGCATCCAGATCGTCAAAGGCAAGCTTTGGACAGAACAGCTCGCCGCGAAGAAACTGAACCTGGTTCTCGACCTGACCCTTCTCCCATCCCGAGGCTGGGGTGCAGGCGACGGGTTCGATGACATAGTGGTTCATCAAAGCCAAAAAGCGTGGATGAAAGATCCTGTCCTTCGATCGTGAGACATAGGTCACCATGGTTTTGGGGTTGTCGATGATCACCCGGCGCGGGACCCCGCCGAAGAACGCCGGCGCCCGCACAAAGGCATCAAGCACCATCTCCTGCTTCTCGTTCAGATAGGCGACGACAAAAGGCTTGCGGCTGTGGCAAAGGCGGAAATGGGCCACATGAACCTTGTACTCGACACCGCTCAACATGACATATTCCTCGCTCCAATCGAACTGAAGTGCATCGCCCGCAGCAAAGTGCAGAGGAATGAACGCGTCGCCTGGGCCGACCCCCGCCGTCTGCTTAAGCTCTCGCACAAACCGTTGAACCGGCGAATATGACCCGGTGTAGCCTTCCGTGACAATCTGCTCGAAAAGCTTCTTCGCTGTGCGACGCTCACGCCGTCGCAGTTGCAAATCGTGTTTGAAAAGTTCCCGAAGGCGCGCATCAAATTCCGCGCTCAGTTTGTGACCAACGCGCTCATGCGCCCGCCGATATTGCGGTGGCTCGCCATCCTTCAGATACTTCTTGATCGTGGTTCTCGACAGGCCCGTCTCGCGCGCCACAGCCCGGATGCCGCGGCCATCACGCAATATCCAGCCGCGAACCTTCAATGCCGTTTCCATCAGTAACACCTGCTCTTCCTCCGTGCCAAAGCGCACGGACGTTAACTATGCAGGTGGGTCAGTTTTAGATGATCATAACCCACCCAAGTGGGTCACTTTTGCATGCTGATTCACATGCTTGGAGAAATGGTCGTTCGGCGCACGCCGTCCATCTCGCTCGGAGCGGATCGCAAGATTCTTCTTGAAGCTCTAGTTGCTGTAGGGAGTATCCGTGA
>WOZO01000149.1 GCA_011620315.1 Sideroxydans sp. | reverse complement strand
ATGCCCCGCACCAGACAATACAAAGAAGAGCCTGGCTGATTCAGCAACGGGCCGAAATATAAAACTAGAGCATTGCTTTGCACTCCGCTATATTGCGGGTTCACAGAGGGAGGGGACTCAAGCATGTTGGAAAATTATTTTCCGGTACTGTTATTTATCGGCATCGCTTTGGTAATGGGTATCGCGCCCTTGGTTCTCGGCATCATCGCCGGGCCGAACCGTCCTGACGAAAAAAAACTATCTCCGTACGAATGCGGTTTTGAGGCATTCGAAGATGCGCGCATGAAGTTCGATGTGCGTTTCTATCTCGTTGCCATCCTGTTCATTCTGTTCGATCTTGAGATCGCCTTCCTCTTTCCCTGGGCGATCGTTCTGAAAGAGATCGGAACCTTCGGTTTCGTTTCCATGATGGTTTTTCTGGCCATTCTCGTGGTTGGATTCATCTATGAATGGATGAAGGGCGCACTGGAATGGGAGTAAAAGCGCGAGCGCGGATGCAATCGTCCGCGCTTGTTGCATTCAATTGAATGTGCGGGGCCGCTGAACGCCAGCGAGAGTATCTAAAACATGAATGCGCGACCGCCGCAAGGTGTTGTTGTGCACGATGAAGAGGGGAGCATATGGGCATTGAAGGAATTCTGGAAAAAGGCGTGATCACCACCACTGCCGACACCATTATCAATTACGCGCGTACCGGTTCCCTGTGGCCGATGACCTTCGGCCTAGCATGTTGTGCCGTCGAGATGATGCATGCTGCTTTGCCGCGCTACGACTTGGATCGTTTCGGCGCCGGTGCTTTCCGTCCCAGTCCGCGCCAGTCCGATGTGATGATCGTGGCGGGTACCTTGTGTAACAAGATGGCACCGGCCTTGCGCAAGGTGTACGACCAGATGGCCGAGCCGCGCTGGGTGATCTCCATGGGCTCCTGTGCCAATGGCGGCGGCTACTATCACTATTCCTATTCCGTGGTGCGCGGTTGCGATCGCATCGTGCCGGTCGATATCTACGTTCCCGGCTGCCCCCCGACAGCGGAAGCCTTGCTGTACGGCGTGATCCAGTTGCAGAACAAGATCAAGCGCACCAACACCATCGCCCGGGGCTGAGCATGACTACCGACCTCAAAATCCTGAAATCCAATCTGACCGAAGCATTCGGTTCGAAAGTGGTGAGCCTGCAAGAACGCTTGGGCGAATTGACGATGGTGATCAAGGCTGCGGACATGCTCAGTGTCTTCACCCGTCTGCGTGACGATGCCGACCTGCGCTTCGAGGAATTGATCGATCTGTGCGGCATCGACTACTCGACCTACGGCAGCGAGACCTGCGAGGACGGCCGCTATCTGGCCGACCAGCCGTACCAGGGGCCACGCTTCGCCACCATCTACCATCTGCTTTCCATCACCCACAACATCAGATTGCGCGTGCGCGTGTTCGTCGAGGACGACGCGATGCCGATGATGGATTCCGTGATCGGCGTGTGGCCGGTGGCGAACTGGTACGAGCGCGAAGCGTTTGACCTGTACGGCACGATCTTCAAGGGGCATCCGGACCTGCGCCGCCTGCTGACCGACTACGGTTTTGTCGGCAATCCGTTCCGCAAGGATTTCCCGCTGTCGGGTACCGTCGAGATGCGTTACGACGCCGATCAGCGCCGCGTGATCTATGAGCCGGTGTCGGTAGAGCCGCGCGAAATCACGCCGCGCACCATGCGTGAAGCGCAGTACGGTCGAAACTAAGAGCAGAGAGACAGTGATGGCTGAAATCAAAAACTACCCCCTGAACTTTAGCTCCGGCCGCCCTGCGGGCTCAACTTGCGTGCGCAAGTTAGCCTGCACTGAAATTCAGGGTGAGCGCATGTTGAATCTGGTGTGGAGATAGGCGGAGTTATGGCTGAGATAAAAAATTACACCCTGAATTTTGGGCCGCAACATCCGGCAGCCCATGGCGTATTGCGCCTGGTGCTGGAACTGGATGGCGAAGTGGTCGAACGTGCCGACCCGCATATCGGTCTGCTGCATCGCGGCACCGAGAAGCTGGCGGAGCATAAGACCTTCCTGCAGGCCATGCCTTATATGGACCGACTGGATTACGTGTCGCCGATGTGCAACGAGCATGCTTATGTGATGGCGGTGGAGAAGCTGGCCGGTATCGAAGTGCCGATCCGCGCGCAATACATCCGCGTCATGTACGACGAGATCACCCGCATCCTGAACCACCTGTTGTGGCTGGGCGCGGTCGGTATCGACCTCGGCGCGATGACCATGTTCTTCTACGCGTTCCGAGATCGTGAAGACCTGGTGGATGCCTACGAGGCAGTGGCCGGTGCGCGTCTGCATGCCGCCTACTATCGTCCGGGCGGCGTGTACCGCGATCTGCCGGAAGTCATGCCTCACTACAAAGAGAGCAAGATCCACAACGCGGTCGATGTGAAACGCATGAACGAGAACCGCCAGGGTTCGCTGCTCGACTTCATCGAAGACTTCACCGTGCGTTTCCCCAAGCACATCGACGAGTTCGAAACGCTGCTCACCGACAACCGTATCTGGAAACAGCGTACTGTCGGCATCGGCGTCGTCACGCCGGAACGCGCCATGGCGCTGGGTTTCACCGGCCCCATGCTGCGCGGCTCGGGTATCGCCTGGGACCTGCGCAAGAAGCAGCCGTACGAGGTGTACGACAAGATGGACTTCGACATCCCGGTGGGCGTCGAGGGCGACTGCTACGACCGTTATCTGGTGCGCGTGGAAGAGATGCGCCAGTCCCTGCGCATCATCCGTCAATGTATCGACTGGCTGCGCAAGAACCCCGGCCCGGTCATGGCCGACGATATGAAATACGCACCGCCCAAGCGCGAGGCGATGAAGCAGAACATGGAAGAACTGATCCACCACTTCAAGTTCTTCACGGAAGGGATGCACGTGCCGGCCGGCGAGGTGTATTCCGCCGTCGAGCATCCCAAGGGTGAGTTTGGCATCTATCTGGCATCGGACGGTGCCAATAAGCCATATCGCATGAAGATCCGCGCGCCGGGCTTCGCGCACCTGTCCAGTCTGGATGAGATGACGCGCGGACATATGATCGCCGACGTGGTGGCCATCATCGGTACGCAGGATATTGTTTTCGGGGAGGTAGACCGCTGATGTTGTCGCAACAGATTACGACGCTCATCGACAAAGAGCTGACCAAATACCCCGCCGACCAGCGCCAGTCCGCCGTGATGGCCGCCTTGCGTTTCGTGCAGGACGAAAAGGGCTGGATCGCGCCGGAAGACATGGCCGACGTTGCCGTCTATCTGGGCATGCCGCAGATGGCGGTGTACGAAGTGGCGACCTTCTACCACATGTACAACCTCAAGCCGATGGGCAAGCACACGCTGACCGTGTGCACCAACCTGTCCTGCACGCTGTGCGGCGCGGGCGACACGGTGGGCTATCTGGAGCAGAAGCTCGGCATCAAGATGAACGAAGTCACCGCGGATGGAAAGTTCGGCCTGCGCGAGGGTGAATGCATGGGTGCCTGTGTCGATGCGCCCCTGCTGAACGTGAACAACAAAAAGATGTGCGGCAAGCTGACGCCGGCAAAGATCGACAGCATCCTGGCCGATCTGGAAGGAGGCGAGGCATGAGCAAGCCCATCATCCTCGCCACCGCAGCGGACGGTCTGGCGAATCTCGACAGCTATGTGAAGGCGGGCGGCTATCAGGCTCTGCGCAAAGTGTTGACCGAGAAGATGTCTCCCGACCTCATCATCTCCGAGGTCAAGGCGTCCAATCTGCGCGGACGCGGCGGTGCGGGTTTCCCCACCGGCCTGAAGTGGAGCTTCATGCCCAAGAACTACGAGGGCGACAAATACATCGTCTGCAACTCGGACGAAGGCGAGCCAGGCACCTGCAAGGACTGGGACATCCTGCGCTACAACCCGCACATGCTGATCGAAGGCATGACCATCGCCGCGTATGCGATGGGCGTGAAGGTCGGCTACAACTATGTGCACGGCGAGATTTTCGAAGCCTACGAGATCATGGAGAAGGCCTGCGAAGATGCGCGCAAAGCGGGCTATCTGGGCAAAGGCATCCTCGGCACCGCTTTCGAATTCGATCTCTTCAACCACATGGGCTATGGCGCCTATGTGTGCGGCGAAGAGACCGCGTTGCTGGAATCCATCGAAGGCAAGAAGGGCCAGCCGCGCTTCAAGCCGCCGTTCCCGGCCAGCTTCGGCCTGTACGGAAAGCCGACCACCATCAACAACACCGAGACTTTCGCCAGCATCCCCTGGATCATCGCCAACGGCGGCAAGAAGTTCGCCGACCTCGGCGTGCCGAACAGCGGCGGCATCAAACTGTTCTCGGTGTCCGGTCATGTGAACAACCCGGGCAATTTCGAAGTGCCGATGGGTACGCCGTTCCGCGACCTGCTGGCGATGGCCGGCGGCGTGCGTCACGGCCACAAGCTGAAAGCGGTCATCCCCGGCGGTTCTTCCATGCCGGTGTTGCCAGGCGACATCATGATGGACGTCAACATGGATTACGACTCGTTGCAGAAGGCCGGTTCCTACCTCGGTTCCGGCGCGGTGATCGTGATGGACGACACGACCTGCATGGTGCGTGCGCTGGAGCGTCTGTCCTACTTCTATTTTGAAGAGTCCTGCGGCCAGTGCACACCGTGCCGCGAAGGCACGGGTTGGCTGTACCGCATCGTGCACCGCATCGAAAAGGGCGAGGGCAAGCCGGAAGACCTGGATCTGCTGCTGGAACTCTGCGACAACATCGCCGGCCGCACCATCTGCGCGCTGGGTGATGCAGCAGCTTGGCCGGTGCAGGGCATGCTCAAGCACTACCGCAAGGAATTCGAATATCACATCGAGCACAAGCGTTGTCTCGTGTGAAGCTGAATGGAATAGGTGAGCAATGATCAATATCGAAATCGACGGTAAGAAGATCCAGACGGAGAACGGTTCCACCGTGATCGAAGCCGCGCATCAAGCCGGCATCGCCATTCCGCACTTCTGCTACCACAAGAAACTCTCCATCTCCGCGAACTGCCGCATGTGTCTGGTGCAGGTGGAGAAGGCGCCCAAGCCATTGCCCGCCTGCGCCACGCCGGTGAGCGAAGGCATGAAGGTGTTCACGCATTCCGAACAGGCGGTCAAAGCGCAAAAAGGCGTGATGGAGTTCCTGCTGGTCAACCACCCGCTGGACTGTCCGATCTGCGACCAGGGCGGCGAGTGCATGCTGCAGGACATGTCGGTCGGCTACGGCAACGGCCATTCGCGCTATCACGAAGAGAAGCGCATGGTGCTGGGCAAGGACATCGGCCCGCTGGTGTCGGCGGAAGAGATGAGCCGCTGCATCAATTGCACGCGCTGCGTGCGTTTCGGTCAGGAGATCGCCGGGCAGATGGAGCTGGGCCAGGCTTTCCGTGGCGAACATGCCGAGATCATGTCCTTCGTCTCCGGCTCCGTCGATTCCGAACTGTCCGGCAACATGATCGACCTGTGCCCGGTGGGCGCGTTGACCAGCAAGCCGTTCCGTTACAAAGCACGCAGTTGGGAGCTGTCGCGCCGCCGCTCGGTGAGCGCGCACGACAGTCTGGGCTCCGGCCTGGCCGTGCACACCAAGAACAACCGTGTGCTGCGCGTGCTGCCCATCGAGAACGAAGACATCAATGAATGCTGGCTGTCCGACCGCGACCGTTTCGCCTACGAAGGGCTGAACAGCGAGCAGCGCCTGACCAAGCCGATGATCAAGCAGGGCGGCCAGTGGCGGGAAGTGGACTGGCAGGCCGCGCTGGAGTTCTGCGCCAACGGTCTGCGCCAGATCGCTGGCGGCGCGGGTGCCGAACAGATCGGCGCGCTGGCCACCGGCAATTCGACGCTGGAAGAGATGTACCTGCTGCAGAAACTGCTGCGCGGCATCGGCAGCGACAACGTCGACTTCCGTTTGCGCCAGAGCGATTTTTCCGCCGACGGCAAGCAGCAGGGGGCGCCCTGGCTGGGCATGTCCATCGCCGACATCGGCAAGGCGGACCGCATCCTCATCGTCGGCAGCTTTCTGCGCAAGGATCATCCGCTGCTCGCGGCGCGTATCCGCAAAGCAGTGGTGCGCGGTGCGCAAGTCAGCGTGATCCATTCCACGGACGACGATCTGCTGATGAAGGTGGCACACAAAGCCATCGTCGCGCCGGGTGCAATGGCCGATGCCATGACGCAAGTCGCCAAGGGCGTCGCGGCCAAGCAGACCGGCGGCATCGCCGGCAGTCTGGCGAGCGGTGATCGTGTGGCGGTGTTGCTCGGCAACTTCGCGCAACAACATCCGCATGCCGCACAACTGCAAGCCATGGCACAGCAGATCGCCAACGTCACTGGCGGCAAGTTCGGCTTCATCGGCGAGTCCGCCAACAGCGTCGGCGGCCATCTGGCGCGCGCCACGCCGCAAGGCAAGGGCCTGAACGCAGCTGCCATGCTGGCCGCGCCGCGCAAGGCTTATGTGTTGCTCAACGTCGAACCGGAGCTGGACTGTGCCGATGCGCGACAGGCCATCGCCGCGATGCAGTCTGCCGATCTGGTGATCGCCATGTCCGCCTACAAACACGGCGCGACGGAATATGCCGATGTGCTGTTGCCCATCGCGCCGTTCACCGAGACATCGGGCACTTTCGTCAGCGGCGAAGGTCGCGTGCAAACCTTCAACGGCAGCGTGAAGCCGCTGGGCGAAGCGCGTCCGGCCTGGAAGGTGTTGCGCGTGCTGGGCAATCTGCTCAAGGCCGACGGTTTCGAATACGAGACTTCGCAAGCCGTGCGCGACGAAGCGCTGCAGGGCGTGGATGTCGCGGCCAGGCTGAACAATGCGGTGGGCGGTATCGAATCCCAAGCGGCTGCCGTGAATGGTTTGCAACGCGTGGCGGATGTGCCGATCTATGCGACCGACGCCATCGTGCGCCGAGCCGTTTCCTTGCAGGCAACGGCGGACGCCGCACCACCCAAGGCATGGCTGCGCAGCAGCGAGCTGGGCAAGCTGGGCATCGCAGCCGGTGCGCAAGTGAAGGTCGCGCAAGGGCAGGGCAGTGCGCTGCTCGAAGTCGCGGCCGATGACGGATTGCCCGAGGGCGTGGTGCGTGTGGCAGCAGGTCATCCGATGACCGCGATGCTGGGTGCGATGTTTGGAACGATCACAGTGGAGCGAGCATGATAGAACTGCTGCAAACCGTACATCAGATGGGCGAGGGGCTGCTCGGTGCAGCCTGGATGCCGGTATGGACTGTCGTGAAGATATTGGTCATCGTGCTGCCCATCATGGGTGGCGTGGCCTATTACACGCTGGCGGAACGCAAGGTGCTGGGCTTTATGCAAGTGCGTCCCGGTCCGAACCGCGTGGGTTGGTGGGGCTTGATGCAACCAATCGCCGACGGCATCAAGCTGCTGCTCAAGGAATTTATCATCCCGTCCGGCGCGAACAAGTTCCTGTTCCTGGCCGCACCAGTGATGGCATTGACGCCGGCGCTGGCCGCCTGGGCGGTGGTGCCGTTCTTCGAAGGCGGGACATTGGCCAATGTGAACGCCGGTCTGCTCTACCTGCTGGCGATGACCTCGCTCGGCGTGTACGGCATCATCATCGCGGGCTGGGCGTCCAACTCCAAATATGCCTTCCTCGGCGCCTTGCGCTCCGCCGCGCAGATTGTGTCCTACGAACTGGCGATGGGCTTCGCGCTGGTGTGCGTGCTGCTCGCCGCGCAGAGCCTGAACATGGGCGAGATCGTGCAAGGACAGCAGAGTGAATACGGTCTGTTCGGCTGGTACTGGGTGCCGTTGTTCCCGATGTTCATCGTCTACTTTCTTGCCGGCGTGGCGGAAACGAACCGCGCGCCGTTCGACCTGGCTGAAGACGAGTCCGCCATCGTGGCCGGCTTCCACACCGAATATTCGGGCATGGGCTTCGCGCTGTTCTTCCTGGCCGAATACGCCAACATGATCCTGATTGCGGCGCTGACCGTGGTGTTCTTCCTCGGCGGTTATCTGAATCCCTTCCACGGTTGGGGCGTGCTGGGTGAGTTGACCGATCAAATACCGGGACTGTTCTGGATGTTGGCCAAGATGTCCATCTTCCTGTTCCTGTTCCTGTGGTTGCGCGCGACCTTCCCGCGTTACCGCTATGACCAGTTGATGCGCCTCGGCTGGAAAGTATTCATTCCGCTGACGCTGATCTGGGTGGTGGTGGTCGCCTCCTGGATGCAGACGTCGTTGTGGGTATGGTGAGAGACAAGGGCTAACACATGAAAAACCTCATCAATTTCTTCAAGCGTTTCCTGCTGCTGGAACTTTTCCAGGGGCTGTCGGTGACCGGCAAGTATTTCTTCGCGCGTCACATCACCGTCGAATATCCGGAAGAGAAGACCCCGCAGGGTACGCGTTTCCGCGGCCTGCATGCGCAGCGCCGTTATCCGAACGGCGAGGAGCGTTGCATCGCATGCAAGTTATGCGAAGCGGTGTGCCCGGCGTTGGCCATCAAGATCGAAGTGGCGGAACGCGAGGACGGTTCGCGCCGCACCACGCAATACGACATCGACCTGACCAAGTGCATCTTCTGCGGTTTCTGCGAAGAGTCCTGCCCGGTCGACGCCATCGTCGAGACACGCATCTTCGAATACCACGGCGAGAACCGCGGCGACCTGTATTACACCAAGGACAGGTTGCTGACCGTGGGTGACGCGAACGAAGCGCAGATCGCCCGTGATCGCGCAGCCGACGCGAAATATCGGTAAGGGAAGGAAAACATGAATATCGAAACCATACTGTTCTATTTCTTCGCCGCCTCGACCGTGTTCTCGGCGTTGCGTGTGATCACTGCGCGCAACCCGTTGCACTCCGTCATGTTCCTGGTGCTGGCTTTCGTCAGCAGCGCCGGTATCTGGCTGTTGCTGGAAGCGGAGTTCCTGGCCATCGCGCTGGTGCTGGTTTATGTCGGCGCGGTGATGGTGCTGTTCCTGTTCGTGGTGATGATGCTGGACATCAACATCGAGAAGCTGCGCAAAGACTACCTGCAATGGCTGCCGGCCGGCGCGCTGCTGGCCACGCTGATCGTGGTGCAAATGGTGTTTGTGCTGGGCGACAAGGCGGCTTCCACCGGCATGACCGCCGTCAAGCATGCGTCCGACTACAGCAATACCAAAGAACTGGGACGCCTGATCTATACCGATTATGTGTACCCGTTCGAACTGGCCGCCGTACTGTTGCTGGTGGCGATGGTCGCCGCCATCGCACTGACCTTCCGCCGCCGCCGGGATTCCAAGCGCCAGGATGTGCGCTGGCAGGTCAATGTCAAACGCAATGATCGCGTGCGCATCATTTCCATGCCCGCCACCAAAAAGAACGAAGTCAGCGGGGCGGATGAAGCCCACGCGGCCGATTAAACAGAGGGAGTAGTCATGACGAGTCTGGGTCTTTCACATTTTCTGGTGCTGGGTGCTGTGCTGTTCGCGATCAGCATCGTGGGCATCTTCCTCAACCGCAAGAATCTGATCGTGTTGCTGATGGCCATCGAACTGATGCTGCTGGCGGTCAATACCAACTTCGTGGCGTTCTCGCATTATCTGAACGACATACACGGACAGATCTTCGTGTTCTTCATCCTCACCGTGGCGGCTGCCGAAGCGGCCATCGGTCTGGCCATCCTGGTGGTGCTGTTCCGCAATCTGCACACCATCGATGTGGATGATCTCGGCACCCTGAAAGGCTGATGCACATGGACATGCATACTCTATATCTGCTCGTTCCCCTGGCACCGCTGGTCGGCGCGATCACGGCGGGCCTGTTTGGCAAATTGCTGGGACGCACCTGGTCGCACCGCATCGCCATCGCCCTGGTCGGTGTCTCCTTTGCGGCCTCGCTCGCGATCTACCAGGACGTGATGGCGGGCAACACCTTCAACGGCCCGGTCTACACCTGGCTGACCTCGGGCGATACCAGCTTCCAGGTCGGTTTCCTGATCGACAAACTGACCGTGATGATGATGCTGGTGGTGACCTTCGTGTCGCTGATGGTGCATATCTACACCATCGGCTACATGGCCGACGACCCCGGCTATCAGCGTTTCTTCAGCTACATCTCGCTGTTCACCTTCTCCATGCTGATGCTGGTGATGGCCAACAACTTCATGCAGTTGTTCTTCGGCTGGGAGGCCGTGGGTCTGGTGTCCTACCTGCTGATCGGTTTCTGGTACACCAAGCCGACCGCGATCTACGCCAACCTGAAGGCCTTTCTGGTCAACCGCGTGGGCGACTTCGGCTTCCTGCTCGGTATCGCGCTGGTACTGATGGTGTTCGGCACGCTGGACTATGCTGCCGTGTTTGCCAACGCGCAGAACTACGCCAACGACATCGCGCCCATCCCCGGCGTGAACTGGAACCTGCTGACCGCGATCTGCATCCTGCTGTTCATCGGCGCGATGGGCAAATCCGCGCAGTTTCCCCTGCACGTGTGGCTGCCGGATTCGATGGAAGGCCCGACCCCGATCTCCGCGCTGATTCACGCCGCGACCATGGTGACCGCCGGTATCTTCATGGTGGCGCGCATGTCGCCGCTGTTCGAACTGTCCGACACCGCCCTGTCGTTCGTGATGATCATCGGTGCCATCACCGCGCTGTTCATGGGTTTCCTCGGCATCATCCAGAACGACATCAAGCGCGTGGTGGCCTATTCCACACTGTCGCAGCTCGGCTATATGACCGTGGCGCTGGGTGCCTCGGCCTACTCGGTGGCGGTGTTCCACCTGATGACGCACGCCTTCTTCAAAGCATTGCTGTTCCTTGCCGCAGGTAGCGTGATCATCGCCATGCACCACGATCAGGACATCCGCAATATGGGCGGTTTGAAGAAGTACATGCCGGTCACCTGGATCACTTTCCTGATCGGTTCGCTGGCTTTGATCGGCACGCCGTTCTTCTCCGGCTTCTATTCCAAGGACAGCATCATCGAAGCGGTCGGGCTGTCCCATCTGCCGGGTTCGGGCTTCGCCTATTTCGCTGTGGTCGCGGGCGTGTTTGTCACCGCTTTCTATTCTTTCCGCATGTACTTCCTCGTGTTCCACGGCGAGGAACGCTTCGGCAAGGACGCGCACGGCCACGACGATCATGGGCATGACGCGCACCATCACGGTCTGGCGCCGGGACAGAAGCCGCACGAGACTTCCTGGGTGGTGACATTGCCGCTGGTCCTGCTGGCTATCCCGTCGGTGCTGATTGGCTACGTCGCCATCGAACCGATGCTGTTCGGCGGCTACTTTGGCGATGCGGTGTTCATCGCCGAGCATCATCCGGCCATGCACGAGTTGCGCGAGGAGTTCCACGGTGCATTCGCCATGGTGTTGCATGCGTTCTTCACACTGCCTTTCTGGCTTGCGCTGAGCGGGGTGGTGGCAGCCTGGTACTTCTATATGAAGAATCCGGCCATCCCGGCAGCCATCCAGAAGCGGTTCAGCTTCATCTATACCTTGCTGGACCAGAAGTACTACATCGACCGCTTCAACGACTGGTTCTTCGCCGGCGGCGCGCGCGGTGCCAGCCGCTTCCTGTGGAAGTTCGGCGATGTGAAGCTGATCGACGGCTTCTTCGTCAACAGTTCCGCGAAGATGGTGGGGATGTTCTCCGGCGTGCTGCGCGGATTCCAGACCGGCTACGTCTACCACTACGCGTTTTGGATGATCCTCGGTGTGTCGCTGTTGCTGACCGTGCGCACCTGGTTCTAATAAGGCAACACTAGAGAAGAACAGAAGGAACAAGCATGATTTTCGGATACCCACTGTTAAGCGTTGTCATCTGGTTGCCCATCATCTTTGGCGTACTGGTGCTGGCCACAGGCAACGACCGCAACGCGCCGCTGGCGCGCATCATCGCGCTGGTCGGTGCCGTGCTGAGCTTCCTGGTGACGCTGCCGCTGTATACCGATTTCGACCGCATGACCAGCGCCATGCAATTCGTCGAGATGAAGAACTGGATCACCCAGTTCAACATCCACTACCACCTCGGTGTGGACGGCATCTCCATGCTGCTGATCCTGCTCAATGCCTTCTTTACCGTGATCGTGGTGATAGCCGGCTGGAAGGTGATCGAGAAGCGCGTCGCGCAATACATGGCCTGCTTCCTCGTCATGTCCGGCCTGATCAACGGCGTGTTTGCCGCGCTGGACGCGGTGCTGTTCTATGTGTTCTGGGAAGCGATGCTGATCCCGATGTTCCTCATCATCGGCGTGTGGGGCGGGCCCAACCGCGTGTATGCGGCGCTCAAGTTCTTCCTCTATACCCTGCTCGGTTCGCTGTTGATGCTGGTGGCGCTGCTGTATCTGTACTTCCAGTCCGGCAGCTTCGAGATTCTCGACTACCACCAACTGCCGCTGGGCATGACCGCGCAGATCCTGATCTTCATCGCCTTCTTTATGGCGTTCGCCGTAAAAGTGCCGATGTTCCCGGTACACACATGGTTGCCGGACGCGCACGTGGAAGCGCCCACCGGCGGTTCCGTGGTGCTGGCCGCAATCATGCTGAAGGTGGGTGCCTACGGTTTCCTGCGTTTCTCCATGCCCATCGCGCCGGATGCCAGCCATGAACTGGCCTGGCTGATGGTCACGCTGTCGCTGATCGCGGTGGTGTATATCGGTCTGGTCGCGCTGACCCAGTCCGACATGAAGAAACTGGTGGCGTATTCGTCCATCTCGCACATGGGCTTCGTCACGCTCGGCATGTTCATCTTCAATGCCTACGGCATGGAAGGCGCGCTGCTGCAGATGATCTCGCACGGCTTCGTGTCCGGCGCATTGTTCTTGTGTATCGGCGTGATGTATGACCGCGTGCACTCGCGCCAGATCGTGGATTATGGTGGTGTGGCGAACACCATGCCGGTGTTCGCCGCTTTCTTCATGCTGTTCGCCATGGCCAACAGCGGCTTGCCCGGCACCTCGGGTTTTGTGGGCGAGTTCATGGTCATTCTGGGCGCGGTGAAGGTCAACTTCTGGTACGGCTTCGCGGCCGCCACCACGCTGGTGTTCGGCGCGGCTTACACGCTGTGGATGTACAAGCGCGTGGTGTTCGGCGCCATCGCCAACGACCATGTGCGCCATCTGCACGACATCGGCGCGCGCGAAAAACTGGTCATGGCAGTGCTGGCGATCACCGTGCTGGTGATGGGGCTGTACCCGCTGCCTTTGTCCGAGATTATGCACGCCTCGGTGAACGACCTGCTGGTTCACATGGCACGCTCCAAAATCTAAGAGGAAGTTATGAGCTACATCTCCACATTGTTTCCTGCCTACGCCGAGATATTCCTGCTGTGCATGATCGGCGTCATCATGATCGCCGACCTGCTGTTGCCCAGCCAGACGCGGACTGTCACCTACCTGCTGACGCAGGTGACGCTGCTCGGCTGTTCGCTGATCACGGTTGCCACCCATGTGAATGGTGTGGAGTACCTGTTCACCAATATGTTCGTGGACGATCTGATGTCCGACGTGCTCAAGCTGCTGACCTATCTGGCAGTGTCCATGATGCTGGTCTATTCGCGCAGCTATCTGATCGTGCGGGGCCTGTTCACCGGCGAGTTCTTGTCGCTGACGCTGACTTCCACGCTGGGCATGATGGTGATGATCTCCGCCAGCAATCTGGTCACCCTGTACATCGGTCTGGAAGTGTTGGCGCTGAGCATGTATGCGCTGGTTGCCTTGCAGCGCGATTCGTCCGTGGCGACCGAATCCGCGATGAAGTACTTCATCCTCGGTGCGATGGCTTCCGGTTTCCTGCTGTACGGCATGTCGATGATCTACGGCGGCACCGGTTCGCTGGATGTGCGGACGATCTCCAGCGTCATTCAGGCTGGACAGGGCAACGACATGCTGCTGGTGTTCGGTTTGGCCTTCCTGGTGGCCGGTCTGGCATTTAAGCTGGGTGCAGTGCCGTTTCATATGTGGGTGCCGGACGTGTACCACGGTGCGCCGACCGCGATGACGCTGTTCATCGGTTCCGCACCCAAGCTGGCCGCTTTCGCGTTCGTGATGCGCATCCTGGTTGAATCATTGCAGCCGCTGATGATCCACTGGGCAGGCATGCTGGCGGTGCTGGCGGTGCTGTCGATGGGCGTGGGCAACATCACCGCCATCGCGCAGACCAATATCAAGCGCATGTTCGCCTACTCGACCATCGCGCATATGGGCTTCCTGCTGCTCGGTGTGTTGAGCGGCTCGCTGGACGGATACAGCTCGGCCATGTTCTATGCCGTGATCTACGTGCTGATGACACTGGGCGGTTTCGGCATGATCATGCTGCTGTCGCGCGAGGGTTTCGAGGCCGACAACCTGAACGACTTCAAGGGCCTCAACCAGCGCAGTCCGTGGCTCGCCTTCATGATGCTGCTGCTGATGTTCTCCATGGCAGGTGTGCCGCCGACAGTTGGCTTTTACGCCAAGTTCGCCGTGCTGAATGCCGCTCTGCAAGCCGGACATCTGCCCTTGGTGATTGCCGCGGTGATCTTCTCGCTGATCGGCGCGTTCTACTACCTGCGCATCGTCAAGCTGATGTACTTCTATGCGCCGGAAAGCCACGAGAAGGTCTATATGCAGCCGGACAGCACGCTGCTCATCTCTATCAACGGTCTGGCGGTGCTGATGCTCGGCATCATGCCCAACACGCTGATGGCGATCTGTGCCGCTTCGGTGCAGCAGTCCTTGCTGTTGCCCTGACAGGCATATGAACCGACGAACACTCCCGCTACGGCGGGAGTTTTCATTTGAGGGATGTATTCTCGTAATAAGGAAGAACTGACATGGATCTGACCGAAAAGAAACTCGACAGCCGCGTGATGTATGAAGGCGGCTTCCTCACGATGCTGAAGGACAATGTGCAACTGCCGGACGGCAGCACCAGCACGCGCGAATACCTCAACCATCCCGGCGCGGTCGCCATGCTGGCCATCCTGGACAACGGCAAGCTGTTGATGGAGCGCCAGCATCGTTATCCCTGGCACTGCGATTTCATCGAATTGCCCGCAGGCAAGATTGACACGGGCGAAGACATTCTCGTCACCGCGCAACGCGAGCTGCTGGAAGAGACCGGCTATGTGGCGCGTGAATGGACGCATCTCACCACGGCCGCGCCCTGCATCGGCTATTCCGACGAACGCATGGAATACTTCATCGCACGCGGCTTGAGCCATCAGGGCAGCAAGCTGGATGAGGGCGAATTTCTGGAAGTGTTCGAATTGTCTCTCGAAGAAGCCATGGCATGGATATGTGCCGGCAAGATCACCGACAGCAAGACCATCGTCGGTCTGTTCTGGCTGGAAAAGGTGCTGCATGAGGGCTGGTCCGCACCAAAATAAGGCGCAAGAATGGTGCGCGGTGCACCGCAATGGTGTGTGCAGCACCTTGTTGGTGGCGGCATCCTGGATAACACATTGATTAATCATTGCATGTACGGGCTGGCACAGTGCTTGCATGCGTCATTATGTTTTGCACTTTTTCGGAGAATGTCATGGAAGAACTCAAGGTCAGCAGCGATGCACTTTTCATTCTGCTCGGTGCCATCATGGTGCTCGCGATGCACGCGGGCTTCGCCTTTCTGGAGCTCGGTACGGTAAGAAAGAAAAATCAGGTCAACGCGCTGGTCAAGATATTGAGCGACCTGGCGATCTCCACCATCGCCTACTTCTTCATCGGTTATGGCATCGCTTACGGCATCCATTTCTTTGCCGGTGCAGAGCAGCTTGCGCAGAAGAACGGCTACGACCTGGTCAAGTTCTTCTTCCTGATGACCTTTGCAGCCGCCATCCCGGCCATCGTCTCCGGCGGCATCGCAGAGCGTGCCAAGTTCAACCCGCAACTGGCCGCCACCTTCATGCTGGTCGGCTTCGTCTATCCGTTCTTCGAAGGTATCGCCTGGAACGGTGCCTACGGTGTGCAGGACTGGCTGAACGCCAGCTTCGGTGCCAGTTTCCATGACTTCGCCGGATCCGTGGTGGTGCATGCCGTCGGTGGCTGGATAGGCTTGGCCGCCGTGCTGCTGCTCGGCGCGCGCCATGGTCGTTACACCAAGGAAGGTCGTATCTCCGCCCATCCGCCTTCCAGCATCCCTTTCCTGGCACTGGGGGCGTGGATACTCACTGTCGGCTGGTTCGGCTTCAACGTGATGAGCGCGCAGACCATCACCGGTATCAGCGGTCTGGTCGCCGTGAATTCACTGATGGCCATGGTCGGCGGCACGCTCACCGCGTTGTGGGTGGGCAAGTACGACCCCGGCTTCGTACATAACGGTCCGCTGGCCGGTCTGGTCGCCGTGTGCGCCGGTTCCGACCTGATGCATCCCATCGGTGCGCTGATCGTCGGCGGTGTGGCCGGCGCGCTGTTCGTCGTCATGTTCACCCTCACCCAGAACCGCTGGAAGATCGACGATGTGCTCGGCGTGTGGCCGCTGCACGGCCTGTGCGGCGCATGGGGCGGCATCGCCGTCGGCATCTTCGGCGCAAAAGCGCTGGGCGGTCTGGGCGGAGTCAGTTTCATGTCGCAACTGATCGGCACGCTGATGGGCATCGGCATCGCGTTGGCCGGCGGCTTCGTGGTCTATGGCGTCATCAAGAAACTGGTGGGCATCCGCCTCGACAAGGAAGAAGAGTTCAACGGCGCCGACCTTTCCATACACAAGATCAGCGCAACACCGGAGCGTGAATCGGGCTGGTAAGCAGCGGTGATGGTATTACGTGCCAATATAGTTTAAGACTTTAATAGGGAATAAACGAAACTGTTGTGCCAGATAACTGGCTGATTTATCGTACTCTGCGTTCAAATCTTTATTGTCACGTAACAGATGGGAAACAATAAAGTCTGTCGGGCGGTAATTAAGTCTGTCGGATTGACGGGAGGCGAAAAGTTCGCTTCCCCAATAAAACTGCGCCTGATGGAAGTTAAACTCGGAACAAGGCAGCAGAGTCAAGATCAGTCAAGTCACCTTCGTCCAATGAAAGTCAAGCGTTTGTTCCCTCTCCTTTCGGGGGAGGGATGGGG
>WOZO01000222.1 GCA_011620315.1 Sideroxydans sp. | reverse complement strand
GTGTCGACGGATGCCAATGTGTTGCACATTGACGAAGAGTATGCGCGTACCACGCCATTTGGCGGACGTATTGCGCATGGCATGCTGGTCGGCAGCCTGATCTCGGCCGTCCTGGGCAATCGCCTGCCGGGCGCTGGCTGGATCTATTTGAACCAGACGCTGGCATTCAAAGCGCCTGTACGGCCGGGCGATACGGTGAAGGCGAAAATCACTGTCAAGGAAATCATTCCCGCAAAAGGCCGCATCGTGCTGGACGCCGTCTGCACCGTCGCCGGCAAAACGGTGATTGCCGGCGAGTCGGTGATGATGCATGGTGACTATGTAAAACGGAAATCCCCGGCCTGACCGGTCAAGCCGCCTGAAAAGTCGGCGCTGATGAAGCAACTGATGAACCAACTGCACAGCAAGAAGGGGCAGAAAAACCCCTGCCCGCTTCGCTGTGGATGCGCTACAAGGCGGTCAAGCAAAAAACGCTCTGATGAAGCCCCTGCGCAGCAGGGCGGTCGAGCAAAGTACGCTCTCCTCGCCGCTACGGATCCTCGCCGTAGCGGATGGCAGGACGGCGGACCGGATTAATGGCCGCTGAGGCTAAGGGCTACCGCCTCGGCCACCTTGATGCCGTCAATGGCGGCTGACAAAATTCCACCGGCATAACCCGCGCCTTCGCCGGCAGGGAAGAGGCCGCGCACATTCAGGCTTTGAAAGTTTTCATCGCGCGTGATGCGTAGCGGTGATGAGGTACGTGTTTCGATGCCGGTCAGCAGTGCATCATCCAGCGCAAAGCCTTTGATGCTGCGGTTAAAGGCGGGCAGGGCTTCGCGCAGCGCCTGCGTGACGTAATCCGGCAGGCAGGCGGACAAGTCGGTCAGGTGGATGCCCGGCGTGTAGGACGGCAGCACTGACCCCAGCGCGGTGGATGGTCGCCCGGCGAGAAAGTCGCCCAGGCGTTGGGCGGGTGCCCGGTAATCGCTGCCGCCCGCCGCAAAGGCCAGGGTTTCCCAGTGGCGCTGAAACTCGACGCCGGCAAGCGGGTCGCCGGGATAGCGCGCCGGATAGTCAGCGGGCGAGACGCCGACGACGATGGCGCTGTTGGCATTGCGTTCGTTGCGCGAATACTGGCTCATGCCATTGGTGACCACTCGTCCCGGCTCGGATGCCGCGGCGACTACCGTGCCGCCGGGGCACATGCAAAAGCTGTAGGCCGAGCGCTGGTTGCGGCAGTGATGCACCAGCTTGTAGTCGGCGGCGCCCAGCATCGGATGGCCGGCATTTTTGCCGAAGCGTGCAGCGTCGATCAGGGATTGCGGATGCTCGATGCGCACGCCGATCGAGAAGGCCTTGGGTTCCATGTGCACGCCACGCCGATGCAACATTTCAAAGGTGTCGCGGGCGCTGTGCCCGATGGCCAGCACAACATGGTCAGCGGCAATGAATTCGCTGGATTCGCCGTTGGTGAGCGTGATGCCGTGAATTTTCCCGTCGTCAATGTGCACGTCATCCACGCGGCTCTGGAAACGGATCTCGCCGCCCAGCGCCAGGATGCTGGCGCGCATGTTTTCCACCATCGAGACCAGGCGAAAGGTGCCGATATGCGGTTTGGCGACATACAGGATTTCTTCCGGCGCGCCGGCCTTGACGAATTCGGTGAGCACCTTGCGGCTGCGGTATGCCGGGTCGCGCACCTGGCTGTACAGCTTGCCGTCGGAAAATGTCCCTGCACCACCTTCGCCGAACTGGACATTTGATTCGGGGTTCAATTGCCCTTGCCGCCAGAACCCCCAGGTGTCCTTGGTGCGTTCGCGCACGGCCTTGCCACGGTCGAGGATCAGCGGGCGCAAACCCATCTGCGCCAGGATCAACCCGGCGAACAGCCCGCAGGGGCCGGTGCCGATGACGATGGGACGCAGCGCAGGCGGCACTGCTGATACTGCTGGCGCGGGGGTGACGAAGTGATAACTCGTGTCCGGCGTGGGACCGACATGAGGCTCGCCCTGGAGGCTGGCGAGCACAGCCGATTCGTTTTTCAGCTCGACATCAAGTGTGTAGGTGAGCACGATGGCGGACGCCTTGCGTGCATCAAAGCTGCGCCGGTAGATCGTGTAAGCGAGCAGTTCATCCGGCGCAATGCGCAGCCTGCGGATGATTTCCGCGCGGAGATCTTCCGCTGTGTGATCGAGGGGGAGCTTGAGTTCGGTGAGGCGCATAAGATGCCGGCGCGCGGTGAAGGAGGATTTGGTGCGGCGGCTACGGGCAGCTATAGATAACTACAGACGCCCGCCGCGCTGATCAAGGGCCGGTGACGGTGCGGCTCTCGTGCACAAAATATTCCGTGTCGCCAAAACAGTTGCCCGGCAAGCCTTTGTGCTGTTCATAGGTGAGGGCAACGCGCTGTCCCATCTGGCTGTTGATCTTTGCCGCGAGCGCATCATCGTGTACGGTGAAGTAGAACTTTTCCGGCGTTGATCCGGGCATGGCGACCAGCGCCAGTTCGCCTTCCCATGTTTTGCACAGCCAGCCCTTGCGCGAAAATTTCTGCATGAAGCCCGCGCGTTCGCCGTCCGAATAGCTGTACTGCAAGGCCAGCCAGATATAGGCGGCAAACAGGACCAGCCCCCCGCCCAGCACGCCGATGCAAACTTTCAGCAATGTGTGTTTAGCCGGTCTGGCTGGGCTGGCCGGGTTGGTCATTATTTCGGCTTACTTCTCACTTGACGCGGTTGCGGTATTCCGCCGTGCGCGTGTCGATTTCGATCTTGTCGCCGATTTCAACAAACAGCGGCACGGGCAACTCGAATCCGGTGGTGATCTTGGCCGGCTTCATGACCTTGCCCGAGGTATCGCCCTTGACGGCCGGTTCGGTGTAGATCACTTCGCGCACGACACTGTTGGGCATTTCGACGGAAATCGCCTTGCCGTCGTAGAACACGACTTCCACCGGCATGCCGTCTTCGATGTAGTTCACGGCGTCGCCCATGTTTTCGGCTTCGACTTCGTACTGGTTGTACTCGGTGTCCATGAACACATACATGGGTTCGGCAAAGTAGGAATAAGTGCATTCCTTGCGGTCGGGCACGACCTGGTCGAACTTGTCGTCGGCCTTGTAGACGGCTTCCGAGGCGGCACCGCTGAGCAGGTTCTTGAATTTGAACTTGACCACAGCGGAACTGCGGCCGGATTTGTTGTATTCGGCCTTCTGTACCACCAGCGGGTCATTGCCCACCATGACGACATTACCGGCGCGGAGTTCTTGTGCGATTTTCATTTGAATACGCTTTCGTGTGAGTTTGCTTCCAGCAAAGGGGGATTGATAACCGCCTATTTTAGCCTTGCAAGGCAGAACTGCACAAGATTGCTGGCCAGATCGCGATGTTTTGCCAGGGATGCCGACCAGCGCGATACCGAATTCGCCAACGCAGGTAGCGCGGCGGCGTAGGCCGGCCAGTCGAGCGTGCCTGCGCCGTTCCAGGCGTGCC
>WOZO01000178.1 GCA_011620315.1 Sideroxydans sp. | reverse complement strand
TTCTTGGCGGCAACTGCTTTCTTCGCTGCCGGTTTCTTGGCGGCAACTGCTTTCTTTGCTACCGGCTTCTTGGCGGCGACTGCTTTCTTCGCTACCGGTTTCTTGGCGGCGACTGCTTTCTTCGCTGCCGACTTCTTTGCTGCTGGTTTGACTTTCTTTGCTGCTACCATTTCAACCTCCTTGAGATATGAAAGTTAATAAGAACAACACTTACTACTCCTCCAGCATGCTGCAAAGCAGCAATACCAAAGCCCTTGCGGCGCAAGTCATGCGCACCATCGATCCGATACCGCATCTATGCATGCCCAGCTTCCGCCCCAATATGAAAAGCTGCATGCGCCGCGCCAAAGCCAGGCATCTTTGACGGCTCAAAATTTTGTTCTGTGAATTTGGAGGGAGAAGTGCCCTCGAGAAAGATCTCGTTTTTCAATTGCGCTTTCGGCGCAAAAGGTGAAACCGGAAATGTAGTTGCTGCCTGAATATCGAGTTCGCGCAAGCGAAGCCCCCTTTTTTATATCCGCCACAACTATAAGTTGTAGTTTTCGTGGATTTTTTCACTACATCTTGCGGTTGCAACTTTATCCGAAATATGTTTGATGTCAATAAGCAATCGCTGTTTTTTTAACTTTCTTTACTCAGCGCGCATTCATTTTTTTCAGAACATATTTACCAAAAAATTTCGCCCCATTTCGGAGCGAAATTTTTATTGCCTCAACTGCACCACGGCATCAATCCCAAGACAGCGCTCCGCCGGTCTGATATTCGGTCACGCGCGTCTCAAAAAAGTTTTTTTCTTTCTTCAAATCGATCATCTCCGCCATCCATGGGAATGGGTTGGTCGCTCCCGGGTAGAGCGCATCGATACCGATCTGCTGGCAACGGCGATTGGCAATGAAACGCAGGTATTCCTTGAACATGCCGGCATTGAGGCCCAGCACGCCGCGCGGCATGGTGTCTTCGGCATAGCGGTATTCCAGCTCCACCGCCTTGGTGAAATGTCCTTTCAGGCGCTCTTTGAATTCCGGCGTCCACAACTGCGGATTCTCCAGTTTGATCTGGTTGGCCATGTCCACCCCGAAGTTCAGGTGCAGCGACTCGTCGCGCAGGATGTACTGGAACTGCTCTGCAGCACCCGTCATCTTGTTCTGGCGACCCAGTGCCAGCACTTGCACGAAGCCGACGTAGAAGAACAGGCCTTCCATGATGCACGCGAACACGATCAGGGATTCCAGCAACTTCTGGTCGTTCTCCAGCGTACCTGTCTTGAATTCCGGGTTGGTCAAGGTATCGATGAAAGGCAGCAGGAACTCATCCTTGTCGCGGATGCTCTTGACCTCGTGGTACATATTGAACACCTCACCCTCGTCCATCCCCAGGCTTTCCACGATGTATTGGTAAGCATGCGTATGGATCGCTTCGTCGTATGCCTGACGCAGCAGGTACTGGCGGCATTCGGGCGCAGTGATGTGGCGATAGGTGCCCAGCACGATGTTGTTCGCAGCCAGACTGTCGGCGGTGGAGAAAAAACCCAGGTTGCGCATGACCAGACGGCGCTCATCCTCGGTCAGGCCGTTCGGATTCTTCCATAACGCGATATCGGCCGACATGTTGATCTCTTGCGGCAACCAGTGGTTCGCGTTGCCTGCATTGTATTTTTCCCAAGCCCAGTTGTATTTGATCGGAACCAGCTGGTTCACGTCCGCATGACCATTGATCAAACGCTTGTCTTCCACGCGGATGCGGCCGGTCGAGACCGAGGCGATGGTGTAGTCGTGCTCGGCAACAGGAGCGGATCCCACTCCCAGTGCGCCCATGCGTGCAGCGGCAGGCGCGGCCGTCGGCATCACATCATCTTCGAAATTCAGCATGTGTAGTCCTTTTCTTCTTGTATCCCCGCGCAGGTGCGGGAGGTGATTTCTATACGCCACGGCTCGGCTGGCCGCCGAGCCGCATCATTTGAGTGTTACTGACAGGCTTCGCACTCCGGGTTGTTGATCGAGCAGAACTGTGTTTCTTCAGTTGTCGGCGCTGCCGACATCTCACCCGCCCCCCCGCTCGACACCGCATTCAGCGATCCGGCGCGCGACGTTGATTTTTCGGCAGAAGTTGCGCCCAAGGTGCGCAGGTAATACGTGGTCTTCAGCCCGCGCACCCAGGCCAGCTTGTAAGTCTCATCCAGCTTGCGGCCGGATACGCCGGACATGTAGATATTCAGTGACTGCGCCTGATCGATCCACTTCTGGCGGCGCGAAGCCGCTTCGATCAGCCACTTGGGTTCGACCTCGAACGCTGTCGCATAAAGACTGCGCAGTTCCGCCGGGATGCGGTCGATCTTGGTCAGGCTGCCGTCGAAATATTTCAGGTCGGCCACCATCACCTCGTCCCACAAGCCAAGTTTCTTCAGGTCGGTCACCAGATGCTCATTGATGACGGTGAACTCGCCTGACAGGTTCGATTTGACGAAGATGTTCTGGTAGGTGGGCTCGATGCAGGCTGAGACGCCGATGATGTTGGAAATGGTCGCGGTCGGTGCAATCGCCACGCAGTTCGAATTGCGCATGCCGTGTTGACGGATACGTGTACGCAGCGCGTCCCAGTCCATGGTGACCGAGGTGTCGACCTCGACATAGCCGCCGCGCGCTTCGCGCAACATGTCCAGACTGTCATGCGGCAGGACACCCTGCTCCCACAAGCTGCCACGATACGAGGCATAACGGCCGCGTTCTTCGGCCAGCTCGGTGGAAGCCCAGTAGGCGTAATAACAGACTGCTTCCATCGAACGATCGGCGAACTCGACAGCCGCTTCCGAGGAATAAGGGATGCGCAAAGTATGCAGACAATCCTGAAAGCCCATGATGCCCAGACCGACCGGACGGTGTTTCAGGTTGGAATTGCGCGCCTTGGCAACGGCATAGTAGTTGATGTCGATCACGTTATCCAGCATGCGCATGGCGGTATGCACCGTGCGCTGCAGCTTCTCGTGGTCGATCTGACCATCGGCGGTCAAGTGTGCCGTCAGGTTCACCGAACCCAGGTTGCACACGGCGATCTCGTCTGCCGAAGTGTTCAGGGTGATCTCTGTGCACAGGTTGGAACTGTGTACTACGCCCACATGCTGCTGCGGCGAGCGGATGTTGCACGGATCCTTGAATGTGACCCATGGATGGCCGGTTTCGAACAGCATGGTCAGCATCTTGCGCCACAGACTCTGCGCCGGCACCTTGCGGAACAATTTGATCTCGCCGCCGGCGACTTTCGCCTCATAACCCAGGTAGGATTTTTCAAACGCCGCGCCGAACTTGTCGTGCAGATCCGGGCAAGTCGAAGGCGAGAACAACGTCCACTCTGCGCCCTCCATCACGCGCTTCATAAACAGGTCCGGGATCCAGTTGGAGGTATTCATATCGTGCGTGCGGCGACGGTCGTCACCGGTGTTCTTGCGCAGTTCCAGGAACTCCTCGATGTCCAGGTGCCAGGTTTCA
>WOZO01000199.1:1751-3509 GCA_011620315.1 Sideroxydans sp. | reverse complement strand
GGATTCAGTCCATCGAGCAAAGCGGTTACATCGGTCATGGCGGCATTTTAACCCTGTCCGCCGCCGGGCCGGGGAAAATCCGTTGGGGATACTGTTCCCATGGGAAAGGTCCTGGGAGCGGCTTCCGGTTTTCAAGAACGGATCGTCCATGCCGTTATTCGAAGAGGATAAAGTTCGAGCTTGCGCAATGGATAAAATTATTGATTTAAAACGGTTTCGTAAGAGATAAGGCTAGGCACAAGAATGGATCAGGAAACCCAACCCCGCAGAAGCGGCTCATACACCGCAAACCTCCTCGGCAATATCCGGAGCCACCTCGCTGGACTTCAGGGCTACGACGTCATGGCCTTGGAGCTCATTCAGAACGCGGACGACGCCAAAGCAGAATCCATTGTCTTCGACATCACCGACCGGGGCCTTCTTGTCGTCAATAGTGGCAAGTTCACCTACTGCGGCGATCTGCACACGCGGCCTTGCAGCTTCATCGCCAGCAACAACTACAGCTGCGACTATCACCGAATCGCGGATGTTGGCAGCGGGGGAAAGCTTTCTCGTGGCGAGAACATCGGACGCTTCGGCATCGGCTTCGTTTCGACGTATCAGGTCACGGACCACCCGGAGATCCGGTCCTCCGGTGTCAAGCTGACGCTTCACCCCGAGGAAGGACAGTGGTTCATCGAGCCATTCGATCAACCCGAAGGCACCGCGTTCTTCTTGCCTTGGGCTGACGATCCCAATACCAAAGCTCGGCTTGCGCTTGGGGTGTCGCACGTTAGCGCCGCTCACATCGACCAGCTCGTCGAGGATTTTCAGAAGGTTCTTCGCAAGAGCTTGTTGTTCCTCCGGCATGTCCGGACAGCGGAAGTTCGGCGAAACGGCGAACTGCTGTTGGCATGCGACCTGAATCGTGGTGATGGGACTGACCTGATCGTCAGTTTCCGCCCGAGTGGCGAGGTCGAGCAATGGCACATCTTGCGGGCCGATGTTGCGGAGGCTGCTGTGCGGCTGTATGCCGCGCATCCCCGCCTTGAGTCGCTCGGTCGCGGCACCAAGATCAGCATCGGGTTGCGGATCGATCCGGAGCCCCAGGCCGAGGGAGTGCTTTACGCGTTCTTGCCCACCGAGCAGTCGACCGGATTGCCGATGCACATCAACGCGGACTTCTTTCCAGAGTCTGATCGAAAGTCAATTCAGTTTGCCAAGCACGATAACCAAGCATCGTTTAATCATGAACAAGCTTGGAATGCCATGCTCATTGATGCTGCCGCAACCGAACTCGCCGGAGACCCCGAGGGCCTGCGGAAGATGCTCGGAGACGTCCAACTCTGGCAGATCCTGGCGCGGGCGTTTGAGCTGTCAAAGCCGTCGAACCACCCGACTTGCTACAAGCGATTCTGGGAACGGCTGAAAGTGACTGGGGCCCAGGCACATATTGCGTTGGCCCAAGACGGTAGCGTTCAGCGCCCTCATGGCATCTTTCTTCCCTTTAAAGGTTATCCGACGAGTCAGCAATCGAAGACGCTGCTTGAGTTCGGTGGAAGGTTCGTTGCCGAAGAGATCAATTCTTTCAGGAACACGATCCAAGAATTAGGTGCGCCAATCCTCACCTTCGATCGCTTGGTGACATTGCTTGGGCAAGCTTTGTCGCCGCAGTCCCCAGGTCAGGTGCCAATTGACATGGAGAGACTGGAGAATTTCTACTACCCACTTTGGAGCATGGTCAACGATCTGCTGCCGGATGCCGCAAACCAGACGCCA
>WOZO01000199.1:0-1651 GCA_011620315.1 Sideroxydans sp. | reverse complement strand
CCCACTTTGGAGCATGGTCAACGATCTGCTGCCGGATGCCGCAAACCAGACGCCAGTCACGAATCCTGCTATTCAGCGGTTGCTGGCCATCCCATTCGTCGTCACGGAACATCTGTACGCGGTCACGATCAGCCAATCTTTTGTGGCGCCTGCAGCGCTGGAGGCTGGACGCGTCGCTTCGCTGCTGCCAAGGCTGGCGATTGCAGCGCATCACATCCTTGGATTCCCAAAGATTGCGCGCCTGATCCGACAACTTGAGCTCGGCGCGGTCGTCAATCACATCAGCTCGATGTGTGCCAGCGAGCCCGTCGAAGATGTCATTGGCGTTAAGCAGTCAGAGTTGCGCGACCTGTATGCCATGTTCGCGGACCTCGATCGTCAAGGCAACGTCGAGAAGGCGGTGTATCAGGAACTCCGGAACCTACCGATCTGGCTATCCGGTCGAGGTCTCATCAAGGCGACCCAGGCGCTCCTGCCCGGCAACTTCACCGATCCCACCGGACAGGCCGACCTTCTTGAGACGTCCGTCCTGACTGATTCCGCAAGAGAGTTCGTGTCGAGCAAGCTTGGCGTTCAGACGCAGACGATCGAGGCATTCGTACAAAACGTACTGCCGCGGTTCTTCAACGACGACGGGCCACTGGACGCGCAGAAGTACACCCGCCTCATCACTGAACTCGCCAGCCACCCGGCGCTCGTGAATGACGAGAACATCCGCGGACGGCTGGGGGCCCTCCCGATCGTGCCGACTCAGGACGGGCGGTGGTCGCGTCCGACCAACACCTACAGGCGCACCGATGACTTGGTGAAGGTGCTTGGCGATGCGACGCACCTTTGGCTTGATGCCAGTCGAGTGCCCGACGACCGGTCGGTCCACACCTTCATCGACAGCCTCGGAATTCGCCGGTCACCCCTTGCGCGGCACTTGGTGGAGCGGATGCTCTTCATCGCAGAAAAATACTTGCCGACTGAAGATGCAAAGCGCGCCAGCGGTGAGGCTTTCTATGTCCTGTGTGGTCACTATGAGGAGTGGAAGGAACAGCCATTTTTCCAGGTCGCTATTAACAATCTCAAAAGGTCGGCATGCTTCCCTGCAATTGACGACGACGAGGACTGGTATTCCGCGAACTCACTGTATGCGCCATATCGTGCCGAAGCCTTCTCGTCTCAAGCATCAGTTCTCGATTTTCGAAACATGGCAAGACTCAATCAGGACTTGCTGAAAAAATTGAACGTTGCATTGGAGCCAGAAACCGCTCTGGTCATTAATCACCTTCGGCACTGCGTAGCAAAAAATTCACCAGCCCCGTTCACCACGTATCAGATTCTGAACGAGAGATCGAAAGACGAGAGCCCTTTCATTTCAGCACTGTCCGGCGAACCGTTCATCTACATCGAAAGCCAGAAGGGCTATGTTCGGTCCAACCAGCTTTTCTGGATGCCCCAGCAGCTTGGTCGCTACGCCTTCACCATTCCTCCGGGCAACTTCGAGAAGTTCAAGGATTTGTTCACCGCAATCGGAGTGAAGAACGCACCCGAGGGCCGAGACTACGTCGACATCCTGTTGGAAATTGTCGGCGAGTACTTCGAGCAGTCGAAGCCTCTCGCAGGGGCGGATCGATCGGTGTACGACGCCTGCTTGATGGGCGTG
>WOZO01000215.1 GCA_011620315.1 Sideroxydans sp. | reverse complement strand
GAGTGTAATTCCATGGCAAGAGTTCGTCGATGCGGTTTTGCTTGTGGCCGCAGATGATCCTGGTGAGGACGTCAGTGAGATAGGCCATCGGCTCGACGTCATTGAGCTTGCAAGTTTATGCCGACCGTCGAACTATGCCGAATGCCTTTTCCGATGAGTGCGGCGCACAGTGCTTTTCCGGCTGGTTTTCTCGGGAGCCTATCGTTGACACTCGGCATAGTTCTTATGCTCAGAGGGTGTTCAGGAATTCCAGAAGCCGGTCGCTTGGTCGAAATCGCTCGGCCTTGGCGCGTTCGTACGGCTTCAGCTTTGCGAGTGCGGTTTCCTTCAGCTCGATATGTGCATGAAGATAGGTCAGCGTCGTTTCCATCGCCTCGTGGCCCAGCCATAGGGCGATGACCGAGCAGTCGACGCCAGCTTGCAGCAATTCCATGGCAGCGGAGTGCCGCAAGACATGAGGCGACACACGCTTTGAGCGAAGGGAGACGCAGTGCTGGCGTGCTTTGGCGACATATTTGTTCAGCAGTGCCTGCACGCTGTCAGTGCTGAGCCTGCCGCCGTGTTTGTTCGGAAAGAGAGCCGTTGCGCCTCGCTTTCTAGGTTCCTTAAGCCAACACCGGAGGGCCTGCTGTGCAATCTTTGTGAGCGGCGTACTTCGCTCTTTGCGGCCTTTTCCGATGCATTGGACATATGCCCCGCGGCCAAGCATTACGGCGTCTCGGTCGAGGTCGACAATCTCCGAGACCCGCAGCCCCGTTTGCGCGGCCAGCAAGAGAAGAGTGTAATCGCGGCGCCCGAGCCATGTGCTTCGATCCGTGCAGTCCAGGATCGCTTCAATCTCGGGCCTGGTTAGAAACTGAAGCTGCCGCTTGTCACATCGCTTGCTGGGGATCGCGAGCACACGCTGAATGTGGGCGCTATATGCCGGCTCTTCGAACGCTGCATATCGGAAGAAGGATCGGACGGCTGTGAGGCGGAGATTCCGGGTTCTCACCGAGGCGGCTCTCTTCGTCTCAAGATCCTCCAGGAATGCGCCGATGAAAGGCGCGTCTAAATCCCTCAGTGTCAACTGAGATGGCGATCTCCCAAGGCGCGTCTGTGCAAACGCAAACAGAAGCCTGAAGGTGTCGCGATAGGAGGCAATGGTGTTGGAACTTACACCTCGATGCTTCATGAGCCGATCTGTGAACCACCGCTCGATCAGCACGGCCAGGTCGTTCGTGCGTCTCATGACCGAACCTCCCAGCGCTTGTCCAACCGCTGTACGGCATGGTTCATCAGTTCAGGTGCGGCGGACAGGTACCAGTAGGTATCGCGGACATTCGAATGGCCGAGGAAGGTTGAGAGAACCGGCAGTTCGCGTTCCACATCCTCACCAGCGCGATGCCAGTTGATCAAGGTCTGGACGGCGAAACGGTGACGAAGGTCATGAATCCGTGGACCGTTGCGTTCCCCTTCCTTCCGTAGTCCAATTTGCCGGGATAGTCGCCAGAACACGCGGTGCACGTATTGATGCAGCAATCTGCCGCCTTGTTCGGCGACGAAGAAATTGGGAGTGCGCGGCGTACCAAGGTGTGCATCGCGTCGGGCGGCATAGTCTGACAGGACAGCGATTGTCGTGGCATGCAACGGCACCAGCCTCGACTTGCCGAACTTCGTCTCGCGAATGATAAGGATGCCTTGGTCGAGATCGACGTCTTCACGGAGCAGGCCGAGCGCTTCGGAATGGCGCAGGCCGGCCACCGCTATCAGTCCGAACAGACAGTGATATGTCCAGCGTCGAAGGGCGTTGGCCGGCGGCAACGACAGAGCCGCCGCCAGAAGTTCCTGAATCTCGATATCGCTATAGATGTAGGGCCTTGTTCTCCGCGCCGGCGGTACGGCGTCGCTTGGCGGCACTTCCGTCAAAGGATCGAAATGAACAAGGTGCTGAGCAAAACAGCGCACATCGGCCAGTCGGATGGACCAACTCGGCTGCCGACCCATCGAGGTGACCCATTCCATCGCCAGATCAGTCGTGATGGTCTCGGCGCCGCGGGCTTCCATAAAAGTGACGAACTCCGACAATCGTCGTGCCGGACCGTCATATTTGTATCCCAGCCCTTGGCGCATGCCGACATAACGGTTGAGGGCAGTGCGAAGCCGGCTCATTGGACACCTCCCGGCCAGGGCAGGCTCAGTTCACGCAGCTTGTCGATGTCGAGCTTGGCATAGATCCTTGTACTGTCGATACTTCGATGGCGGAGCAATTGGCCGATCTCGGCAAAGCTGGCGCCCGACCGCAAAAGATCGGTCGCAAGGCTGTGGCGGAAAAGATGGGCGCCGTGATGTGCATAGCCTTCAATGCCTGCCCGTTCGAGTGCTTGCTTGGCGATCCACGTGATGGCGCAGCCAGAGGAAAAACCCACGTGCGGGGCAAGTGTTCGTAGGAAAAGTCGTCGACACGCAGATGGCGGGCGCCCGTGCCGGATATAGGACACAATAGCTGTTCCGACGTCGTGACGTAGTGGCATAGTCGCTTGCCGTCGCCCCTTACCGTGCACGAGAATTGTCCCCGACTGCCAGTCGATATCGTCAAGATCGAGGGTCGCAACTTCGCTGGCGCGCAAGCCGAGCTTGGCCAGGATCATCAGAACCGCATAGTCCCGATGACCCATTGCCGTCGTCCGATCACAGACATCGAGAACCTGCTGGACCTTCTCTGGCGGCAGGAATGTTGGAAGACCGGCAAGTCGCCAGCGGCGGATGGACGGCACACAATCGGCCAACGCCGTCGAAATGAAGCCCTTCAAATGCAAGTAGCGCAGGAACGCGCGCACCACACCGCACATTGCCTTGCCGCTGTCAGCGGAGCCATCGAGCGCATGTCGTTCGACATACCCAATGACAATCTGCGGGGTGAGTGCTGCAAACCCATCTGCGCCATCAGGACAGACCTCCCTTAGAAACCGATGTGATAGAAGCTTGTGGCTACTCACCGTCGAGGCCGCGAGCCCTCTCTCATTCGAGAGATATGCCGCGAATGCATCCACGATCTGCTCGTTCTCGGTGCGCTCTACCGGAAGCGCAGCTGGTATTAAGCCCTCTTCCCGTAACGCGCAAAGCAAGCGTCGTAGTGCCGATCGGTCGCCCGTGTCGGGGCTCCAGTGTTTGAAACGATGCTCAAGAAAATCTTCGAGATGACCTTCGCTTAAATCCCGCGGATCATGTCCATTGCCTAAATGCCAGTCCATCAGGTCTCGAAACAGGCTCAGCGAGCGCCACACGCTCCGCTGACCCAAGCCTTCATTCGCCATTCTGGCAGCGTAAACTCTTGCAAACTCGTGATGCGGACCGTGGACCAGCTTCCGATACAGTGCGCTGCGCTTCAGATAATCACTTGCATTCATGGGTGCTCTCCTTCGCCTTAGTTGCAACGGAGAGACCCTACGCTATGCCGATCCCGTGACTTCTAAATCCTGGAAAACGCTAGGATAAGACCGGCGGTTCGGCATAGTTCGACGGTCGGCATAAACCTGC